>CAZIYY010000061.1:0-24886 GCA_964543585.1 uncultured Anaerolinea sp. | reverse complement strand
TGTATTTCTTCTCATCATGGCAATATTGACAGCCATCGTCGGTTCGATGGGCTTGACGGGTACGATGGGCATGAACGTTCTGGAACGCACGCGCGAAATCGGCATCATGCGCGCCATCGGCGCGGACGACCGCGCCGTAATGCGGACCGTGATTGCCGAGGGCGTGGTGATCGGTATGATCTCGTTCGCGCTGGCTGTCGTCCTGTCAATTCCATTCACATATCTGCTTTCGACGATTGTCAGCCTGGCGGTGTTTCAATCGCCCATCCACGTTGTGTTCACTTATCTGGGATATGCGATCTGGCTCGGCTTGGCGCTGGCTTTGTCTGCTTTTGCAAGTATTTTGCCCGCGCGCAATGCAGCGCGCTTGACGATACGGGAAGTTCTTGCGTATGAGTGATACACCGTGGTTGCGTAGCCCTGCGTGCTCGTCGCACGGCCCATCGAAACCAGCGACGTTACTAAACTCGAAATCGTCAAACTTGAGGTTGGTCAGAGAGTCTCATTCACTGCGGATGCGTTGAGCGAGGTCGCCATGAATGGCGTTGTGACCGACGAGCCGGTGGATTAGAATTTCTAAATGTGGAAGCGGCTGCGCGAGGTTTTTTTCTTCGTAGGACAATTCGCCAAATTGTCCTACATGGCATGACAAGATATAATTGAGATATGAGCAGCGACTCGCTCTTAACAGGCAAGATACTGAAACTGCATGGCTGGCCCGATGGCAAGGTTATCGGCATCGCAAAGAATATTGGAGAAGGACTCGCGGATCAAGGTATTGACCGCGACACCATACTGGCGCGGCTGGATGCTGTTCGCCAAAACCCCGGTCCATTTCTCACCGACGCGTCGATGGCGGACCTCGCGCGAGAGTGCATTCGCTTATCACAAAAGGACGAAGTTTCTGATGACGCGTTGCGCGAAATCCCGATTGAATACCCGATATGGGGCAAAGAAAATATTGAAGAAGGTTCCATCGCGCAAATGGACAGTGCCATGCGACTGCCAATCAGCGTGGCTGGCGCGTTGATGCCCGACGCGCATGTCGGTTACGGGCTTCCCATCGGCGGCGTGCTTGCAACTGATAATGCTGTTATCCCGTACGCTGTCGGAGTTGATATCGCCTGCCGAATGAGACTTTCGATCTACGAAGTATCCCCTCACCTGCTTGGGCAAAAAAAGGGAATGTTTGAAAACGCGTTGATGGAACAGACCGCCTTCGGCATGGGCGCGCAATGGAAAGGAGATCGGCGCGCGGATCATCAAGTGTTGGATGACTCTGCCTGGGAGGCGACAAGATTATTGAAGAGCCTGCAAGATAATGCCGCACGTCAACTGGGAACAAGCGGAACAGGCAACCATTTCGTGGAATGGGGAACATTTCGCTTGCGTGAACCAATGTTCAATTTGCAACCTGGCGAATATCTCGCGCTTCTTTCGCACAGCGGCTCGCGCAGTGTGGGTTTCAAGATTGCAGACCGTTATAGCAAACTCGCCATGGAATTACATCCCGATCTCGATAAAAACGTGAGGCATTTAGCATGGCTCTCGCTTGACTCCGAAGAGGGACAGGAGTATTGGCTCTCGATGGAACTGGCTGGACGTTTTGCTTCTGCAAATCACTACGTCATTCATCACCGCGTGGCGCAAGCGGTTGGACTCAAAGAAGCCGCTGTGGTGGAGAATCATCACAACTTCGCGTGGAATGAAAAACTACCCGATGGCAGAAATGTCATCGTCCATCGCAAAGGTGCGACTCCCGCGGGCAGGGGAGTCCTGGGTGTAATCCCCGGCTCGATGGGCGATGCAGGCTATGTCGTGCGCGGGAGAGGCGTGAGCGAGTCGCTTGAGTCCGCTTCACATGGCGCAGGGCGTTTGATGAGTCGCAAAGCCGCATTGAACTCCATCAGCAAATCGGCGCGGGATGAATATCTAAAAGAACGCGGAGTCACCCTGCTTGGCGGCGGGTTGGATGAAGCGCCTCAGGCTTACAAACCGATTGAATCCATTATCGCCGCGCAACACGATTTAGTAGATATACTTGGCAAGTTCACCCCGCGCATCGTCCGCATGGCGGAAGAGGCGGGCGAGTTTTAGTTTTATTTGTTTAATGGACTTTATCGGTAATAAGTCAAAGTCATTGATTTGGACGCAGATAAACGCTGATTTCGCTGATAAAAAAGACAAAATCTGCGTTTCTCTGCGTGAATCAGCGTCCCGAAATAATTTCCGATAATGTCTAATATCTTCCCGCAGGTTTGGCTGAAAGCCTCTATCGTTTGATAAAACCTGTGGGACGTTCGATGGAGTTCTTATGGCGACAAAACTCTCAAAAAAATTTCAAGATTTGCTCCTCGAATATTCGCAGGATGAAAAGCCCGGCTCACGTCAAAAATTAGAAACGCGCCTCTGGAAGGAATTCGGCTCACAGTACGCGGTTTTCGTGCTGGATATGTCGGGCTTCTCATTGCTCACGCGCAAGTACGGGATCGTCCATTATCTTTCGATGGTGCGGCGCATGCAGTTGACCACGCAACCCATCGTTAAATCGTATGGCGGGAGCATGATCAAATACGAAGCGGACAATTGCTTTGCGGTCTTCCCCGATCCGCTTTCGGCGGTGAGCGCGGCAATCGCCATGCAGCACGCGTTCGGCGCGGCGAATATACTCACCCCAGACGACCTCGATATTCACATTGCCTGCGGAATTGATTACGGCAAGCTCCTCATGATTGGACACGAAGACTGCTTCGGCGACCCAGTCAACCGCGCCTCCAAAATGGGAGAGGACGTGGCTGCAGCAGGCGAGATACTCGTCACCAAAGAAGCCATGCAAATGATCCCTGCTGAGGCGGGAATCAAATCCCGCGAGATCAGCATTTCGATTTCGGGCATAACCATCCCCGCGTATGCGATCGAGTATCGCATAGAGTGAAAGCGGCATCCCGCTTAAACAGCGGAGAGTCAGCGGGGTAAAATATGAGCGATGGTCAAGATCAACGAAGTTCTGTTGAAGGAAAACGATCAGTGGCTGTACTTTGCTGATCCACATCGCGTCATCACTGCCCAAAAGCTTGAGGACGTTCTTCCTGCGTTGCGAGAGATTGAAAAATTGATCGCAGCCAATGAATGGCACGCGGCGGGGTTTCTAAGTTACGAAGCCGCGCCCGCATTTGACTCCATACTGCGAACCCGCGCTTCGGCCCTTCGACGGGCTCAGGGCGGCGCGGCGCTCCTGGAAGAAAACTCGTCGCTCCGCTCACATCGTCCCGATGCCTTTTCGGGAGCGCGAGAGGATTTTCCTTATCTTTGGTTTGGACTCTACCCCGCGCCTCGCCCTGTGACTTTGCCCAAGCCTGCCTCTGTCAAAGAAACATTGAACTGGCTCCCAACCATTGACCGCGCAACTTACAACTCTGCGATTGACCAAATCAGAGATTACATCGCCAATGGCAGGACGTATCAAGTCAATTACACGATGCGGCTGCAAACAGACTTCAACCTTAGCGCGTGGGATTTCTTCCTCCATCTCGCACAGTCCCAGAACAACCACGCGGCATACATAGACATGGGGCGTTATGTCATTTGCTCAGCGTCGCCCGAATTATTTTTTCAACTGGATGGGAATACCATCGCCTGTCGCCCAATGAAAGGGACAGTCAAGCGCGGGCACACAACAATGGAAGATAAAGAGCAGGCACAGTGGTTGAAAGCCTCGGAGAAGAACCGCGCCGAAAACGTGATGATCGTTGATATGGTTCGCAACGATTTAGGGCGCATCGCGGAGATTGGAAGCGTACGGGTCCCAGAATTATTTTGCGTCGAACGCTATCCCACACTCTGGCAAATGACATCAACCGTCACAGCAAGGACACGCGCATCACTCACAGAAATTTTCACTGCGCTCTTTCCATCCGCATCCATCACGGGCGCGCCGAAGGTCAGCACGATGAGGATCATCTCAGAACTGGAAACGACGCCGCGCAGAATCTACACAGGGAGCATCGGCTATATTTCCCCTCAACGAAAAGCGAAATTCAATGTCGCCATCCGCACCGCGCTGATTGACCGCGAGGCTCAAACAGCCGAATATGGCGTGGGCGGCGGAATCGTGTGGGATTCTACCAGCGCGGATGAATACGCCGAAGCCCTGCTCAAAGCGCGCGTGCTGACGGAGCGACAGCCTGAATTCTCATTACTCGAAACCATTTTATGGACCCCCGAAGAAGGATTTTTCCTGCGCGGGAAACATATCGAGCGGATGTCCGACTCGGCAGATTATTTTGATTTTCCCATTTCATCCGAACAACGGTGGTTGAGTAGTCCCGAGAGCTCTTCGAGGGACATACCGAAACCACCAATCCTAAGAGAAATTATTGAAACATATCTCGCTCAAATTTCTTCTCAATTCACCTCCCCGCAACGCATGCGTTTGTTGCTCGATAAGAATGGCAAGTTGGACTCGGAAGCGAAATCCTTTCAGCCTTCAGAAGATCAAACCCAAGTGCTCAAGCCGCCGTCCCCGGCGGCGTCTCACGGGGATGCTTCGCGAAGGACGCCGAGAGCGTATAAAACCATTCTTGCAAAGAGGTCAATTGATTCAAGTAACGTATTTCTTTTTCACAAGACCACGTATCGCGATTTCTACGAATCAGCGCGGAATGACTTCCCAAACTGTGACGATGTATTGCTCTACAACGAATTGGGCGAACTGACAGAATTCACCATCGGCAACCTCGTTGTGGAACTGAATGGCAAGCTATTCACCCCACCGATCTCGTGCGGATTACTGGCAGGCACGTTCCGGGCGCACTTGCTGGAGACAAATCAAATTGCTGAAAGAACGATCCGAGTCGAAGAATTGAAAAATTGTGGGAAAATATTCCTAGTCAATTCAATTCGCAAGTGGCAAAGGGTCGAGATCAAATTATTATTGTAATGATAGCTTCACATAATGAACTTGTCAGGAATTCATTTTTCTTGTATGCTTGCCTGGTTGGCATTCATTTTTTGGGTTTCGGAAATAAGGAATGGGTTTGCCCATGACTGTACCTGACAGCGTTAAAAGTTTAGTAGAACGTTTTGATCAACATCGCGAGGCGTATCGTTCAGGGAGATATAACGAGACGCAGTTACGGCGTGAGTTCCTTGACCCGTTCTTTGAGGCGTTGGGTTGGGACGTTCTCAATAGGCTGGGATATTCCGAAGAGAACAAACATGTTATCCATGAAGATTCGCTGGAAATAGAGGGCGTGAAGAAGGCGCCCGATTATGCGTTCAAGATCGGGAAGGAGCGCAAGTTTTTTGTGGAGGCGAAAAAGCCTTCCGTCAAAATAGAGACTAACCCCGAATTTGCGTTTCAATTGCGGCGTTACGTCTGGTCGGCAAAACTGCCGCTCGGGATTCTGACGGACTTTGAAGAGTTCGCGGTATATGAATGCCGGAGCAAGCCGCAGGTCAGCGACTCGGTGAAGACGGGGCGCGTACTGCTGTTGAAGTACACCGACTACATCGAGAAATGGGACGAGATCGTTTCCATTTTTTCGTATGAGGCGGTGATGAAGGGCGGGTTCGATAAATTTGCGAATACGGCGATAAAGAAGAAAGGCACAGCCGAAGTTGATGAGGCGTTTCTGGATGAGATCGAAGGCTGGCGTGATACGCTCGCGAGAAATATCGCTTTGCGGAACAAGGAGAAGATCCACAGCGAAGCGGATTTGAACTATGCCGTCCAAATGACGATTGACCGCATCATCTTCCTGCGCATCTGCGAAGATCGCGGCTTTGAATCCGAAAATCAATTACAGAATGTTGCAAAGCACGAAGGTATTTATGGTGAATTAAAGAAACTCCTTGAAAAAGCAGATAGACGCTATAACTCCGGCTTGTTCCATTTCAAGGAGGAAAAAGGACGCGGGCGCGCGGACACGTTCACCACGCGTTTAGAGATTGACGATAAGGTCCTGAAAGACATTCTGAGGGATTTGTATTATCCGTCGCCATATGTGTTCTCGCAGATTCCCGCCGATATTTTGGGGCAGATTTATGAGCAATTCTTAGGCAAGGTGATTCGATTAACGGCGGGCGGAAATGCAAAGGTGGAGGAAAAGCCCGAAGTGCGCAAAGCGGGCGGAGTGTTCTATACGCCGACCTTTATTGTGGATTACATTGTGAGCAATACGTTGGGCAAATTATTGGAGGGAAAGACGCCCGCGCAAGCCGCGTTACTCAAAATCGTTGACCCTGCCTGCGGTTCAGGGACATTCCTTTTAGGCGCGTATCAATATTTGCTCGATTGGCATTTGAACTGGTATTTGAACAACGACTTTGAAAAATGGTCGAAAGGGAAGAACGCGGTTTTGGTTCAGGGCAAGGACGGCTGGAAGTTGAAGGTGGAAAAGAAGAAAGAGATTTTATTGAACAACATCTACGGCGTGGACATTGACCCACAAGCCGTGGAAGTGACCAAACTTTCATTGCTCCTGAAAGTGATCGAAGACCCTGGGCAGTTGAGTTATCTCGATGAGCGCATTCTGCCAGACCTGGGACGCAACATCAAATGTGGAAATTCGTTGATCGGCTACGATTATTGGGAGGGACAATTAATGGTGAGTGAAGAGGAACGCGAGCGAGTGAATGCCTTTGATTGGAAAGCCGAGTTCCCGCAAGTGTTTGCTCAAGGTGGCTTTGACGCAGTATTTGGCAATCCGCCGTACAGGATGATACAACCGCACAATACAGAGAAAGAAATCCTTGAATATTTACGTAAAAAATATTTGGTTGCAGAATATAAAATGGAAATGTTCCACATGTTCCTGCAACTTGGTGTTTCCCTCTTACGACCAAGTGGATTACATGGATTTATTGTTCCTGCGACAATTCTAAACAATGTGTATGCTGAGAAGTTGAGAAATTGGATAATGAGCAAATGCATTATTCGGAGTATATCTGTTGCAAATGAAAAAGTCTTCGCAGATGCTGATGTTCACACTTTAGTTCTTGTAGTTCAAAGAGAAGATAGTGCTGAAAGCAGAAAAAATGCACACATTCAAACCACAACACAATTAAATCATAAGGCTGCGAGTAGCCTTAATACCTACAATGAAACGAAGCAAGAGTATCTTGCTTCGTTGCCAGGTGCGGTCTGGAACGTCTTGATCACTGACGATAACGCAAACTTAATTCTTCGCCTAAATAAAGACTTCAAGAAATTAAGCGAAATATCGACAATTAATCGCGGACTTATAACTGGTGATAGAGACAAGTATTTCTCGGACAAAAAAACATCAAATGAATATGTCGCGATTCTTGCTGGCTCAGATGTAAATAGATACGTGGCTAACGACCCATCTGAGTATGTGTTGTTCAAGAAACCAAAAGGTTCTGGTGGTTCATGGGACGCTGATATGCACCTTGCACAACATAAAATTTTGGTAAGGCAAATTGGCACAAAGCCTATGGCAAGTCTAATCAGAGAACCAATTGCAGTAACTGGCAATTTGTTTACAATTCGCGCTGGAAGTATTGAAGAAGAACTTTATATTCTTGGTATTTTCAATTCTAAGTTGATTGAGTTCTTCTGGAAGATAATGTTTTCTGATTTCAAGAGTTCATTCCCGCAAGTTACTATTTTCAGCCTTTCGCAAATACCAATTCGTCTCATCAACTTCTCCGACCCTGCCGATAAAGCGCGCCATGACAAAATGGTCGCGCTGGTGGAGAGGATGCTGGCATTGCACAAGAGTCTCGCATCCACGGATAGACAAATTGATAATCTGGTCTATGAGTTGTACGGGTTGACAGAGGAAGAGGTCGAGGTGGTGGAAGGTAACTAAAGACATGTCACCCTGAGGGAGCGCTCGTTGCGACCGAAGGGTCTCTAACATCGTCGTAGAGATGCTTCGCTGCCGCTCAGCATGACATAGACAGGTGAAGACATGAGTAAGGAATATTATGTCTACATCATGACCAACAAATCTCGCACGCTCTACACAGGCGTGACGAACAACCTCATGCGCCGTGTCCATGAACATAAAAACAAGCTCGTCCCAGGCTTTACCAGCAGATACAACATCCAATTTTTGGTTTATTACGAAACAACCTCCAGTGTCCATGCGGCATTGGAGCGCGAAAAACAAATCAAAGGCTGGCTAAGAGCAAAGAAAATTGCGTTGATCGATTCCATGAACCCTGAATGGAAAGATTTGAGCGAAGAATGGTTTGTGTCGCCGCAAAATACCACTGACGAAAAAGAGCCCGCAGGAGAGGGAGTCCATGGACGGGATGATTGATCGTCTCGTTTATGAGTTATATGGGTTGACGGAGGATGAGGTCAAGGTCGTTGAAGAAAAGGAGAGTAAAAAATGATACTCAAGAACATAATCACCTTTACCGTTTTACTTTTGGCTGTCTCGGCTGTTGGATTGCTATTTTTCCCATCAAAAATGCTGTCAGTAGTGGGCATTGTTGGTAACGACCAAATGAATTTTCTTTTGAGAGTCTCTGGAGTTGGAGTGGCATCTCTGATCCCTGGCGCATGGGCTGCGCGCGAATCTACTACTTCGCTAGTATCCCGTGCCGTGCTTATCGGTCTAGTAGTTTATATGTTTCTTAGTTCCATAGTTGATTTCCAAGCATACATACAATCAATCGTCAACGCAGCTTCAATACCTAGTATTGCTTTGAGGGTATTACTGGGAATTACAATTCTCTGGCTAGCCCTTAAAAAGACGTGACAAAAGCAAAGTCCGCGCTACCACATCACACAAACCATTTAAGTGTCACATTTGGACAAGAGCAGAAAATTATGCAATTCAATATCGCCCAGACGACCAAAGGACCCATCGAATACCGGCTCGAAGGAGAAGGGCCGGTCATCCTTGTTCTGTATGGTGGGCATTGCAGTCGCCATACTCGGTTGTCGCATGAGCGATTGGCAACTGTCGGCTATTCAGTGCTTACGCCCTCACGTCCCGGATATGACCAAACCCCTTCCGATGTTGGCAGAACGGCTGACGAAGCCGCCGACGCGATTGCGGCGTTACTTGATACGCTAGACATAGCAACTGTTTGCATCATTGGCATTTCAGCGGCCGGGCCGACTGCCCTTGCCTTTGCACTACGGCATCCGGATCGAACGCGTAAACTTATTCTTGAGTCTGCTGTTGCCACAGAGTGGGATAAGCAAATAAAAAAGCTCTCGCGTCTCGTGTTTGGGCGTACTGAAAAATTCACCTGGGCAATGACACGCATGACTTTACGATTCTTTCCGAGCCTTACCGTCAAGTCACTCGTGCAGGAATTAACCATTCTTGATATAAACGAAGTAATGAAACGAATGAGTCCAGACGATCTGGCATTCGTAAAGAACATGATAAGGACGTTCCAATCGGGGACAGGTTTTATGAATGATATTGAACACAGGGTTGATGATCTGACTGGAATTACTGCGCCCACCCTGGTGATGTATTCACCCAATGATAAAAGCGTACCACCCAGCAATGCTAAACGAGTCGCCGCCGAAGTCGCGACCTGTGAACTCTACGAAGTGCCGTCAGACACTCATCTAATTTGGATTGGGAGATATGCGAATGATGTCTGGCAAAAGCGGTTATCATTTCTCAAGTCGTAATACATCAGCCATTAACCTCATGTTGCCTCATACTGAGGTATTGAATCCTCCCAGAGAGCTAATCTCGCATGATTATCAGCATTGAACGAATTGAAATCTTGCTTCTTATCGCCGCAATTGTGGCAATGGCAGCGCGGCGGCTAAAAGTCCCCTATACGGTCGGGTTGATGCTGACGGGTATTTTTCTGGCAGTCTCGCCATTTCCATCCGATGATATAGAAATTACAAAGGATTTGATTTTCACTATCTTCCTGCCGCCTCTAATTTATGAAGCCGCTATCTATATCAAATGGCAGGAACTCCGCCGCGATCTGCCTGTGATCCTGACTTTCGCAACTGTTGGGGTTTTACTCTCAGCAGGGGTTGCAGCGGCGGGGATGCACTATCTCGCAGGATGGGAATGGCAGGGCGCGATCCTTTTCGGGGTTTTGATCGCCGCTACGGACCCTGTTTCCGTCATCGCCACTTTCAAAGAAGCCGGCGTGCATGGGCGATTGCGTTTGCTCGTCGAAGCCGAAAGCCTGTTCAATGATAGCGCCGCGGCAGTTGCTTTCAGTATTGCCCTTGCTTTTGCAATGGATGGAGGCATCACTATATTTGGCACTTTACAGACATTGGTCATCACGATTGCAGGCGGAGTACTTTGCGGAGTGTTGGTTGGCGGAGGTGTGTTATTGCTGGCAGGGCGCACCGACGACCACCTTGTAGAAATCACGCTTACGACGATAGCCGCCTACGGTTCGTTCCTACTGGCAGAACATTTTCATGTTTCGGGTGTATTGGCATCTCTCGTCGCGGGATTGCTGACCGGCAACATTGGCGCGCTCGGCTCAATCACGGATAAAGGGCGGGATGCCGTAGAATCCTTTTGGGAATATATCGCGTTTGTCGTCAACTCGCTGATCTTTATGCTGATTGGTATTCGCGCAGCCTATCAGGATTTTACGAATTTGTTCTTCCCTATTGCAATTGCGATTGTCCTTATACTTCTCGGCAGAGCCCTCGCAATCTATCCTTTATCCGCTTTGTTCTCACGCTCTGGTCTGCAAGTCAGTTCCAACCATCAGCACATCCTGTTTTGGGGCGGTTTACGAGGTGCATTAGCCCTGGCGCTGGCGCTTGGGCTTCCACCAGAGATCCCCCAACGCGAAGCAATCGTCGCTGTCGCTTTTGGTGTAGTTGCCTTTTCGATATTTGTTCAAGGCTTGACGATGGTACCACTACTACGGAAACTAAAGGAGATTCCATGATCAGGGACACGTTGTTCAACGCGTCTGGTCGGCGTTACGCCACCACCAAAAGGTCGCGGCGAGGCCAGCGACGCTGGCAAGTATCACCAGCACATAACTATGAAATCCCAGTTGCTCCGAGCGCGGGCCAACGACTCCACTATAGAGCGCGGGGACAGACCACGGGAACCAATCGCCCCAGCCTGTCGCGGCGATGATTTGCGAGAAGAAGATGGTAAGCACAGCCCAGCCAAGCGGAGGAAGATAGCCACGTCCCATACTGGCTATGAATGCGATAGGGGTCATGAGAAGCAAAGTCATTGCGGCAGTGACCAGGACATCACTAAGAGATTGCCAGGCAAGTTGGTTCGTCCAGCCGGGGATATCGATAAGACTGCCGACAAAGAGACCAATCAAATAAACCCATGTGGATGTGGCGAAGACCCACGCCGAAATGATGATCAATTTTGCTGTGACAATTACCTCGCGTGAAGTGGGCAATGCCATTAAGTCTTTGGCGGTGTGGTCAGAAAACTCGCGCCCAAAAACCCAGGCTGTGACAATGGAGAATACAATCACTCCACCGATTGCAGTGGCTTGTGTAAGCACGCTAAAAAAAGTAGTCCAGTCCGCAGTGCTCATTGCCAATTGCGCTTTGACACTGAGCAAGCCCATATCGCGCGCGCGTTCAGGGTCTTTCATGATGAACATAAAGAGTCCATCCATAAGCGGCGCGAGGGTGAAGCCGATGGATGCAAGCAGAGGCACTTTCGAGCGGCGGGCTTTGAGGGTCTCTGCCCACAGAGAGGCGAGAAAACCGTTCACTTAACTCCTCCTATGATTTGCATAAAATGCTCTTCAAGATTTTGTTGTTCCACGGCGAGACGTGTGGGTGGCGTGCCTGCATTGACGAGAATGTGCGCGATGTCATCAGGATGTTCAATGGCATGTTCATCGTCGAGCACAATAGTTTCATCTCTGGTCCTCAATTTGTATCCTGCGCTTTGCAGGCTGATCTGCGCGGCTTCAAGATTGCGCGCTTGCACTTCGAGTCGTCTGGCGCGCAATTTCTCGAGTTTGTCTGTATCCAGTTCTTCGATCAAACGTCCTTTATGGATGATGCCAATACGTGTTGCCAGTCTGTCCACTTCCGTCAGAATGTGACTGGACATGAAGATGGTGACTCCTTTTTCGTTTGCAAGCGACTCTAACAATGTGCGGACCTCCACGACACCCGCGGGATCGAGTCCGTTGGCAGGCTCATCTAAAATCAATAATTCAGGTTCGTGCAATAAGGCGCGCGCCAGCCCAAGGCGTTGGAGATTTCCCGTCGAAAGCGTGCCAGCTTTTCGGTCTGCGTAGGAAGCAAGACCAAGTCCTTCCATAGTGCGCGCCGTTGCATTGGAGTCCGTGATGTTATGCAGACGGCGCGCAATCTCCAGATTTTCGCGCACAGTTAATTCAGGATAAGCCGACGGCGATTCCACAAGATGACCGACCTTGCTCCAGGGCCCGCGTCCATTTCCCTGACGGCCGACAGCCTGCCCCAACACTTTGACATCTCCCGCGCTTGGGCGGATCATACCCAACAGCGCGCGGATGGTGGTGGTCTTGCCCGCGCCGTTGAGACCGAGGAAACCGTATATCTCGCCTGGCTTCACACGTAAGTTGACAGAATCTACGGCCAGCACATCGCCGAAGCGTTTGGAGAGTTGATTCGTTTCGATAGCGAAGGTCATAAACTAAGTGTACCGCATTGCTGAAATCCCCGCACCTTTTCCCAAATCCGTGTGTTTCAACCCTAAAGATCACTCCAAATTCAGTTCCCCGCCTGGCGGGGGAGGAGGACGCGGAAACCCATAAGAAACTTCGTCTGTTTTGAAATCTCATTTTGCAAGTAAAAAATCATCAAAAGGAGAATTGAGACATGGCTGATAAAAGTATGGAGCACGATAAGCAAGTACTGCATAAACTGGGCTATGCCCAGGAACTTTCCCGCCGCATGAGCGGCTTCTCGAACTTCGCGATTTCGTTTTCGATCATTAATATCCTGGCAGGCGGTATTTCCGCGTTCTATGCCGCCTTCAATTCCACGGGCGGAGGCGGCGCCTTCATCGGCTGGCTGGTTGGTGGTTTTTTTGCCTTGCTCGTTTCCTTCAGCATGGGACAAATCGCTTCCGCGTATCCCACCGCTGGCGGCTTGTATCACTGGGGCTCGATCCTCGGCGGCAAGTTCCTGGGCTGGATGACTGCCTGGTTCAACCTGCTGGGTTTGCTCTTCGTCGTCTCCTCAGTGGATGTCTTCCTGTATCAGGTCTTCTTCAAAGGACTGCTGGTAGACACCGTGCTCGGAGGGCATTTCCTGGGAATGGACTCCTCTACCTGGAACATTAACACCCAGCACATCTTCGTGATCCTCGCTCTGGTCACACAGGCGCTGTTCAACCACTACGGCATCAACGTCACCACCAAGCTCACCGACTTCAGCGGCTACCTGATCTTTGCCCTGACTATTGTCTTCGTCATCGCGCTGTTCGCCTACTCGCCTGTCCCACTGGATTTCTCACGCCTCGTGACCTTCACCAACTACACGGGTGAGCCGGGCGGCAATGTAATCCCGACCGCTGTAAACAGTCTGTTTCTTGCCTTCTTCTTCGGCTTGATCTATGTGATGTACACCATCACAGGCTTCGACGCCTCCGGGCACACCTCCGAAGAGACTCACGACGCGCAGGTCAATGTTCCAAAAGGAATGTGGACGTCGGTGTTCTATTCCTGGACATTTGGACTTGTCATGGTTGCAGCGTTTGTATTAACCATGCCTAGCATCAAAGAAGGCGCGGCAGCGGGCTTCAACTCGTTCTTCTATATGTGGAGCGCATCAAGGATGCCGTTTGCTCTGAGCCTGATACTCGCTGTGGGCATTGTGATCACGAACTATATCTGCGCCCTGGCTGGTCTTACATCCACATCGCGCATGATGTTCGCCTTCGCCCGTGACGGCGGTTTGCCAGCTTCCGGGTTCCTCTCGCACATCAGCACTGCATATCGCACACCCACTTACGCCATCTGGACTGGCGCCGCGCTGGCATTCGTAACATCCCTAACGGGTATCATTGGTGGTGCGCTTGGCTTGCAAGGAGTGGATATCTTCCTCGTTCTCGCCACAGGTTGTGCGGTCTTCCTGTATATCTCCTACACCCTCCCCGTCGTGGCGGGTATCTTTGCAGAAGGCAAGACTTGGACGGAAAAGGGTCCATTCAATCTCGGTACGTGGTCCAAGCCTATTGCCATTGTAGCATCTGCTGGTGTGATCCTTCTGACCACCACTGGCTTCTTCCCGCCAAATACTCCAGTTTTCTATTTGACCGTGGGCATGTTAGTGGTCCTACCCATCCTCTGGTTTGCAGGAATAAATAATAGGTTCGAAGGCGTCCCGATGGGCGATAAGATCAAGGAACGCCAGAAGATGATCGCTGAGATCGAAAAGAAATACGCAGAGTAAATAATATCGATTCAACTCTCGTTCAGTGAGAGTAGGGATTGGAGACTAGCAGGTTGGTCGCAAGCCAATCTCTAATCTCCAATCTCTCTTTAAATTTCAAGAAAGACCTGACAGGTCCGCTTCGCGAAAACCTGTCAGGTCTCATGAGATAAGATCATGAAATATCTTTTGGGAATTGACCAGGGCACGACTCAAACCACAGCTGTCGTTGTGGATGAAAACGCCTCTTTCGTGGATAAGAATTCGATTCCGTTACCCGCGCGTTTTCCACGCCCAGGCTGGGTTGAGCAAGACCCGCTCGATATTGTCCGCACCGTTAAAGAAGCCGCCGGGCCGCTGATCGAAAAATACGACATTACGGCCGTCGGTTTTGACAACCAGGGCGAAACTTTCATCGTGTGGGACAATGAAACAGGCGAACCGCTCACGCCAGCGATTGTGTGGCAGGATAAACGCGGGGTGGAAGTGTGCGATGCGATTGCATCTCAAGTGGATAACGATTCCCTTCGCAGGAAAACAGGGCTCATTCTTGATAGTTACTTCTCCGCGCCCAAACTTCGTTATGCATGGGAGCATGACTCCAATCTCAAGCAAGCCATTGACGAGGGACGCGCCCGTTTCGGCACAACCGAAACGTGGGTGATTTGGAACTTGTCGAATCGCAAACTGCACATTACAGATCCATCCACTGCTTCACGGACACTTTTATTCGATGTCAACCGTCTCGATTGGGATGACGACTTGCTAAAGTTATTCGGCGCGACGCGAACTCTTTTGCCTAAGATTGTTCCCTCTGCTGGCTTCGCAGGCGACCTGGATTTTGGTAATGGAAAGCCGCTTCCATTACACGCGTTGCTCGTTGACCAGCAAGCCGCTTTGTTTGGTCAAGCCTGTTTCAAGCCCGGCGAAATGAAATGCAGTTTCGGCACAGGCAGTTTCCTGTTGATGAACATCGGCAAAGAGATGCGACTCTCAAATCATGGCTTGCTCACCACGATGGCATGGCGTTGGGACAAAGAAATTGCGTATGCCTTCGATGGCGGCATTTTCGTCACAGGCGCGGCTGTGCAATGGCTGACCGAGTCGCTTGGCTTTTTGCCGAATCCCTCTGCAAGCGCGGAGGTTGCATTGCAATCAAAAGATGAGGACGTGGTAGTTGTCCCTGCCTTGCAAGGACTCGCCGCGCCGCACTGGTTATCCGAGGCGCGCGGCGCGATGTTTGGGTTGAGTCGTGGCTCTACACCTGCCGATCTTGTGCGCGCGACATTGGATGGAATCGCTTGTAGAGTCTACGAAGTGGTCACCGCCATGTCGCAGGATGCAGGCAAGACTCCTCCGCACTTGAAAGTGGATGGTGGTCCATCGGGCAATCCATATCTCATGCAAATGATTGCGGATTTGTTGAATCTCGAAGTGCGCGTCTCTGCTGCATTAGAGGCGACAGCGATTGGCATTGCGAATCTCGCGGGTGTGTCTGCGCTGGGAACATCGTTGGAAGATTTATCCAAAGCATGGAATGCAGAAGCTGTCTATACACCGAAGATGGGGAAAGAGGAAAGAGAAAAGAAACTCGCGCAATGGAATAAGGCTTTGGAGGCGGTGAAGAGGTATCATTCCTAATCCGCTGGTTGAGTAGTCCCGCATGTTTTTCGCGAGACGTATCGAAACTA
The DNA here is from genome assembly GCA_964543585.1 of uncultured Anaerolinea sp. Lineage (GTDB taxonomy): Bacteria > Chloroflexota > Anaerolineae > Anaerolineales > Villigracilaceae > Defluviilinea. Next base: position 8,851 of record CAZIYY010000061.1, on the reverse strand, counting down.
GTGATAACACGTAGACCTGAAATTAGAGGTGTGGTCTCGATACGGGGCGGGAAAACCCCGCCCCTACTCGACCACCGTACGGATATGAAAAACACTTTTGACATCGCCATCATCGGCGCGGGAGCGGTTGGCTCTGCCATCGCGCGCGAACTTTCTCGATACGACATAAATGTCATGTTACTCGAATCCAATTCGGATGTTGGTATGGGGACATCCAAAGCCAACACTGCCATCTGGCACACGGGCTATGATGCGATGCCGGGCTCGCTTGAAGCCGCGCTCTTGAAGCGTAGTTATCCGTTGATGGAAAAATTTATGCAGGAGGTGGGGAGTCCGTTTGAAAGAATTGGCGGTTTTCTGATTGCATGGGACGAAGAACAATTGCATACGCTTCCCAAATTATTAGAAAAGGCGATGCAAAATGGGGATACGGATTGTTATCTTATTGACAAGGATGAAGTATATCGAAGAGAACCACATCTCGGTGAGGGCGCGTTGGGCGCAATGGTTGTGCCACGCGAGGGAATCCTTTGCACGTTCACGATTCCATTGGCTTGCGCGACTCAGGCTGTGGTCAATGGCGTGACGCTCAAGTTGAATTTTCAAGTGAAGTCAATTCAAAGTAGGGAAGATGGCTACATTATATCAAGCGAGGAAGAGGACGTTCGCGCAAGATGGGTTATCAACGCGGCGGGATTGTTTTCGGATGAGATAAATAAATATTTCGGGCGCGAGAATTTCAAAGTCACACCGCGACGCGGGGAGTTAATTATCTTTGATAAGTTGGCGCGGCGATTGGTTAATCATGTGTTGCTCCCTGTGCCGACTGCGACAACCAAGGGTGTGTTGGTCAGCCCGACGATTTATGGGAATGTGTTGCTGGGTCCAACTGCGGAGGATTTGCACGATAAGTCCGCGACGAATACGAGCCCGAATGGATTGCAGTCATTGTTGAATCAAGGAAGAAAGATTCTGCCTGAATTGCTTGAGGAAGAAGTCACTGCCGCGTACGCGGGTTTGCGCGCAGCGACCGAGCACAGTGATTATCAAATTGCTCTTCACGCGGAACAACGATATATTTGCGCAGGCGGGATTCGCTCAACGGGGATTTCAGGGTGTCTGGGAATTGCAGAGTATGTTGCTGAGTTGCTGCGAGAGGGCGGCGTTGAATTGAAACGCAAAAAAGATTTCAAAACGATAAGAATACCGAATATCGGCGAAGCATTTACGCGTCCATATCAAAGCGCGGAGATGGTCGCGGAGAATTCTGATTACGGAAAGATTATCTGTCACTGTGAGCGCGTGACAGTGGGCGAATTAAATGACGCGATGAATTCTGAACTTCCCGCGCGAAGTTTGGATGCGTTGCGAAGAAGAACACGCGCGATGCAGGGGAGGTGTCAGGGGTTCAATTGCCACGCTTCATTGAATGTCATTCTGAGCGAACGGAGTGAGCGAAGAATCTCCCTCGCAACAGACGAGACTCTTCGTTCGCAAAGTGCGCTCTCTCAGAGTGACATGAAACGGGCGGAAGTCCTAATCATCGGCGCGGGACCTGCAGGACTTTCAGCGGCGTTGGAGTTGAAAAAACTGGGTGTGAGTGATGTGCTTGTTGTTGACCGCGAAAGTGAAGCAGGTGGGATTCCACGTTTGTGCGGGCATACGGGATTCGGCTTGCGGGATTTGCATCGTGTGATGACCGGACCTTCGTATGCGCGCAGGTATCGCGAAATGGCTGAACGCGCGGGGATAAAGATTTATGCATCCACGACAATTACAGGGTGGGATGATTCCAAATCCCGGAAGTCGCCGAAGACCCCCGAAGTTTTTTATACTTCATCAAATGGACTTGGAAGGATCGAAGCAAAATCTATTTTGCTGGCGACGGGTGTGCGCGAGAGACCGCGTTCGGCGCGGTTGATTCCTGGGACGCGCCCACAGGGAGTGTTCACGACAGGTTCACTACAACGATTCGTGTACGAACATCATTTGCCAGTGGGTAAGCGCGCAGTGATTGTCGGCGCGGAGATTGTGAGTCTCTCTGTGGTATTGACTCTGATTCACGCAGGCGTGAAGGTGTTGAACATGATTACCGAGTTGCCGCGCCATCAACTGTATATGCCAATTTTTCTCCCTGCAAAAATTTTGTACGCGGATATTTTCGCGCGGGCGAAGATACTGACGAATGCGAGAGTGGTGAACATTTTGGGTAAAGAAAGAGTCGAGGGATTGGAGATTAGACGCTTCGACACACTCAGCGCGGCGGATTTGGAGACCGGCAAAACAGAAATCATTGAATGCGACACCGTCATCTTCACCGGCGATTGGATTCCAGAGAACGAACTCGCGCGAACAGGAGAGGTGGAAACACTCAAACCTTCGTTGGGTCCGCAAGTGGATTCGTTATTTCGCACATCGCAAGTTGGAGTCTTCGCGGCGGGGAATTTATTGCGCGGCGTGGAGACTGCGGATTGGGCAGCGCTCGAAGGGCGGAGCGCGGCCCGTTCCATCGCTCGATTTTTGGAAAATGCTCAATGGTCAGCGAGCAGGCTCGAGGTCCGCGTTGAAGCGCCGCTCGAGTGGATTTGTCCGAACGTGATAACGGAATCCGTTCCAGACGCGTTCAGATTCCAATCCAAAGAATTTCGTAATCATGTAAAATTGGAAATCCATCAAGGCGAACGGCTTATCCATGCGGAGCATTTTTCGAGATTGATTGCCAATGCGCCCATGAACTTGACAAGCAGATGGACGAGTCAAGTGAATCGTTCAGGTAAGGCTGTAAGAATTGTCGTTCACGGAAAATAATATGCTGACTCAACTCATCGTCATTTTGATTGCATATGCTTTGGGATGTATCGCGGTCGGATATTATCTCGTGCGCTGGAGAACGGGAGGGGATTTGCGTAAGGTTGGAAGCGGCGCAACAGGCGGGCGTAATACGGGGCGCGCATTGGGTAAGGGCGGGGCGATTGCTACTGGGATTGGCGATGTGTTGAAGGGCGTCATTGCAATGGCGATTGCGCTGTGGTTCAAGTTGGAACCGTGGGCGCTGGCGTGTGTGACGGTTGCGGTGTTGGCAGGACATGTGTATCCCATCCAACTTGGATTCAAAGGCGGCAAAGGACTCTCTGCTGCGTTCGGAGCGGTCTTGATGTTTGATTATCGCATCGCATTATGGACCGCGCTTCTCGCGCTCTTGCTGTTGTTCATCAGCCGCCGCAACGAATTTTTCTTTTTGATGGGCATCGCTTGTTCTCCAATCATTGCCTACACTTTGGGCCACCGCTGGGAAATTGTGGCCGGCATGGCTGGCGTTGTACTTATTATTCTATTTGCGCATCGGGAGAATATCGGCGCAACAATCAAAACAGAATCAAATGAAAAGGGATCCTAAATCCATGGCGTCATTAACTTTCAAAATCGCCGAGACAGAATATGAGTTCGAGCAAATATTCAGACTCAACTATAAAACTTTCGTGGAGGAAATCCCTCAACACGAAGTCAATCATGAAAGACGACTCGTGGATAAATTCCACGAGGAGAACACGTATCTCATTTGCATGGATGGCGAAAAACTTCTCGGCATGTTGGCGGTGCGCGACAAACGTCCGTTCTCGCTGGATCTGAAACTGGAAAATCTCGATGCGCATCTGCCTCCGCACAATTCAATCTGCGAGATTCGTTTGCTGGCAGTGGAACCAGACCGCCGCAGGACGCGGGTCTTCGCGGGCCTGATGCTCAACCTGGCAAAATATTGCGACGAGCATGATTATGACTTGGGGGTTATGTCTGGCACGACGCGTCAGTTGAAAATGTATCGCAATCTCGGTTTCATTCCGTTTGGACCGTTGACAGGCAAGGAAGGCGCGTATTATCAACCGATGTACCTGACACTGGCGGCATCCAGAAAATTCAGGGCAACCGCGCGGATGTTCGCGCAGCCATTTCTAAAATAAACCCAACGCATCCTCCAAACATTGTTTGTGTTTTTATTCTATGGTAAAGTAGATAATCTTTACCGAGGCATGGCGGGAGACCCCGCCCCTACGCATCCGTTGGAGACATCATGAAAATTGCGCTCGTCATCGGTTCCACCATTTCGACAATCAAAGATGAAGTCATACGCGGACGAAAACTGCTGATTGTGCGTAACACAGATACGGCAGGGAAAGCCACAGGCGACCCGTATATCGCGGTGGATACCGTCAGCGCGGGAACGGGGGACCTCGTCATGGTCACAGATGGTTCCTCCGCCCGTTATACCAACCAGACCACCAATGCACCCGTGGACGCGGTCATCGTCGGCGTCATCGACTCGCTGGAGTTGAGCGGCAAGGTCACGTATAGGAAAGAATAATTATGTAGGGGTGCAGCAATGCTGCACCCCTACGCGTTAATTATGTCTGACTCCCGCGCCCTCCTCTCCGTTGGTGTGGATGTTGGCACCACGACGACACAAATTGTTTTCTCGCGCATTAATCTACAGGATGTGGCGCGGGCGGGACAAATCCCGCGCATTAACATCACGGATAGAAAAGTGATTTATCAGAGTCCGATTGTGTTTACGCCGTTGATTGATGCGGAAACGATTGACGCGGATAAATTGAATGAGATTGTGAGAGGCGAGTATTCAGCCGCAGGCATTGACCCAGGTCAAGTGGAAACAGGGGCGGTCATTATCACGGGCGAGACCGCCAAGAAAAAGAATGCAGATGAAATCCTGCGCGCGCTTTCGGGACTCGCTGGCGAGTTCGTGGTCAGCGTGGCAGGACCAAACGTTGAAAGTTTAATAGCTGGCAAAGGCGCAGGTGCGGCGGATTACTCGCAAAAAAATTATGCGACCGTCACGAACGTTGATATCGGCGGCGGAAGCGCGAACAGCGCGACCTTTCGAAGCGGAAACTTAATCGGCGCTGCAGCGATGAATTATGGCGGACGCATTTTGGAGATTGAGCATTCCACTGGTCTTATACGGCACATTGCAGAGCCCGCGCGACATATTCTTGATGACATTGGTCTGAGATTAGAGATTGGAGAATTGGTTTCGTTAGAAGAGTTGCGGCGCTTCACAGACCGTATGGCGGACTTAACCCTTGAATTAATTGAAGGCACAAATTCACCGCTGGCGCAGAAGATTTATCTTACGCCGCCTGTGGGTGTGTCGGGTAAAGGTTCGGTGTTGATGTTCTCTGGCGGTATCGGGCATTATTATTACAACCCGATTCAAATCAACTCAGTCGCGGATGCGACAGCTCACGATGACGTTGGTCCGCTATTGGCTGAATCTTTGCGGGCGCATGCGGTGTTAAATACTTATGAAATCATCCCGCCTGCCGAGACGTTGCGCGCGACGGTTTTGGGCGCAAGCACACAAACAGTAACATTATCTGGCTCGACGATTTGGGCAGAGAAGGATATCCTGCCGATGAAGAACGTGCCTGTGATAAGACCCATGTTCCGCGCTGAGCGCAGTCGAAGCGTAGTGTACGGGGACGCTTCGTCTTCGCCCCTGAGTACAGCGGCTTCGCTCAGCGCGGAGGATATTTCAAGAAGCATTGCCGAAGCCGTGACCCGCTGGGATGTGAACCTCACCACCGACCCGTTCGCAATTGCGCTTGAACTCGATAGACCTTTAGACTATACTTCGCTATCGCAACTTGCAAACGGCTTGAATGAATTCTCGAACACCATGCCGAGCGACAGACCGTTGATTGTGATTATCGAACGCGATTACGCCCAGGCGCTCGGTCAAACTGTCAAAGGACTCGCACCCTCACGCGCCTTGCTGGTCATTGACCAGGTCGGCTTGTCCGAAGGCGATTACATTGACATCGGTACACCCCTCATGGATGGACGCGTTGTCCCGTTGAGTGTGAAGACGTTGATTTTTTATCATTGATGGCGAACCTCGGTGGTCGAGTAGCCCTGCGTGTTCGTCGCAGGGCGTATCGAGACCAGCGAATAAGCAGAGTAATAGAAATTGCAAGTATGTGGTCTCGATACGGACGAGAAGAGCACTCGTCCTACTCGACCACCGAATGAAAGAAAACTATGAATACCACCTCATATCTCCAGAAGCAACTCGCCAATCTCAATGCTGTATTTCATGGCATTACTGAGGACTTAACGGATGAGGAATGGGTCACGCGCCCCGCGCCAGGTCAAAACATGATTGGCTATACCGTCTGGCATATGCCGCGCACACAAGATACTTTCGTTCAGACTTGGATACGCGGCATCCCTGAAATAGCACATGGCAAACACTGGACACACTGGCAGCATCTCAAACGACTAGGTATTGGTGTGGGTGTTTCGCTGGATGAAGCTGATGAAATCGCGCGCAGCGTCAAACGAACCGATGTATTCGAATATGCGGATGCGGTACATCAGGAAATATCTGCATGGCTGGCAAGCATCGATGAAGGCGAACTGGACCAGGTAAACGATACTCACCAGCGCCTATCTTCTTATCCTGAATATCAGACACATGAGTTTGTTGAAGAAGTAAGCAATCTCATTGATCAACCCGCCTGGACTTTGTTGATGAGACCTTGCATTGGACACATCCATAGACATCTCGGCGAGTTGGATATCGTGAAAACTATAATGAGAGCAAATAGAGCATCGGAATGAATTCCTCGCTCAGTACATGGAAGCGCTCCGCGCTGGCACAACGAGTCGGATTTATCCGACTTCCACGAACTGAGGCAGGGATTTATCCCGCCGTTACATTGACATCGGCGCTCCGCTCATGGATGGACGTGTTGTCCCCTTGAGCGTGAAGACGTTGATTTTTTATCATTAGAGAATCGAAATGAAAATTAGTGCCCGCGTCGAAAACAGCAAGGATAATCATCAAGTCACCCTGCAAACGGGTGATAACATTCATTCCATCACCATCCCGCCCAAGCCCATGGGCTATGGCTCGAGCGCGAATGGAGCAGAGTTGTTGTTCCTTGCCCTGGCAACCTGTTACTGCAACGACATCTACCGCGAAGCCGCAAAACGGAATATCAAAGTCGAGAATGTTGAAGTGAATGTGGAAGGCGACTTCGGCGCGGAAGGCGAACCCGCTAAAAACGTGACCTATCAAGCCAAAGTCTTCGCGCAAGCCAGCGAAGACGAAATCCGTGAGATGATGAAGTTTACCGATACCGTCGCTGAGATTCAAAACACACTGCGAATTGAAACGCCTGTTGTTTTGAGTCAGATTGACGTGGTGAAGGTGTGATGTCTGATAAACTTTCTGGCAAGACCGCGTGAGCGGGGCTAAAGCCGCCTGCTCAGTGCATGGAAGCGCTTCGCGCTTGCACAACGGAGTCGGATTTATCCGACTTCCACGAACTGAGGCAGGGATTTATCCCCCCCGCCGTTGCTCATGGACGCACGCGTTGTCCCATTGAGCGTGAAGACGTTGATTTTTTATCATTGATGAGAATTGATTATGGCGAGCAAAAAATCAAAATCTGAAAACAATCAAGAAGGCAAACCAGATAACTCTGTCAAAATTGCAGTTATTTCCACAATAGGAGTGATTGTTACTACGCTTATTACCGCTCTTTTGGCTCCAGTGATATTGAGAGCATTGGAAAAGACTCCTACACCATTACCAGTGCCTCAAACAACAGTTGCGGCAATAGGCTCTGGAACGTCTTCTGTTTTGCCTTCTACAGCGATACCGACAAAATCAAATGAACCAAGAGTATCGAACTTTCAAGCATGTGAATCTTTGTGCAATGGACAAAACAATTCGACTTCTTTTTCTGAAAAGATAAAGAAAATCTACGCTCAATTCAATTACGAGAACTTTCCGTCTGGCGTTAAGTATGTAAGAACGTGGTCGTTGAATGGTATGGAATGGATTCGGTATACTTGCAATTGGGATGGTCCAACTACAGGTACCGAAGTGCTGACATTGAAAGAACCTCAAGGCTTACGTTCAGGAACATGGGAAATTACAATTTTTGTGGATGATGTAGTTGTTCTGAAGGAACAAATAACCGTCAATGGCAACTATAATTATTGGGACCCTGCTGGAACAATAAATGCTTGTCATGGAACAGTTGATTAACTTGAAATGAATCTTTCCTCTTTCTTCTTTCCTCCTTCGTGCCCTTAGTGTCCGTCGTGTTTAAATAAGGTAACCTCATGCTCCTAAGAACCAAATTGCACGGCAAGACCTACGAATTCCCCGATATCCGTCTCCTCATGGGCAAAGCCAACGAGGAGAAATCAGGCGACCGTCTCGCGGGCGTGGGCGCAGAGACCGCCGCCGAGCGCGTCGCCGCGAAACTTGTCCTTGCGGAAGTGCCGATGTGGGTTCTGCATGATAATCCTGCCGTGCCGTATGAAGAAGATGAAGTCACGCGCCTCATTCAAGATGCGGTTGACCAAAACATTTATAACGAAATCAAAGACAAGACAGTGGGGGAGTTCCGTGAATGGATATTAGCCGATACAACTACAACTGAAATGATTCATCGCATCTCGAACGGACTCACTGCCGAGATGATTGCGGGCGTCACGAAGTTGATGTCCAATCTCGATTTGATGTATGCCGCGAAGAAGATTCCTGTCATGGCGTATTGCAACAACACCATTGGCAAGCCAGGGACGTTATCCTCCCGCAATCAACCCAATCATCCGACCGACTCGCCCGAAGGCATCCGCGCGGAAATCTACGAAGGCTTGTCTTACGGTTCGGGCGACTCGGTCATCGGCATCAATCCCGTTGACGACTCCTACGGCTCGGTTGCGCGTCTGCTCGACATGTCCTATGACATCATCAAAACCTGGAACATCCCCACGCAAAACTGTCTGCTCGCGCATGTCACCACGCAGATGAAGT
>CAZIYY010000060.1:0-24923 GCA_964543585.1 uncultured Anaerolinea sp. | reverse complement strand
AAAACTTGATAGCCAAGTGCCTCTTTAGTGTCCAGTTTTATGGGTGCAGTACAGGGCATGAGCCTATGACTTATGACAAAGAGCCTGAAAATGAGTTCCAAGCCGAAATGAGAAAAGACAGCGAACATCTTTACAACCACGTAGCAAAAAAACTTAGACCGACTCAATTTGCAAGAATGTCGTCAATAAAAGCGGGGCAAGGTTTGAAAGACCTGCCTCCAGAATTAAGACCTAAATCTGGTTATAGCGGCGCGTATGGAAGGCTTGATTTTGAAATGATCGCGCCAACCATTACGCGCTGGGTATTTCATCCTGGCTCTGGACGTTACGGACACCCGAGAGAAGCCCGCCTGCTAACAATAAGAGAAGCCGCCAGAATACAAACATTTTCTGACGACTTTAGATTTATGGGAACATATGTGGAAAAAGCATCCCAAATTGGAAATGCTGTTCCTCCTTTGCTGATGTTTACTTTTTCCAAGAAGATTCGAGAGACTCTAGGCTTGCAATCAGAAAGTCCATCACTGTCTTTACAGGCAGTCGCCTCGGCGCAACCGTAATCACATCAACATCGTCAGGTATTACAAACCTTTCAAATAATTGCGCGCCGCTTGGATACCAGCGAAATTTCAATCTTCCGTCCGCCTTTCTTCGTCCTTGCAATTCTTTCCTCTCTTTGTTTGTCCAATTCCACTCAATTTCTTCTGGCAAGTATTCTACCAAATTTTCTTCAATACAAGCGAATCTGTCGTTCTCGTTTGATTTCAACAAAATACAAACCCGCTTATCGTCAACGCTTTGTGCAATCGCATCTTGGTAAACCTTGCCGTACCAATGCTCCATAATGGCATTGCCGAGAGAATTGGGAGAAGACTTTTTAGAGAACTTGCTATTCTTCCCAAAAATGTCCACTCGTTGAATCACAAGTTCTACCTCGCGCCCACTTTCAAATGATGCAGTTAATCCTGTTTTAGCAGACCACCCAATTCGCTTTTTAGTATCCACAACATCGAAAAGCAACTTTACTCTTGTTTCGTTGAGCGGATCAACTGCCTTTAGACCTTTGACATAAGCAAAAATGGCTTCCCAAACGAAATCCTCAATGCCATCAATAAAGAAAGTAGCCATAGCGGCTTGCAAGCCTTTTTGTAGCAATTTGTTTTCTTTGGAATTAAGCCGATAGATCATTCTTTCATATCCTCCTGAATGGATTTTACAAATTGCGTAAGCGAAATATCCAAAACATCCGCAAGAGTAGAGATCGTATTTAGCGTTGGGCTTTTTAGCCCTCTTTCAAGTTGGCTAATATAGGTTCTATGGAGATTAGCTTTGAAGGCTAATTCTTCTTGGCTCAAGCCTTTTTGCATTCTCATTTTTTTTAACACGTTGGCAAAAGATTCGTTGAGTGGCATAATTCGATTATCCTTTCACCGAACACTATTGGTCTACACACTAAAGTATTCAAGACAACATGGACAAATATTCAAGGCAAAAGCGGTCAGAAGTAATGTCTGCGATAAAGTCAAAGGGGACAAAACTTGAAAAGAAATTAAAATCGGGGTTAGATAGTCGTAGAATCAAGGGATATAAGCAAAACTGCGATGAAATTTATGGACGTCCCGATTTTGTGATTAAGAAGGCAAGAATTGCAATTTTCTTGGATAGTTGTTATTGGCATGGGTGTCCGAAACATCTGCGAATGCCTTCCAGTCATCAAGACTATTGGGAATCAAAAATTGAGCGAAATTACAAACGTGACCGCGCTGTATCAAAAGAGTTAAGGAGCGAAGGCTGGCGGGTCATTAGAATCTGGGAACATTCACTTAACAACCCAAAGACTTTACAATGGTGGTTAACTCGCATAAAAAATCTGATAACACAATATTCGCTGGACAAGCCAGAATGAATAGAAATATTTCAAACACTCCGCTTCGCAACAGAAAAGACTGGCTTTTCCCGGCAGCGATCATTGCGATCATCGGAATGGGAATCATTCTTCGCGCATCCAAATACCTGCCTGGCTGGTCCATGAGAGGCGACGAACTTTCACTCACGTTGAATTTGATCAATCGGTCAGCCCTCGAATTGATCACGAAGCCGCTTGATTCCGAGCAGGTCGCTCCGATTGGTTTCCTGCTCCTTGAAAAATTACTGCTCACGCCCTTCGGGGGATCGGATTATTTATTTCGACTCCCTGCGCTTTTGGCGGGCTGTATTTCAATTGCGCTCATGTATGACTTGCTTGTCAAAACAGGCGGAAAGTACGGAGCCGTGTTCGGACTGTCCGCCTTCGCCTTTGGCAATTACTTGATCTATTACTCATCCGAACTCAAACAATATGAAACGGACGTATTGATCTCCTTGATCCTCGCCTTACTGTTCCATAATCACTTGATAAGAGAAACAAGCAAAAAAGACTTTTTAGCACTTGGAGCGTTCGGCGCTCTGGCGATATGTTTTTCGCACCCCGCGCTTTTTGTCGTCATTGCCATCGGACTGATCTTGCTCGCGCATTATCGGAAGGACAGACAAAAACTCATGTGGATCAGTATCATTGGCATAATCTGGGCTGGCATCTTCCTAACGATTTATCTGGTCCTGCTTAGATACCAAACCAGGAGCGAATATCTCATCACCTTTTGGGGAAACCTGCTTTCTTATATGCCCATGCCGCCGTGGAGAGACCTTGATTGGTTTCCAAAAGCCCTGGATGGCTTGTTCTTTGTTGTCGCGGGACTATCATCAGGATTAATCCTTGTCATTCCACTTTACATATTGGGTCTATGGGGTTTCTTGAGAGAAAATAATTGGCAATGGGCTGCTGTGCTTACCATTCCCGTTGGACTCAACATGATTGCATCGGGCTTCCAAAAATTTCCTTTTCACGGCCGCCTGATCCTTTATCTACTGCCCCTTGTCTTCGTAATGCTGGGGAAGGGCATCGACGCGCTGATCGAGAAAATTCCCAACCGCGCAGTTGCGAACCTTGTTTTTTTGGGATTGGTCCTCCTTCTTCTAAAGTCCGCCGTTCCAACTGGGAATACTTATCTGGTCACTCAAAGTTACGTAACGGACGATATGAAGCCGGTATTATCCTTTATGCAGGAAAATATGCAGCAGAACGACATGGCGTATCTTTATCATTATGCGGGCGGAACATATACATATTACGCCCCTTCATACAATCTGGAAAATTTGAAAGTTGTACACGGGCAGAATTATTCCAAAAATGCAAAAAGATATCAAAATGAGTTATCCTCCCTGCCGCGCGGCAGGCGCATCTGGTTCGTCTTTTCGTTCGTCGGTCAGGCAAAAGTGAGCAAAAGCGAAAAGCAGGATGAAAGGGAATACATCCTGAATTATCTCGAACAAAACGGAATCTTGATAAACGAGTTTTATTCGACGAACCATGCCTCCTCCGCTCATTTAATTATTCTGGAATAAGACGCCAAATGATCAAATGGCTTGACCCTCATCCTGTAAACATCCCCGCTTCTTTCTCGACCTTGAGCCTGCATCCTCTCGTCGCGCGGACCCTCATCCAACGCGGGATTCTGACTCCCGACTCCGTCCGCATATTTCTCAACCCCGACTCGCTTCCATCCACGCCTTTCCCAGACATTGAAATTGCCGTGGAACGCATCACAGCCGCCATTCGTGACGAAGAACCCATCTGCGTTTGGGGCGACTTTGACGTGGACGGTCAAACCGCGACCACATTGCTGGTGCAAACGCTTCAAGCGCTCGGAGCGAACGTCACGTATTACATTCCCATTCGCGGCAGGGAGAGTCACGGCGTTCATATCGAGAGTCTCAAACCCATTATCGATAACGGCGCGAAGTTAATCGTCACCTGCGATACAGGCATCACCGCGCACGAGGCAATTGACTACGCCAACTCGCGCGGCGTGGATGTGGTCGTCACCGACCATCACGATTTGGGAGAGACGCTTCCAAACGCAAAAGCCATCGTCAATCCTAAGTTGTTACCAAAAGATCATCTGCTCGCAAATTTGGCGGGCGTGGGAGTTGCATACAAACTCGCGGAAGCAATACTAATCGAAAATCGTAAATCTGAAACACTTGCACCGCACGCAAGTGCAGGTGTCGTAAATCTTCTTGATTTAGTTGCCCTTGGCCTTATCGCGGACATGGCCCTGCTCAAAGGCGAAACCCGCTCCCTCGCACAAAAAGGGATTCGGGCATTAAGAGAAACGAAACGCCTGGGCTTGAAAGTGATGGCGGAACTCTCTGGCGCGAATCTCGAATCGCTGACGGAAGAAACCATCGGCTTTACATTTGCGCCGCGCCTGAATGCGCTTGGCAGATTAAGCGATGCAAACCCAGCCGTCGAATTACTAATTACCAATGACGCCGCCCGCGCCCGCGTGCTTGCCGCGCAAATCGAGGGAATGAACGCGCAACGCAGGCTATTGACGAGTCAAGTATACGAAGCCGCGGAAACTCAATTACGCGACAACCCTGCCTTGCTCACTGAACCTGCCATCATTTTATCGCATCCCAACTGGCCCGGCGGTGTGGTCGGCATCGTCGCGAACCGGCTTGTTGACCGTTATCACAAACCCGCCCTGCTCCTCACCGAATCCGATGACGGCATTTTGCGCGGCTCGGCGCGTTCGGTGGAGGGACTTCACATTACCGAAGCAATCTCAACGCAAAAGGATATATTGATAGGCTTCGGGGGTCACCCCATGGCGGCGGGACTTTCATTACAACCCGATAGGTTGAATGATTTTCGCAGAGGATTTGGTAAAGCAATTGAGAAGCAACTCGGCGAGATTATCCACGCAGAGCCGACTCTGCAAATTGACGCCTGGCTTGGGCTGGACGAGATCAATCTTGAATTAGCGAACGCACTGGAAACGATGGCTCCCTTTGGCGCGGGGAATCCGCCATTGACGTTAGCAACGCGCAGTGTGAAGATGAAATCCGTTGCAACAATTGGACGCGGCAGGGAGCATCTGAAGTTATCGGTGGAAGATGAAAACGGAAACACACAAAGCATTTTATGGTGGGGCGGCGCGGGGGAGGAACTTCCAGACGGCAAATTCGATTTGGCATTTTCTTTGCGCGCCTCCACATTTCGCGGCAAGAAACAGGTTACTTTGCAGTTTGAGGAATTCAGGGTTGTTGAAGAAAACCTCATCGAAATTAAGAAACCTAAGGTTGAAATCATTGACCTTCGTCTCAATTCATCCTTCACCCTTCCGCCTTCATCCTTGCTATGGGCTGAGGGCGCGGACAAATCAAAAGGCAAAAACCGTTTTGAATTACACCAGGCAGACGAGTTCGCGATTTACACAACTCCCCCATCGCCTGCCGATTTGCGCGCCGCGCTGGAATTAGTGAAGCCAGGCAAAGTTTATTTAATTGGCGTGTCACCCACTCAGGAAAAGACCGATGATTTCTTATCGCGATTGGCAGGGTTGGCAAAGTACGCGATCAACCAGCGCGGGGGCAATGTCACAGTACAGGGACTCGCCGGGGCAACCGCGCAACGCGTAAGCGCAGTGCAAATCGGCATGGAGTGGCTGGCGGCTGGGGGACACGTATCAATTGTCGGCGAGGGGGACGCGGTTCTTCTATCCGCAGGAAACGGGGAAACGAATCAATATCTCCAAAAGGAATTATATATCACAGTGAAGGGAATCCTTGAAGAGACTGCCGCGTATCGCGCTCATTTCGCGCGCGCAAGTGTGGATGCCTTAATCCCTTGATAAGGCTGCTAATTTGTACCTGTTGAGGTTGGGCTTGGGCTGGGAGTAATCCCCAGTGGAATAATCACAAAATCCAGGTTGACTGACCCTCCGCGTACATGTGTAATCGTCACTGTATGCGTGCCTACTTTATCGGCCGTAATCAGCCATTCATTTGAAGTATTGGACTGATCCAATTCAGATTGTTTTCCATCCAACGTGATCTGAACTACACCCAGGCTTGCGCCTGTCTGAAAGAACAAGCGCGCGTCCAAACCGATATACCTGAAAACGACTGAATTCCCAGGTGTAGTGATTATATTTGAAACGTGCAGCGTGCCCTGATAGGCGCCGCTAACGTCGGTCTGATTTGTCCATTCGCCGCTATAGACGAGGCGATAGTCAATATCGTCATAGGTGCCGGCGTTAAGCGGAGGCGTGGAGGCAGAGGTCGGCGTGCTCAGTGTAGTAGGCAGGGGCAAATCCGGAGTCAAAAGGATCGGGGTCAAAATGACTGGGAGATTCTCAGTAGGGGCTGGAGGAGGTTCCTCTGCCGGTGTGGCGGTTGCAGATTCTTCAGGCAAAGGTTCGGTGGAAATACCCGGTTCGGTTCCGAGATAAATATATTTGAATGGCGTCTGGGTTTCAGTCACCGAAACGGGGGCGCGCAATGCGGTAAGACGCCCGATGAACAAAACAATAATAATCCCCAGGACGGAAAAGACGCCGATCAAGGCCGGGACACGGAGACTGGGGTCAAAGGATGGCTGGTTATCCATGTTGAAATCGCTTTATCCTATCACGGATTTATCCATAATCTCCAACGCCTGATCCAATATCTCAAAGCCCTCCTGCAATTGCTCCTCCGTAATGATCAATGGCGGGATGATCAACACGGTATGCCAGTGTGTATACAAAAACAATCCTTTATCAAGGCAATATTTTTTCAACGCAGCCATTTCAGGCGATGATCCGTTCCATGGCGCCATTGGTTCTTTTGTCTTTCGATCTTTCACCAACTCGATGATAGCAAACAGGCCGATTGATCGGACTTCACCGATGGAGGGATGCGCTTCGCCGAGATCTGTCAAGATGCGCTTCAAAGCCGGACCCATGCCTGCTGCGCGCTCGACGAGTTTATCCTCCCTTATGACGTTGATATTCGCCAAAGCCGCGGCAAGCGAAACTGGATGGGATGTGTAGGTGAGTCCGCTTTCAAAGGGAGTTTCGTTGAACACCGCCGCGATTTCCGGTTTCATCGCGACTGCGCCAAGGGGCGCGTAGGCGGAGGTGAGTCCCTTTGCCATTGTGATCATGTCGGGGACGACATCCCAATGCTCAATCGCAAACCATTTGCCGGTGCGGCCAAATCCGCTCATCACTTCATCCGCGATCATCACGATTCCATATTTATCACATAAAGCGCGTACACCATGAACGTATCCATCAGGCGGGATGATGATTCCGTTCGTGCCTGTCACCGACTCCATCAGTATTGCGGCGATGCTTTCAGGTCCCTCGTATTGGATGATCTCTTCGAGATGATTCAGGTAATCCTGCGCGAACTCTGCTTCGGGGATATCGGGATTCGTCCGATGGAAGGTGGAACGGTAACGGTACGGATCGAGAAAATGCACAACTCCGGTCATCAGGTTCGGTTCCCAAACGACGCGGCGCGGGTCGCCGGTTGCTGCCATAGCCCCGGCAGTCGCTCCGTGATACGAACGATAGCGCGTCAATATTTTGTGTTTGCCTGTATAGCCGCGCGCCAGTTTGATCGCGTTCTCATTGGCATCCGCACCCCCGAGCGTGAACAGGACTTTTGTCAATGCGTGACGCGGGGTGATATCCGCAACCGCTTTGCTCGCCAGCGCGCGGACTTTGGTCGTCATCCCAGGCGCGGCGTAAGCGAGTTCCGCAACCTGATCCTGCATGGCTTTGATCACGCGCGCATCGCCATGACCGATGTTGACGCACATCGTCATCGAGTTGAAATCAAGATAGCGTTTTTCGTCCACGTCCCAGAAATATACGCCCTGCGCACGCTGCACCGCAATCGGATTCACCTTCGCCTGCGCGGACCACGTATAAAAAACATGCTCTTTTGAAAGAGATAAAATTTCATTGTTGGGAAGATTGAACATAAGGCTCCTGATGAATCAAATTTTGTTATTGCGTGTTTACCTGTCTATTTGTTTCCTTGTCTACTGCCACGAATTATAACCCTCCCCATTTCTCGAAATCATGATAAACTTCCGCAGCTCAAAACTGGTACGTCTACATACGTGCCTTTCCGCTCCCGGCAAGCCCACGGTTTGAACAGGAGCAATCCCATGGAAAGGAGGAATCCCTCATGCGCAAATATGAACTGGTTTGTATTGCCCAGCCTGAACTGGATGAGACTGCGTTTAAAGGCGTGGTCGAGCGCGTCTCTGGCTGGGTTAATGAAACAGGCGGAAGCGTGGACAAAGTGGATGTGTGGGGACGCCGAAAACTGGCGTACGTCATCCACAAACAAAAAGAGGGTCAATATTTTCTTATGAACGTCACGCTTGACCCAAAATCCACCAGCGAACTGGAACGCAACATTCGCTATCTTGAAACCGTCCTGCGACACATGTTATCGGCTGTGTAACAAATGGTTTGATGAATTGCCTTATTACAAGGAGATTGATATGAGCCGAGGCTTAAACAAAGTTCAAATCATCGGTCATCTGGGCAAAGATCCCGAAATGCGTTATACGCCATCAGGCAAGCCCGTAACGACATTCACGGTGGCAGTCAGCCGCAATTGGAACACCGGCGATGGCGAGCGTCACAGTGAGACGGAGTGGTTCAATATCGTTGCCTGGGGCAACCTGGCGGAGATCTGCAAACAGTATCTCACCAAGGGCCAGCAGGTGTACGTCGAAGGACGCCTGCAAACCCGCCGCTGGGACGATAAGGAAGGCGTAAAACATACCAGCGTCGAAGTCGTCGCCAACGAGATGGTGATGGTCGGCGAACGCAACGACCGGCACGACCACAACAACCAATCACAACATTCCTCGGAACCCGGCGCCAACGAAAACGAAATTATCGCCAATGAGGACGAGTTCCCATTCTAAATTTAACCCGACCTGATTTATCTGCGCCCGAAATTGCGCATCAGGTCCCCGAATCAAAACAAACTGGAGTTACAAATGGCTGAAGACCGAAGATCATCAGAAGGCGGGGAGGGAGGCGGCGAACGCCGCTTCTTTGCCAAGCCCAAATTTTGTCAATTCTGCGCAGACAAGACCCTGACGATTGACTACAAAAAAACAGACCTGCTCAGGAAGTATGTCACTGAAGACGGCAAGATCCGACCGCGCCGCCAGACAGGTGCCTGCGCAAGGCACCAGCGTGTCGTCGCCGCGGCAATCAAGCAGGCCCGTCACATTGCCCTGCTCCCCTTCACAGGCAAACGCATCGAGGACATGCGCTAATCCCCCCAAAGCATTCGCGGGGGCATGGCATGCGCTGCGCATCATGCCCCCCGTCTTTGCGTCATGGAGAAATTGAATGGCAAAACAAAACCCCAAAAGCCCAACGTCAAGAATTGTCACAAAAAAACACATAGCCCGCCTTGAACGGGAGAGACGACAGGTCAACCTCGTTCGCGGGATCGCCATCGGGGGGATCGTAGCCGTTATCCTCCTGCTTGGTTATGGTTATCTCAAACTCAACGTCCTGCAATTGCGCGAGCCCGTTGCAGAGGTAAACGGCGAAACCATCACGACTGATTATTGGCAGGAACGCGTCAGGTTTCAACGAGTTAATATGATGAACCTCTACAACACGTATGTGCTGTACCAGCAACAATTCGGGATGGATACCTCTCAACAACAACAACAGATATCATCCCTCCTGCAAGTTCCCGAAACGCTTGGCCAACAAGTGCTCGATCAATTGATTGATGAAGCTATAATTCGACAGGAAGCGAAAAAACGCGGCATCACCGTCAGCGCGGAAGAAGTGGAAAAATCGATCCGGGATCAATATGGATTTTTCCCCAATGGGACTCCCACGCCGACCATTACACCCACCGAATTTTTGGCCCCGACTCTTTCGCCCGAACAGTTGACCATCTACCCCTCGACAGCCATCCCCACTGAGGCGCCTACATCCACACCCACGCCCACCAATACACCCGATCGCTCTGTCACGCCGACAACGACTTCCACCGCCGGGCCTCCCACGCCCACTTTCGTCCCCGAACTGGCGACGGCCACTTCCACACCCTACACGCTGGATGGGTTCAAAGAGCAATATTCAAAAACGGTGAGTGACTTCAAATCCTACAACGTCAGCGAGTCCGTGCTAAGATCCGTATACGAGAGTCAACTCCTTCGCTCCAAACTGCTGGAAGAGATTGCTGCAGATACCCCGAGCGTGGAAGAGCAGGTTTGGGCGCGTCACATCCTTGTGGATGATGAAATCTCATTAGGAATTGTTCGTACGCTTCTTGCCAGCGGACAGGATTTTGGCGAGGTGGCAAAGAAATATTCCAAAGACACCGGCTCCGGCGCGAAAGGCGGCGACCTAGGCTGGTTTGGCAAAGGCGCCATGGTCCCTGAATTTGAAACAGCCGCTTACAGCCAGCCAATTGGCGAGATTGGCAAGCCTGTGAAGAGTCAATTCGGCTATCACATCATTCAAGTGATTGACCGTAGGGAAATGCCGCTTACCGCGACGCAACTAGACCAGAACCGCCAAACCGCGCTTACCGATTGGCTCACAAAGACACGCGCAGATGCGACCGACGCAGGAACCCTCGTCACTTATGATGTTTGGAAACAAATCGTGCCCACAGATCCAACATCATTGAACACGCCTACTCCATAAAACCTTCCAGATCAACAAAAAATCGCCCGCCTGCTCACACGAGGCGGGCGATTTCCAATTACCTCTTACCGATTACGAATTACCAATCTCTCCCCTAACCGCTCTTCAACATCTCCTCCGTCACCTGGTCCAATCGCAGACTGATCACCTGACTCGCCGAATCGCGTCCCATCGTAATGCCATAGATCACATCCGCGGCTTGCACAGTATTGCGGTTATGGGTGATGATGATGAACTGTGTATCCTTGCTTAGTTCCTGCAACAGATCACTGAAGCGTCCCACGTTGGCTTCATCCAACATTGCGTCCACCTCATCCATCACACAGACGGGCGTGGGCGAAACTTTGAGCAACGCAAACACCAGCGCGACAGCCGTGAGACTGCGTTCGCCGCCTGAGAGCAAAGCCAGGCCCTGTTCGCGGCGACCAGGCAAACGCGCTTCGATCTCGATGCCTGTCTCGACCAAATTATCGGGGTCAGTCAATGAAAGCCGCGCCGAACCCCCGCCGAAAAGACGCGTGAACATCGCGCGGAACTGCTTATCCACTGCATCGAAAGTCTTCGAGAATTCCTGTTTGGTCAGCTCGTCCAACTCCTCGATGACATGCTTCAAATCCTCTTCGGCTTTCCGCAGATCGTCCACCTGCGCGCGCATGAACGAATAACGCTCGGACTCCGTATCGAATTCCTGCTTCGCCTCAGGGTTGATCGGACCCAATCGCCGCAAGTGCGTGCGGTTCTGCGCCAATTGCGATTCAAGGTCAGCGGAGACTTCTGTCACAACAGGGAGTTCTTCAACCATGCCCTCAAACGGCAGCGGCACGGGACCTGAAACATCCGCCGCGTATTCAAACATCACCAGACCAAAATCATCCATGATGCGCTGGCGCAAATTATCCAGTCCCTCCTGTTTCCTCATTTGCTCCAACTGTACCTGACCATGTAAACGTTCCGCAGTGGCAAGCGCGCGCTGTGAGTTCGCCTCCGCTTCCTGCAAGCGCGCCTCTTCCTGTTCAGCAGATTCCAAATCTTTTTCTGCGGGGTCAATCTGCACGCGCAACTCTTCGATCTGCGTGTGCAACGCGGACTCGCGTTCATGCAGTGAAGTCTTATCGTCATCCAAACCGCTCAACGAAGATTCAGCTTCGTGCAAACGCGTCGTCAACTCAAAACGCCTCGTATCAAACTTCGCGGCTTCCATGCTTCGTTCGTCTTTTCTCGCAAGCGCATCCTGCATTGCTCTCTGAACCACCGCAATGCGCGTGCCCCAGTACGAAGCCTGTCCCTGCGCTTCCAACAAATCCATCGCGTTCAATTGATCAGAAAGCGCGCGCACATCCTCCATCGCCTGCGCGGACTGGCTCTCAATTTCCGATTGCGATTGAATCAAATTCATGCGGATCGAAGCCGCTTCATCCGCCTCAGACTTTAACTGACCATGCTGACTCTTCTGCCACTCCAATTGACGCCGCGTCGATTCGGACTCCAGCCCAGCCTGCCGCTCGCGCCCTTGAACCTCCTCCAACTTGACGCGTGATTCGCGCGCCGCGCTCGCGGCTTGAGCCAATTCGCGTTGTGCGTCCGCGATTTTTATGGAAAGCGAATCAACTTCACCGTTCAAAGACTCGATCTGCACGCTCAACGCGGCTAAGGCTTCGGTCAACTCGCGTTTTTGGCGCGGACGACTCAGGGCGGAAGGTGAAGCGGACTTCCCAGCGACGATGAGTCCATCCCCGCGGAAGACCTCGCCGCGCAGAGTCACAACGCGCGCGTGGATCGGCAAATCTCCAAGCAGTCGCCGCGCACTTTCACGGTTGCGGACAATCAACGTTTGCCCGAGCATGAGATGAACCGCCGAGCGCAGTTCATCAGGCGCGTTGACAAGTTCAGACGCAATGCCAAGACATTCTTCATCATTTGGTTTGTTGAGCAATTGTCGCGCATGATTTTCCAGGGGAAGCAGAGCTGCGCGCCCCGACCCATCCGACTCAAGCAATTGCAAAGCCTGCTCAATTTCGTTGACATCCAGCAGGATGGCATCCAGCGTCTCACCGAGCGCGGCGGCAACGGCGGTTTCAAATTCCGCAGGCACATCCAGAGACGCGCTCAACGCGCCGCGCGCGCCTTTGAGCTTCAGTTGACGCGCTGCATCCAGCAAAAAGCGCGCGCCCTCTGCGTAACCTGCAAGTGATTGCTCGGCCTGTTCGAGAACTTCGAGTTGTGTTTTCAAGCGCGTGTGTTCAGCAAGACGATTCCCGCGCTCGTCGTTCTTTGCCCGCCGTTCGGTTTCAAGCCTTTCAACTTCTCCCTTTCCTTTTTCCTCTTTATCCTCAGCCTTTCGCAATTCTTTTTCAACATCCTCACGCAGCTTGCGCGCCTGCGCGTATTTCTCGCTTGCCTCACGGGCAGTCGCTTCAGCAGATTCGATAGCTTTGGCTGCGCTTTCCAGCCGCGACTGCAAATTCTCCAGCCGCGATTTCAATTCGTCCAGGCGAGCCTGAGATTCAGCGCGTTGCGCGCCCCACTTCTCTATTTCAGAGCGCGCGGTATTTAATTTCTCTTCAACTACGGCGCGTTCAGTTTGTTTCGCCCGCAAAGTTTGTTGAGCATCGGCATATTGCTTCTGCGCTTCATCGTACTCCGCCCGCAAACGCGCGGTTTCCTGCTCCACCTCGGCAAGACGTTCACGCGCGATTCTCTCTTCGTCTGATGCGCGGTCTTTATCCGCAAGCGCTGACGATTGCGCGGAAAGGAATGATCGTCGGCGTTCCTCGAGAACCGCAAGTTCGCGGCTTACTTCTTCGCGCTGACTGTGCAATTCCGCAGATTGACGATGCCACGCGTTGAGTTGCGCGCGCAGACCGACAAACCGTTCACGAAAGACGTTGTATACCGTCTGCGCTTTTTGATGCGCCTCGCGCGCTTCATTGACGCGCGCCTCCTGCGCTTTCACAACTTCGCGCGCCTCGGTTAACTCTTGTCCTGCACGATGCCAGTGATAACCGTACCATTCGCGCAGGATGATTTTGAGGTCCGCCTGCGCGCGCGAATATTCGATGGCGCGCTTTGCCTGGCGTTCCAAACTTCGCAAACGCGGCTCGAGTTCGGACATAATGTCGAGCACGCGTTCGAGATTACGCATGGTGTTATCGAGCCGTTTCAACGCTTCTTCGCGGCGAATACGATATAACCCAACTCCTGCCGCTTCTTCAAACAGGCGGCGACGGTCCTCTGCTTTCAAGGCAAGGGATGCATCTACAAGCCCCTGACCAAGAATGGTATAGGTGCGGTCAGCCAAACCGGACGCAGCCAGCAATTCGTTCAAGTCGCGCAAACGCACCTGCTGGTTGTTGAGCAGATAATCATTGTGCCCATCGCGATAGGCGCGGCGCGTCATACCGACCTCGGTGAAGTCCACGGGAAGCCAGCCGTTGGTATTGTCGAAGAGGATGTGCGCAGAAGCCATTCCCGCGCGAGCGCGATGCTCGGAGCCGTTGAAGATCATATCTTCGGTCCTCTTGCCGCGCAGCAACGAGTAGGATTGCTCCCCCAACACCCAGCGCAGTGAATCGGCAATGTTCGATTTGCCCGAACCGTTCGGTCCGACAATCGCGGTGATACCGCTCGCGAACTCGAAGGTGGTCTTCGATGCGAACGTTTTGTAGCCTTGCAGTTCAAGTGATTTTAGGCGAAGAGGCATTGGGTCATTTTCGATTTACGATTGTTGAATCCCAAGTGTTTCAAGAGCATTTTTCGCTGCGAAGTGTTCCGCGGCATGTTTGTTCGTACCATGACCGCTCCCCACAACTTTCCCGCCAATTTCCACTTCCACATCAAATTCCTTGGCGTGGTCAGGACCCGTCGTCGCCACGGTTTTATAATGCGGCGCGCCTAACTTTTGCGCTTGCGCCCACTCCTGCAATTGACTCTTCGGATCGTGGATCTTTGTGAGGACAGATTCGCGTACTTCCTCCAACAGCGGATTGACAAACGCATCCACCGCCCCCAGGCCTGAATCCAGGTATAACGCGCCGACTACTGCCTCAAAGGTGGACCCCAACAAACCGTCGCGATGACGCCCACCCGATGAGTATTCCCCGCGTCCTAATCGCAACGCAACGCCTAAATTCAGATTACGCGCGAATTTTGCCAGTTGGTCGTTACGGACTATGGCTGACCGCATCCTAGTTAGGTCACCTTCGGGCATTTCAGGGAAGCGATGATACACCCACGCGCCGACAATGAAATCAAGCACCGCGTCGCCGAGGAATTCCAGCCGCTCATTATCTTCCATGGCGTTGGGGTTTTCGTTGACGTAGGAACGATGCGTGAGGGCACGCGTCAGCAAGGATAAATTTGAAAAGGGCAGACCCAGCCGTCGGCTTAGGTCGGATGCGGATTCAAAATCCCGCGATTCAAACAGAGATGTCACAGAAGTCTCCCTGGAACTCAGGGAACGGCAACCCCCCTCTCTTGAAGGAGAGGGGCTATGGATGAGGTTGACGTTCCATCAGTTCCGATAATCGAGTGGGTTGAATTTTAACCCGAATTGCATTTGGATTCAATGGAGGAGCCTAGTGATACGCGTCAGATGATGTTCGATTCCTGCAAGCCTCCGCCGGGAAATGTGGAGCGATCATCTTCATAAGCGATTTCACAAAATCGTCCCATTCCCAGAAAACCTCCTGTGATTGTCTTCATTGTCCTCACTTTATGGTAAACTTCACACAGGTAACACGATGAACGCCAATCTCAAATGTATCTTGTGTATTGAAGACGAACCTGAAATGATTGACCTGATGCGTCTCATTTTAGGCAGACGCGGTTTTGAAGTAAAGGGCGCGGCGGGCGGTGTGGAGGGATTGAAAATGATCCGCCAGGAATTGCCCGACCTGGTTTTGCTTGACCTAATGATGCCCGACATGGATGGATGGGAAGTATATCAGCAAATGAAAGCAGACGAAAATACGAAGAACATCCCCGTGATTGTCGTCACAGCCAAGGCGCAAAGTATTGATAAAGTGCTCGGTTTGCACATTGCGAAAGTGGATGATTACCTCGCCAAACCCTTCAGCCCGCAAGACTTGTTGAGCAGTGTCGAACGCGTGCTCAAATCAAAATCGTAAAACTGACCTGACGCAGTTACGCTCAACGGTGGTCTGTGACCCTGCGAGAACATAAAGGTGCAGAAGGTTAATTTTTAACTCACAAATGCCCAAATTTATTTCAATTGAAAATAAAAACAGGAGCATGGATGGGACCCTGCGCATAAAATTCTGCGACACCTTTCTGGCTCAATTGCGCGGTCTGACATTTCGCCCCCGCCTAGAGCCTGACGAGGGCCTGCTCCTGGTTGGGACGCGTGATTCTCGCCTCGACTCTTCCATCCACATGCTCTTCGTGTCATTTGACCTGGCAGTTGTATGGATCAACTCCAAAATGGAAGTGGTGGACAAAATTCTCGCCAAATCCTGGCGACCTGCCTACTTCTCAAAACAACCTGCGAGATATGTATTGGAAATCCATCCTGAACGCTGGGGAGATTTTGAAATTGGCGATGTGGCACTGTTCAAAGATGCGTAAACGCGTTTCCCTTTTCCTGCTATTCATTATCATTTCAAGTTTCGTTGTCCAGCCTGTCTCGGCGCAGGCAAGCGGACCAGTATACATCGTGCAATCAGGCGATACCCTCTCTTTCATCGCATCGCGATTTAATGTGACAATAAATGATTTGATCACGGCAAATCCGTCTATGGACCCCAACTTTCTATCGGAGGGCCAGCAGATCGTCATCCCCGGCTTGGAAGGCGTGAGCGGGGTGCTCGAAACCGAAATTATTGCGTTTGGCGATACGCTGCGAAGTTTAAGCAGGCGCACGCAAGTTTCAGATATTCAACTAAAGAAACTAAATCGTCTCATCAGCCCAACGGAACTTTATGTCGGCGTCAGTTTGATCATCCCCAGGCAAGAGAATCAGGAATCGCTGAACACACGCCTCGCCGCGCTGACGGGCGAATCGCTGCTCGAACTGGCGGTCAAACAAAACAGCGATCCGTGGACACTTGCAACAGTCAATAAACTAAGCGGCACATGGGCCGCAATGCCAGGGGATGTGCTTTACTCTCCCATTCGCGGGGGTGAAGGCAGTGCCACTGGTCTGCCGTCCGCATTTCTGAGCGCAAGCATCGAGCCATTGCCAATGGTGCAGGGCGGCACTGAAGTTATCCGTGCGCAGTTACAAGAAGGCGTATCGATATCAGGAATACTGGTGGATAAGCCGCTGAATTTTTTTCAGGAAAATGGCGGGCAAGTTGCGCTGCAAGGCGTACATGCGTTGCTGGAGCCGGGTGTATATCCTTTGAGACTGGAAGCAACACTTTCAGATGGAAGCAGGCAATCATTCGAGCAAATGGCTCTCGTCACTTCGGGCAATTATTACAGTGAGGAACTCCGTGTTCCACCTGAGACAATAGACCCCGCGGCAACCGAGCCGGAGAACAAAACTATTTTTTCGATCACAAGCCCTGCCAGTGCCGATCGGTTATGGAATGGGATTTTTTCATCCCCTGCAGTTTACCCGGACCAGTTCACCTCGCGCTTTGGAACGCGGCGCACATATCATGGTATCGGCACGGATTTAACGGTTGAAGGGTTTCATACGGGCCTGGATTTCGCGGGCGGTGACGGCTTGCAAATTTTTGCGCCCGCGCCGGGCAAGATCGTATTCGCCGCGCCGTTAACAGTCCGAGGCAACGCGACCATCATTGATCATGGCTGGGGCGTTTATAGCGGCTTTTGGCACCAATCCGAAATCCTCGTCAATGTAGGCGATATGGTAGAGCAGGGTCAGGTGATCGGTCTGGTGGGCGGCACAGGCCGAGTCACGGGCGCGCACTTGCATTGGGAGGTGTGGGTAAATGGTGTCCAGGTGAATCCGTTGAGTTGGCTGAATCAGGCTTACCCATAACTATGCTCAAGCCGCCGTCCTCGGCACTGGGAGTACATAGTGGAAAGCCCCGCCACTTCGTAATCAATGAATCGTTGCGCATCATCCCCGTTTATGCTACACTCACACCAATTCGGAGGTCGCCGTGTCAACCGCTTCAACTGTCAATTTCCTCAAACAAAGCGATATCTTTTTTCAATTCACTCCCACACAACTGGAATTGGTAGCCAACCTTTGCCAGGAAGCGACGTATCAAAAAGACGACCTGATCTTCAAGGAAAACAGCAGCAGCAAGGAGTTATACGTCATCGTGCAGGGCGAGGTGGATATTTTTGTGGACCCGTCGCTTGTAGGCACACTCGAAACGGGAAGTGAAAACAAGACAATTGCCACGCTTCGCCGCGGCCAATCCTTTGGTGAGGTCGCCCTTGTGGATGAGGGATTACGCTCCGCCTCTGCCTGCGCCTCTCAAAAAGACACGCGCCTACTGATTGTCCCGCGCGACAAATTGATCATGCTATGTGACACGGATCCGCAACTTGGTTACCGGTTGATGTATAACCTGGCGGCAGACCTTGCCATGAAAATGAGAAATACAGACCTTCGTATTCGCGAGCAGTTGTTATATAGGCCGCTGGACAAGGGCAAATAAATTACTAAATATATGCTCTTGACCCACCGAGAGATTTCACTTACTATTAGCCTCGAATAACAGAATAGCAAAGTTATGATGTGTCATTAGCAATATGCCATTTCAGAGCCGTGAGAAACTTATGCCCCGAGGGAGGTTTTTCTACGGCTTTTTGCTAAATGGAAGTACTAATTTCAATCACAAGGAGGTGATGCCGACATAGGAGAGCGTTGTCCGCCCGATCGTCGTATCCGTTACCAAGGATACAATTTCCAACTAATAAATTTTCGGAGGAGAAAGAAAATGAAACGCTTGTTTACAATGCTTTCGCTGTTGGTCCTTGCGAGCATGATGCTTGTTGCATGTGGACCTGCCGCGACCGAGGCCCCTGCGCCGACGGAAGCCCCTGCGACAGAAGCTCCCGCTACTGAGGCCCCCACCGAAGCCCCTGCGATGTACGAATGTACCGACGCACTTGGCTGTGTAAAAATTGCCCCCGATGAACCCGTACATATTGCGTACTGGGGTGTTCTCTCGGGCGCAGATGCCTCCCTTGGTGAAGACTCCAAGCGCGGCGTCGAGATCGCGATTGACGATATGGGTGGCAAATTCCAGGGCCACGATATCCTCTTGACCACCGAAGACGGTGGATGTACACCTGAAGGCGGCGCCACAGCCGCGGCCAAACTTGCATCCGACACATCACTCGTCGGCTTGATTGGCTCCAGTTGTTCCGATGAGACCGTTGGCGGCATTGCGGCCATCACCAATGCTGGGCTCACCACCATCTCGCCTTCCAACACCCGCCCGGTGTTGACCAGCCCTGATCGCGGTCCTGACTATGCTGGTTATGCCCGCACAGCCCACAGTGATGCCTTCCAAGGCAAAGCTGTCGCCGAGTTTGCATATAACTTCCTGGGTGCCCGCAAAGCCGCAACCTTGCACGATGGTTCTGCCTATGCCCAGGCTCTTCAGCAGGTTTTCGCTGACAACTTCGTCGCTCTTGGCGGCGAGATCGTTGCTCAGGAAGCTGTCGCTAAAGACGCCACTGACATGAAGCCTGTGCTCACGACCATCGCCGCAGCAAAGCCTGACTTCTTCTACTATCCGGTCTTCGTCGCTGTGGGTGGTTACGTCACTGCTCAAATTCGCGACGTTGCCGGTCTTGAGACTGTTGCAATCGCCGGTTCTGATGGCATCTTCACCGCTGACCTGCTCAAAGGCGGCGGCGCGAACACCAAAGGCATGTATCTCTCCAGCCCAGACTTTAGCGCCTTCACTGGTGACTATGCTGGTTTCATTGAGAAGCACAAGGCGAAATATGGCGGTTCCACACTTTCAACCTTCCACGCCCATGCCTACGATGCCACCAATATCCTCTTTGCGGCTCTTGAGAAGGCTGCTGTTGTCGAAGCCGATGGCACGATCTATGTTCCTCGCACAGCCTTGCGCGAAGCCGTCTTTGCAACAAAGGGTTTCCAAGGCATTACCGGCACACTTTCCTGCTCACCCTCCGGTGACTGCGGCGCGCCCGTAATCGCGGTCTACGAAATTATGAACTCCGATCCTGCCTCTTGGGATCCCACTTCCGCGACTGCTCCGAATCCAAAGAAAATCTATCCCTAAGTCGAACGTCGAGTAAGGCACACAGAGGGGGCAGGCATTGTCTGCCCCCCTCCTTTTCTATATCATTCTTTGAGGAGACAGCCCATGCGCACGAGCCTCGGTGAACGAATATTGGATATGGTCGTCAGTGGTTTCTTGTGGGGATTTCGCGTCCTGATCGTCGCGGCTATTCTTATCGGCACAATTGTTACAATCCGCGCCGGGAAATACACCAACGAACAATGGATTGACTTTGTGGTATTCGGCATTGCATCGGGGTCGATTTACGCCCTTATCGCCCTCGGATATACCATGGTCTACGGCATCTTACGCATGATCAACTTCGCCCACGGCGACATCTTCATGACCGGTGCTTTTGGCGCTTATTTTCTGGCAACCTGGTTGAACAACACGGGTTTCATCGATAAAAACCCTCTGCTTGGACTCCTGATACCAATCCTGTTTGCCATGCTGGTATCGGCGAGCATCGCGATGCTCGTGGAACGCATAGCATACCGCCCTCTGCGCGGAGCTCCGCGCCTGGTACCTCTCATCAGCGCCATCGGCGCTTCCTTCTTTTTGGAATATGCTTTCCGCGGTTTCTTCGGTCCCGGCAAATATGCCTACCCGCCCATCAAAGCCCTCGAAGGCTCGTGGAACATTCTGGGTATCGGCATCCTTAAAGTCCAGGTAATTGTTACTATTGCCGCCTTCGTGATGATGGCGCTCCTATATTCCATCGTTATGTATACCAAGATGGGCAAAGCTATGCGCGCAGTTTCCGAGAACAAGGATACAGCCGCTCTCATGGGCATTGACATCAACCGCATTATCGTCTCCACCTTCGCCATTGGTGCGGCCATGGCTGGCGCGGCAGGCGTTTTATCCTCACTCGTCTACCGCCAGATTGACTACTTCATGGGTTTCACTCCAGGTATCAAGGCTTTTACCGCCGCAGTACTGGGAGGCATCGGTAACATTCCAGGCGCAATGGTAGGCGGACTCGTGCTTGGTATTTTTGAGTCAGTTGGACCATCCCTCTTCCTCGAGGGCCTCGGCATCCCTCGTCCTTACCAATTGAAAGATGTTATCGCTTTCACCATGCTCATCATGATTTTGCTGTTCCGCCCATCAGGTATCCTAGGCGAGCGCCTGACATCCAAGAAAGCCTGACAGGGTGAATGCCATGAAAAAAGAAAACTTCCTCTGGAGCGCTATCAAGACTGGTCTGCTGGGTGGTGCAATTGCTATTTTCATCTGTCTCATAGGCATGGTGGAAATTTTTAGTAAACGTGACGTTATCGAAAAAACAATCACCCTGGGACAATTTGTCCTGCTCGCAACCAGTGTTGTCGCAGGCTTTGTCTCATCCCGCCGAACCTCGACCCTGCTCGAACAAAACAAAGCTGTTCCCAACCTGACATCGGGACTCGTGGCCGGATTGTTCACAGGCATTCTGGTTGCTCTGCTTGTTATCTTGGGCAACAAGGTTAATGTGCGCGCGATATTTCTCAATGCATCCCCAACACTATACGATTTACTCACCCTTAAAAAGGGAATAGGAAACCTCTGGGTTCTACCTACAGCAGGTGCAATTTCCGGACTGATCGGCGCGGCCTATTTATTGCTTCCCGAAGTTTTTCGCAGACCCATCAATCGCAGTCTGTTAATTGTCATCTTCATGGCTCTTTTCTCCGGTCTATTTCGGGTGGTCATGATCAACCAGGGACCTGGCATGGAAAAAGCCGCCAAATACCTCTTTGGGCAAACCGGGTTGACCCAGGAAGGCGCTCTTATATTCTTTTTTGGAGTTTTGATAATCGCCATGCTCTGGAATTACCAGGGCAAGGCAATTCAATCAAGAGTATCCGGGCTTCCGAAAGGCGGCCAAATCTCGCTACGTGTTGCCACCTATGCCTTGATCGCTTATATCGCCCTCGGTCTGCCTCAAGTCTCGGGACCTTTCATTGCGCAAGTGATTGTCACTGTGACATTGTTCATCTTGATGGGTCTTGGATTAAACATTACCCTTGGCTTCGCAGGCTTGCTTGATCTTGGCTTTGTGGCTTTTTATGCCGTGGGCGCGTACACCGTGGGATTGCTCACTTCCTATGGACCTTTTGGCTTGCAACACATCTCCTTCTGGGTTGCTATACCGATAGCAGTGCTTGTGGCAATGGCATTTGGCGCAGTTCTCGGTTTACCCGTGCTTGGCGTACGTGGTGACTACCTTGCCATTGCTACACTCGGCTTCGGCGAAATCGTGCGCTTATTGGCGGGTTCTGATTTCCTTGCCCCCTACTTCGGAGGCCCACAAGGGATTATCGGTATTCAAAAACCATGCCTTGGCATCCTCGGCGATTTCATAAAGGTAGATTTGCCACGCGTTTGTAACGGCATTGAATTGGGCAAACCGCAGGACATTTACTATCTCGCCGTTGCCGCAGCTTTATTGATTGCCTTTGTTGCCTGGAGACTACGCGAATCACGCCTCGGCCGCGCCTGGATGGCCATTCGTGAAGATGAAGATGTAGCTGAAGCACTTGGCATCAACCTCATCCAAACCAAGTTGCTCGCTTATATGCTCGGCGCGGCTATGGCAGGATTGGGAGGCGCGATCTTCGCAACTCTGATCGGATCCATCTTTGCCACCAGCATGCAACTCATCGTGTCAATCAATGTGGTATCCCTCATTATCGTTGGCGGCATGGGAAGCATACCTGGGGTGATCGTGGGCGCTATCGCCCTGATCGGCCTGCCCGAACTTTTGCGCGAGATCTCGGAATTCCGCTTCCTGCTATATGGCGCTACATTGATTGTAATGATGCTCGCCAAACCAGAAGGTCTGTGGCCATCCCAGGCAACCCTCCGTGAACTACATCATACCGATGCTACAGTGGAAACAAAGGCATAAGAGGTCACCATGGCATCCATCCTAACAGCAAAAAGAGTGACCAAACGATTCGGCGGTTTGGTAGCTGTCAACGCCGTAGACTTTGAGATTCCAGACAAAGCCATCGTCAGTATCATCGGACCGAACGGCGCAGGCAAGACCACGTTCTTCAACTGCATCACCGGCTTTGGAAAATGCGACGAGGGCGAGATCCTCTTTGAAGGTATACCCATCCAGCGTCTGCGCCCGGATCAGATTACAAAACGCGGCGTCTCGCGTACCTATCAGAACATTCGCCTGTTTGCCGATATGAGCACCCTTGAGAACATCCTGGTCGGTCAGCATGTGTTCCTGCACTCACCATGGTTCAGCGCTGTGCTCGGCACACCGCATGTTCGTAGAGAGGAAAAAAATGCTCTCGCCGAAGCGCAAAGACTGCTAAACTTCGTAGACCTCAAAGGCAAAGGTGACATGTTGGCACGCAACCTGCCTTATGGCGCGCAACGCCGTCTCGAGATTGCCCGCGCACTAGCCACCAAACCCAAACTGCTCCTGCTCGATGAACCCTCCGCAGGTATGAACCCGCGCGAAAGTGAAGACCTGACCGCCTTCATCCGCCGCCTGCGCGATGAGTTGGGTATCACCATTTTGCTGATCGAGCATCACATGCGTGTCGTCATGGGCATTTCAGAAAATATCACCGTGCTGGACTACGGTGAAAAGATCGCTGATGGCACTCCTGCCCAAATACAAAGCAACCCGCGTGTGATTGAAGCCTACCTCGGGCGCGGCGCGGCAACCGCAGGCATGGCAAACGCACATGAACGTTTCAACAAGCAGACCGGGTAGGTTAAGATGTCCATATTAAACGCCAATAATGTTCACACATACTATGGGAATATCCACGCCCTTAAAGGGATCACGCTCAATATCGAGAAGGGTGAGATCGTTACCCTCATCGGTGGAAATGGCGCTGGCAAAACTACCACGCTCCGAACCATCTCTGGCTTGTTAAAGCCGCGTGAAGGCAGTGTAACTCTTGATAACGAAGATCTTCTCAAGTACAAAGCTCACGAGATCGTTTACAAGGGTGTTTCCATGGTACCCGAAGGCCGCGGCATTTTTGCGCGCCTTACCGTCACCGAAAACCTGGAGATGGGTGCTTTCAGCCGCACCAGCAAACAGGAACTGTCAGATGATTTCGAACGCATCTTCAAATTATTTCCCCGTCTCAAAGAACGCCGCACACAGGTGGCTGGCACACTTTCTGGCGGTGAACAGCAAATGCTTGCGACTGGCCGCGCCCTCATGTCTCACCCCCGCCTCCTCTTGATGGATGAACCATCCATGGGTCTCGCTCCTGTATTGGTGGAACTTATTTTCGAGACCATTCAGCAGATCAACAAGGAAGGCGTTACCATCCTGCTCGTGGAACAGAACGCTCTCATGGCGCTCTCCATTGCAAACCGCGGTTACGTTCTGCAGACAGGCGAGATCGTCATAAGCGATACTGCTGAGAACCTCAAGAACAACCCTACAGTTCAAAAAGCCTATCTCGGCATGGAATAGAGGATAGGTGTTGATGTTCGTAGAAGTCGGTTAATATTGGTTTTATCACATGGAAACCCAAACAACTAAGGATATTGGATATTGAACTGAGGAATCAGTCTCCTCGCTTTGGTCAATTCGTTGAAATGATCAGTTCGACTCCATGGGAACTTGCCAGGCATGGGCGGTGTATTACTTGAAAATAAGTCCGATCGTCATAACATTTGATCAGGAGACAATATATGCACCTGTTACGATCATCCTGGTGGGGAACACTTTTTGTGCTGTTGACATTAACGGCGTGTTCCCCTGTTCGGCAAACCGCAGCGCCCACAACCATATCCCAGCCAGCCGCCACACCCACCAAGTTGCCGCTGACCGCTGTAGCTAGCGGAATTTATGCGCCAATTTATGCGCCGCCTGCCATAGCTACCAACTTAACCAACCCAGGCGGGACCTCCGCGATGGCTTTCTCCTCCGGTCCGTATGGCAACGCCGGAATCTACCTGGCAGATTTTGCTAACAAGACCATCACCCAGCTGACCAACGCGCAGGGCAACAGTTTTAACTCCGACTGGTCGCCCGATGGAACGAAGATAATCTTTCGGACAGACCGAGACGGAAAAGCGCCATTCACCTCATTCGAAGCGGGTGAGATTTACGTGATGAACGCCGACGGCACAAACCAAACTAACTTGACCAATAACCCCGCAAACG
>CAZIYY010000059.1:20124-24968 GCA_964543585.1 uncultured Anaerolinea sp. | reverse complement strand
TTCAGTTCGCCCGGTTGCGATCTCAGCTTCGAGCCGGATTTACAAGCCCTCGTGGCGGCTGGCATCACTCCCGTGTTTGCCGCCGGTAATTTTGGGCCCTACAGTTCGACGAGCGCCAGCCCGTCCAATAACCCGGACGCCTTCGCAGTCGGCGCGACGAATAACAGCGATTTGATTTACACGTATAGCAGTCGAGGTCCCACCAGTTGCGGGCAGGCAAGCCCTGTGACTTATCCGGCGCTTGTCACCCCCGGCGTCAGCATTCGATCATCGGATTTATACGGTTCCTATTATTACTCGACGGGCACGTCATTAGCCGCGCCTCACGTTTCGGGCGCGATCGCGCTGTTGCTCAATGCCTTCCCGAATCTGAGCGTCGCCGACCTGCTCAGTGGGTTGATCGGTTCCGCGCGAGATCTCGGTGTGGCGGGACCCGATAACACGTTCGGCAGCGGACGGATGGATGCTCTGGCGGCATATAACCTGATCGCCAGCGGCATTCCCACATCCACCCCTGCACCTACTGATACCTCAACGCCTTTGCCGGGTGAAACTGCCACGCCCACAGGGACATCTTCCGCCGGAGCAACGCCCACCGATACACCGACGCTCTTGCCGACCGATACGCCGACGCCAACTGCGACTTATACAGCAACCTCGACGAACACATTCACGCCGACAGCGACTTACACGGCAACCCCGACGAACACACCCACACCGACGGCGACCTTCACTGCAACCCCGACCGCTACGCAGACATTCACGCCAACAGCAACTTACACAGCGACGCCGACGAAGACACCAACGAAGACCTCCACGCCGCTTTCCACTGCGACCGGGACATCGACGTCATCCGGCGACAACATTTTTGCAGATGGTTTTGAAACCGGCAATTTCTCAGCCTGGACATCAACATCCGGAGGGACGCGCCTCAGCGTGACCTCAGGCGCGGCAATGGCTGGGTTATATGGCATGCAAGCTGTCATCAACGGAAATACGCCCAGCTACGTACAGGATAGCGGTCCCGCCAATGAGAGCGCTTATCATGCGCGTTTCTATTTCAACCCAAACAGCACAACCACAGGCGGGGCGGGGACCAACATCTTAACAGGCTTGAATACCAGCGGAACAATTATCTTCAGGGTTCAATATCGAACCAGCGGGTCGAACTATCAAATTCGCGCGGGTGTGATGAACAACGGCAACCAGTCTTATACCAGTTGGTATACGATTAGCAACGCCGCGCACCCGATCGAGATCGCATGGCAGTCGAGTGCCAGCGCCTCGTTCAGTTTATACATTGACGGCGCCCTCAAGCAGACGTTAACCAGCCTGAACACCGGCAGTTACCTGCTTGATCGGATCAGAATGGGACCCTCCGGCGGTCTCAGTTCATCGACGTCCGGCACTGAATATTTCGACGCTTTTGTTTCGACGCGCACAAGTTATATCGGGCCGTGAAACCCAGCCATCACGAAGAGATCATGTAGTGGTGACTTGAGTCGCTTTTTAGGCGAACGACTGACGCGAAGCGATTACTACGATTTCAAGCCCAATTTATAGGCGACCAGTTCATCAATCCCTGGCGGTCTGTAATCCAGCGACTGATGCCTGAAGTAGGTGTTATATAGCGTCGCGTAATGCCCGCCCTGCGCCAGCAAGCCGTTGTGATTCCCCTGCTCGATAATGCTCCCCGTTTCCATTACAACGATTCGATCCGCCGCCTTGACTGTCGAAAGACGATGCGCGATCAAAATACTCGTGGAGTTTTTCAATATCAAATTCAATGCCTGCTGGATCTGCCATTCTGTGAAAGGGTCAATGCTGGCAGTGGCTTCATCCAGGATGAAGATGGCGGGCTTCTGCAAGAGGACGCGCATCAACGCAACGAGTTGTCTCTGCCCCATGGAGAGACGCCCGCCTCTTTCCCCGACTTCGGTCTGGATTCCGTTTGGAAGCGTTTCCAGCCATTCGCCGTTTCCAATATTACGCGCCATGTTTAGTATCTCTTGATCTGAAACATTCGGCGCGGCGTAACGGATGTTATCTGTCACAGTTCCCGAAAACAAAAACGGGACTTGCGAGACAATCCCCAGTTGTTTGCGATATTGAGATAAATCGAATGTGCGGATGTCGTGATCGTCTATCAACAACCGTCCCTGTTGATATTCGTAAAAGCGCGCGATCAACTTCGCAATCGAAGACTTCCCCGCGCCGGTGTGGCCGACCAGGGCAAGAGTCTCTCCGGGTTGTATGAGCAGGTTGAAGTGAGTCAGAATCGGTTCGTTATCCGTATAACGGAAATGAATATCGTCGAAGTGAATGTTTCCTTTTAGCGAAGGCACATCCTGCTTATCCGTTTGAACGACGTTCGGGTCTGCGTCAATCAGGGCAAAGGCGCGTTCGGCGGCGGAGAGTCCCGATTGGATTTGCGCCCAGAACGCGGAGAGGTTGAGGATGGGAAAGAAGAACTGGTCGAGGCTCATGATGAAGAGATACCACGCGCCCACCGAAACGATACCCTGCGCCGCGTTCAAGCCGCCCACGTAAATGAGGATGGCGACAAAGATGCCGCCCAGTGCGTTGAGCACGGGGAAGACCAGCGATAGCACAAAGCCGCGCTGGATGTTGACTCGATACGATTGCTGGTTCGATTCGTCGAACGATTTGAAGATGCTTTCTTCCTGACGGAAATTTTTCGCGATGGCAATGCCGCTGATGGTTTCCTTGATGGCCGCGTTGACATCTGACATGGCTTTCATGCCGCGCTTGGTGACGCGGCGGGCCAGTACGCGGAAGCCGCCCGCAATTGCGAAGATGATGGGCAGGAAAGTCATCAACATCAACGACATTTTCAAATCAGTGCGGAATAGAACAACGCCGAGTATGATGGCTTGGACAATTTGCGAGCCAACGTCTGTGACGATGACCACGAGTTGACCGAAGTCGTTTGTGTCCGACGTAATACGCGAGACGATGCGGCCCGAGGAGAATTGATCGTAGAAGGAGAGATCGTGTTCCGCGGCGGCGCGGAAGGCGCGCGTGCGCAGGTCAAGAACCACGTCGCCGACCGCGCGCACGACAAGACTGCGCCGCGCCCAGTTCAACGTCCACAAGCCGATGCCGATGCCCAACACTGCGAGACTCACCAGACTGATGGCTTGCAAGGTCGGTTGTCCTTTCAAAGAGTCCACCATGCGCGCGACAACGACAGGTAATGCCGCGCCGATGCCTGCCAGCAGGACAACAAGCAATATGACCCATGTGAGTCGCCTGGTCTGTGGTTTGAAGTATTCAAAGATACGGCGCGTCAGTTCACGGTCTGTGTACTGGCGGTCGTATTTTTCGTCGTTTAGTCCGGCAAAGAAACCCATAGCGATTTACGATTTTGATTTGCGATTGGCGATTGAGCGCGCATACGATATGCGAGCACGGAGATAATAACCAGCGCGAACAACGCGGCGAACGCGATCCAATTTAGGCGCGCAGGTTTAGCCAGTTCGGAGCGGAACTCCGCTTCAACTTCAGGGTGCGCCTTATACCATTTGCCATCGTATTCCGAAGAACCGTTGATCAGTCCATCGTAATAGACATAGCCCGTGTCGGGATAATAGTGCAGCATGTCAAAGTTTTGCACTCTTCTGGTTTCGCTATCCACGAAGGTACGAGTGACTTCGTAACCTTCGCCGGGGTTGGCGGGGACATCCACACTGCCTTTGAAAAAATCGGCGAATGTAAAGAAATTGAGCAGCGCAGATTCTGTCACCTTCAAATCTTCGTTGAGCCTGGGACCTTTGACAGTAAGATAGGAAAATGATCCTTTGGCGAGCGCCGAGGTGGGGATGAGAAGCAAGACAACAGCAATGAGAAGAGGCAGTATTTTTTTCATGGTGTGTTTCCTTTGTATGTCATTGCGAGCCCGCAGGGCGAGGCAATCTCCCAATTCGCGAGGAGATTGCTTCGGGCTATCGCCCTCGCAATGACATGCTACTCTCTAAATATCTTCGAGTATGCTTCCGATGTTTTCATCAACTCATCGTGCGCGCCGATGGCGGCGATCTTTCCTTTTCGCAAAACAATGATCAAGTCAGCCCATCTGATTTGCGAGAGACGATGCGTGATGATGAATGTCGTCCGTCCGCGCGCCGCGTTGGCTATGGCGCGCTGGATCTTGTCTTCGGTGGCTGAGTCAATTGCGGAAGTCGAATCGTCGAGAATCAAAATATGCGGATCAGTCAGGAACGCGCGTCCCAATGCAATGCGCTGACGCTGTCCGCCGGACAACGTGACCCCGCGTTCACCGACGACGGTTTCGTATCCCTTATCAAACGAATGGATGAAGTCATCTGCCTGCGCGGACTGCGCCGCCGCTTCG
Source organism: uncultured Anaerolinea sp. (assembly GCA_964543585.1). Taxonomy (GTDB): domain Bacteria; phylum Chloroflexota; class Anaerolineae; order Anaerolineales; family Villigracilaceae; genus Defluviilinea. Next base: position 20,593 of record CAZIYY010000059.1, on the reverse strand, counting down.
ATCTCACTTCGAGTTGCTCCCGGTTTCCCGAAGGCGATATTCTCACTGACAGAGCGCGAGAACAGGAAGATGTCCTGTTCGATCATCGAGACCTGAGAACGCAAGGCGGCCAGATTCCAATCGCGCACGTCCACGCCATCCACAAAGACTTGTCCCTGTGATGTGTCGTACGTCCGATTTATGAGTTTGACCAGTGAAGTTTTGCCCGCGCCTGTTTGCCCCACGATGGCAACCGTCTGCCCAGGCGCGACCTTGAACGAAATGCTTTGAAGAACGGGCTCTCCCTCGCTCATTTCCTTTCCATTGGAAGATGGAGATGAATGTGTGAAGTAGTCAAAACTTACATTTCGGAATTCAACTTCGCCTTTGATGGCATCCGCGCGTCCGTCAATGTTCTGGTCGAGATTGGTTTCGCGGTTCATCAGTTCCAGGATGCGGCGCGCGCTTGAAATGCCCAGCGAGATCTGTG
>CAZIYY010000059.1:11223-20114 GCA_964543585.1 uncultured Anaerolinea sp. | reverse complement strand
GTGAGTAGGCAAACGTGGATACAAATGTGGGAAACTCAAGCAGACGGAGCAGACCGAAATATGCCACCACCGCGCCGAGGTCAAGCTGTCCGCTGCGGAAAAGCAGGAGGGCATGGAACAAGCCAAAGGCGTAGGAGGAGCCGAGCAGGAGCATCGCCACGTAACGTCCCTCGAGGTCGCCCTGTCTCACAAAGACATCGCGCACGCGGCTGGCGTTGACAACGAAACGCTCCACTTCCGCGTTCTCCTGCGAAGCGCCCTTCACCACCTCCACGCCGTCCAGAGATTCGGAAAGATGTGTGTTCATCTCCCCAAACGTGGCGCGCACTTCATCAGTGATCGGCGCGAGGGTTTTGAGATAACGCGCAAGGGACGCGAAATACAGGATGATAAAAGCGATGGGTGTGAGAATGAGCGATGGATGATAGCGTCCCGCCACGAAGATGGGCATGAGCAAAAAGATCAGCGAACCCACCACCAGATTGATGCCGGGGCTGAACATGTAATTGACCTCGCGCACGTCGTTGGTGGCGCGCGCCATCGTGTCGCCGACGGGTTGCAAATTGTGGAAGGTCATGCTTTTGCCGAGCAGGGATAGATACAACTCGTCGCGCACCTGACGTTCCATCTTTTGCGCCAGCAGTTCCGCGCCGAAGTTGCGCCCAAATTGCAGAGCGCCGCGTATCACCTGGGAGACTCCGATGATCAACGCCAGCGGGATTAACACGCTTGTGTCTGGTGGAGTCTTTAGCATCGCATTGAACGCGTCGCCGGTCAGCACAGGCACGACGGCGGCAAGACCCGCGTTGCCGATCGCGCCGAGGAACATCATCATGATGATCCACCAGTGACGCGAAGCGTGCGACCACACCCAGCGCGCCGGGCTGGTTCGGTCTGAGACGTGTGTGCGATGAAGTGAAAATTCAGCGGGAGTCGTGATTGTGGTCATAGGGCAAAAAAATTTCCCGTGGTCCGATCTGCCAGACCGCGAGAGTGAAAAGTGTAACCAAATTCTACCACGCGGCGCGCAACCCTTAAACAGGGAGGGTGTTTTCAATTGTAGTGCTGTCCGTGTGGACAGTCCAAAACCACCTTACTAAAGGAGAGTTTGAAATGAGCATGCCTAAAACAATTGCTGGTTGGTGTACGGTCCTATTCTTCGCGATGTTTGCGCTCGATGCATTTAATCTATTCACTAACGAGACCGTGTTTGGCTTGCTTGCGGCCGGTGTAGCGATCTTTACCTTCGTGGGTAAATAGACTGCCCTTGTTTTTGATACAGCCCCCGCGCGGAGGCTGTATTACTTTAAGTCAGCAATCACTCGTATCTTCCAAAGCCAGGCAGGGTTATATATGACAGAACTGTCCGGATTGGACAATCAAGAATCTACTCTAAAGGAGAATGTAAAATGAAAATGACGATGCCTAGTAATATATCTGGTTGGTGCATGTGGCTGTTCTTCCTGGTCGTTGGCCTCGGCCTGATACCTGCCATTGGCGCTATGCTCCCGGTCTTCCTCGCCCCTCTGTTTGCTCTAGCCTACGCCATCCTCAGCTTCATAGGAATGTAACCCAATTCGAGAAAGACAACAGCCTCCACTCAGGAGGCTGTATTACTTTAAGTCCGCGATCATCTCTGCAAAAGCTAACGAATAATCCCAACCAGTATTATCCTCAACGCCCCACCATGTAGAGAGGAGCGCATGCGCCAACGCCCATTCTCGGATGCGCTCACGTTCGAATCCCAGTTGCTCATGCAGGATGTCGATCCGCCTCTCTGTCATCAGCCGATGATTGATTCCGTCCGATAAACTTCCCCATGGGTTCATCAACAACGGACCCACCTCATAGCCGGCGGGCCCGATGACTCCCTTCGGGTCAATCACCAGCCAGCCGCGCTCGGAAGATAAAATGTTGAAGTGATGAAAATCTCCGTGCATGAGGACGGGCCTGTGATTCTCCGCGAAGAAATCTGTTACTGATCGTTCAACTCTATCAACAAGCTTTTCATTCAAAGGTCCCGTGCCGCCGTTGAACATTGGACGGAGTTTCTTCAATCCATCGAACCAATCGGAGAGGAGAATAAAACTCTGGAGTCCAACAGCTTGCTGTTGGGCAGACCGGAGCGAGCTCCCTGACTCCACAGGCTTCCAAATCTTTTGCATCACCTCCGCCGCGACATGCGTGGCTTGCTCGTCATCTTCCATTGTCGAAAGCATCACGCCGGGATTTAGTCGTTCGAGCAGCAAGAATCCCTTTTCTTCATCCGCGTCAATCAAACGGCATGCGCCCTCGCCATTAAACAAACGAAGCGCTGCCATCTCGCTTCTCATTTCGAGATTCGGCACGCCCATTTTCAAAACCACATCACCCTCACCCTTCCCTCTCCCAAAGGGAGAGGGTTGCTTTGCGAAGGCAACGAAGTTATATGAAAGAGCGGGAGCAAGCTGAACATTCGTCAATTCCCACTTTGCAGAGGCTTCCGCGATCAAATCAGGCAATGTCTTTAGAAAAAGATGCCCATCTTCTCCAAATACGTTTTGGATGTTGGAGATGAATTCGGGAGGGAGATTTAATTTGTTCACGCGGAATCAGGCGTCGGCTGAGGAATGATGCGTAGGGGCGAAGGGCGCTGCGACTGCTCCGCTCAGCGCGAAATCCTAGACAGGAAACAACTTATCAAACACCTCAGGGCAATACTTGGAAACCATCTCCGAGGATAATCCATTCTCTTTGCAGATCTCAGCGTACAAATCCGCAGAGGGACGTTTGATCCGTTTTTGCGTTTCGATATCCAGTCCCCACAGACCGAAACGCTGGGTCCAGCCGCGTTCCCATTCGAAATTATCCACTAGCGACCAGTGGAAGTAGCCCTTCACGGGCCAGTTGAAATTGACCGCGCGCCACATTTGATGAACGTGCTGCGCAATGTAGCGCGGGCGCATGTGGTCGTCCGCATCCTCGACGCCGTTCTCGGTGATGATGATGGGGAGGTTGGGGAACGTGCGGACAATCCATTTCAACCCTTCAAACATTCCATCCGGCTCATTCGCCATGAATTTATTATCGCTTAGGTCGGCGTCATTGGCATAGAAGTTATGCGCGAATAACGTTCTGGGTTTCCGCAGGTCAAACCTCACATAATCTCTTGTATAGTAATTGAGACCGAAATAATCCTGCGCGCCTTTGGCTTCAGGGACTTTGATGGAGCCAAGAGGCGAACGCATCACGCCTGTTGCCAGCGCGGAGGGGAAGCCAATGTTCAAACCATTGAAAGCGGTCTTAACAGACAGTTTATCCAATGGCGACCAGGCTCGATATGGCACGAAAGAACGGTAATGCAACGCGTATCCTACGCGCGCTTCTGGTTGAACTTCGTGAATGGCGCGATACGCGGCGGCATGTGCTCGAATCATGTTTGCCAGCACTCGAAAGGCAAGTCTCGGATTATCTTTTCCAGGCGGGAACATTGCCGCGTTATGTTTTATGTAACCATTGAGTGCATATCCATTCGGCTCGTTGAGCGTACACCATAATGTACAATATTCCTTCAACGCTTCAACCGTCTTACGCACAAATTTCTCGAATAGGGGGATGGCCGCCTCCGTTTCCCAACCGCCGAATTCTGCCAACCATGTTGGGTCTGTGTAATGATGCAATGTGACCATCGGCGTCATGCCGCGTTCATGCAAGCCGCGCAGCATATTGCGATAATGCTCCAGCGCGTCTTCATCCCATGTATCAGGCGTGGGTTGAATGCGGCTCCACTCCACTGAAAAACGGTGCGCGTTTTGTCCGCCTTCTGCGGCGCGGTCGAAGTCCTCTTTCCAGCGACCACCCCACCAATCGCAAGCCAGACCAGACTTCCCGTCCGTATGACCGCCCTGTTCCCACTTCCACCATTGGTTGTTCGTGTTGTTGCCTTCCACCTGGTGCGCGGCGGTCGCCGTCCCCCATAAAAACCCGCGCGGGAAATGATAGGATGCTTGAACCATGTGTTCTCCAAAATATTTATTTCATTTATCTACCGTTGGTTGAGTAGTCCCGCGTGCTCGTTGCGGGACGTATCGAAACCAACAAGTAACCAATATACTGTTCGTAACAAAAATACTTTGCTTAGTGGTGGTTTCGATACGTTCCTCGCTGTCGCTCGGAACTACTCAACCACCGATTTGCTTCTCGCCAAATACGCCAGATACAACGCCACCGATCCTGCCACCGCCGCATTCAACGATTCGACTTGCCCGCGCATTGGAAGTTTCAGGATGATGTCGCATTTCGCGCGCGTGAGTTGACGGATGCCTTCACCCTCGCTTCCGACGACCAAGCCAACTGCTCCCGTTAAATGACGCTGAGTCTTATCCCCAACTGTTTGCCCATCCTGGTCCAATCCCACAACCCAAACGTTCTCTGCCTTGAGAGTTTCTATCGCCTGCGCGAGATTCATCCGTGCAATCAACATATGCTCGCTTGCGCCAGAGGACGCGTTCACCACGGACGGAGTCACCTCCACCGTATGCGCCAGCGGAATGACCACACCGTGCACACCGATCGCTTCTGCCGTGCGGATGAGAGTGCCAAAGTTTTGCGGGTCATTGAGTGAATCGAGCAACAAGATAAAGGGTGGTTCGTTCTTCTCGCGGGCGTTCTCAAGAATATCGAGCAAATCCGCATACGGATACTGGCTTACCTCAGCGATGATGCCCTGATTGTTTTCGTGGATTTTATCCAACCGTCCGCGCGGCGCTTTGACAACTTGAATCTTCCGTTGCGCCGCCAAAGCCAGGATCTCGGTCAGCCTGCTTTTTACTTGCACCCCTTCGGCAAGTTCAATTTTGAACACTTCCCTGCGTTTGGCGCGCAGAGTCTCATATACCGCGTTGCGGGAGTAAATGAATTCTTTCATTGAGCTGATTTTACTTCCTCACCGCTGCGAAACCCAAGCCATTCGGACCGACATGCGTGCCAATGACCGTTGTCACATTGACCATCAAAATGTCGCGCGGCACGGACTGGCTGGCTTTTTGCATGAGCGTGTTCAGGAATTCTTTTGCGCGTGGTTCAGCCCCAGTGTGTAAGATTGCAAGTCGTTCGAGCGTGCCACCCTGCAAAAGAAAGTTCAACATGCGTTGATTGGCTTGTTTCGTGGTGCGGACCGCGCCGATGGTTTTGACCTCTCCATTCGTTAATTCGATTAATGGCTTGATTGACAGTAGACTGCCCAGCGCGGCAACCGCGCCTGGGACACGTCCACTGCGGCGGAGGTTTTGCATGGTATCCAACGCAGCGAAGACGTGCAATCGCTTGCGCGTGGATTCGACTGCATCCAACGCGGCTTGCAGTCCTATCTCGGTAGCTTCAGCTGCCGCTTCGGCTGCAGCAACTACTTGAAAGCCGAGTCCCAGTGAGAGAGAGAGGCTGTCTATGACGGTGATCTTATCGGGGAAATCTTTTGAGGCTTGGCGCGCGGAGTTGATGATGGTGGTCAATGCTCCCGCGGCGTGGATGGAGAGGATGTGGTCACAGCCGCGCGTCAGGAGGGAGTCGTATCGGGATGAGAAATCGCCGATGGACGGCGCGGCAGTTGTCGGCGGCTGCGAAGCGGGGACCGAGGGCAATCGTTTGTAAAATTCTTCGCGCGAGATTCCCGTCCCATCCGCGTATTCTTTTCCATCCAAAATCAAAATGGATGGAACGACTTCAAGTTCATGCTGTTCAATTAGATATTTCGGAAGGTCGGATGTTGAATCGGTGACGATGCCGAGTTTCATGATGATGGTTTTGTCACGACGATCAGATGAGCAAGGTCGTCACAGTCATCAACAGCGAAAAGCCAGCGATCACCACGCCAAAAACAGCAAAGGTTAATCGCAAACGAACATCCTTCAACGCCTGCGCCAAGCCGAAGAGGAAGAACGCCACTGCGAGGACGGTCAATGCGGTGACGTACAAATCGGCTTTGCGATTCCAGGCATGATATGCATCAGCCGCTTCATTCTGCCTGGCAACGATTTCATTTGATTTCTCGAATAAGTCTGTAAGATATTGTTCAGCCTTGGGCAGGTCATTTTCGCTTTGCGGCGCATAACGCGGGTCGGTGTAAAAGACGGAGAATTTCTCTCCAAGGTCCGCGCGCGCCTGGGATAATGCCGCCAGTGCGCGGCTTGCCTGGGCTTCATCATTTTTTCCTTTCTCCTCCTGTCCCAAGGCGGTCAATTCCAAAACCGTCGCTTCCTGCAGGTTCTTCAAATAGTCGCCAAATACACTGAACTCGTAATTCGATTCCAAGCCTGCGCGGTGCAATTCGCCCGAAGCGAGGATGGCAAGGTACTGCGAGTCGCGGTTCGCAACATCGGCGCGGATGCCTGCATCAGATTGCAACGCGGCTAATATGGCGGCGAGTACGGTTGTGAGCACAGTGAGCACGACGATCAAACTTTTATACCTTTCGGTATTTTCCTGCTGCGCCTGGGGGGTCATAATATTTTCACTCATCATCCACCTCGCCGCATATAGAAGAAAACGAGCTCGACGCCAAGAAACCATGCAACCCCCAACAGATAAACGACCAGCCCGATCATGAATTCGCCAGCGCGCAAACGTTCACTGCTGATTTCCGCCAGCGCAAGCCAGAAGAGACTGACTGCCAGCAGGACGCTTCCGATCACAAGCCAGCGTTGTTCGGAAAATAACGAATCGGCGCGCGCAAAGGATGCGGATGGTTCGAGTTGTTTTTCCTCCTCGGTCGGCATATCGTCGAGCCGCTTTTGCAAATCGTATGTTCCATCCGCGTTTTGATATTTTTCATCGGTTGCCAGCGGCTGGGCAAACAGTTGCAAGTTGGGAAGAAGATATTGCCTGACGTTCGCGGCTCGGTCCTGCGCGGCGGGATCATCGCTCGCTTCCAGCGCCTGGACTTCAGCCTGCTTCACCGCAAATTGATAGGCAAAGCCCGCTTCTTCGTACACTTTGCGATAGTTCTCATTGTCGAAAGCCTGCTTCTTGACCGCATCGATCAACCCCAAACGACCCTCATCCGCCGCGTTCGAGCCGACCGCATTCGTCCGCCAGACGGCGAAGGCAGTGGTCAGAGAAACAACGGCAATGAGGATGGCGTTGATCACTTCAAAACGTGAGGTAAACCAGGTTGGTCTGTTCATGGGCGCTCCATCATTTATGGGCATAACATGCTTTATGTGGCGAGTATAGCATAAGCATTAATAACTCACCTTACGCAGAACGTCCCGTAGATTTATTGCGCAAACAGGCTTGGATCAAGGAAACCTGCAGGACGGCGCGCAACATCAGAATCTAACTTTGCAATCCTGTTATCGATTCTTTGGGACAAAATTTTCCGCGTGTCGAATCATCCATGACCAGCGTAATCCGTTTACAGAAGTGTTGGCGGATTCGGTACCTTACTCCCATACCTTATTATTTTGTTCTGCGTCATAGTGGTCGAAGTTCAGCGCAACGCCGTTCTTATTCTTCAATCAACGCGACAAGATGGCAATTCACCAGAGGAGAAAACGATGATGAAAAAGACATTGCAGGCAATGCTTGCCCTGACGATCTGGATTTCAACGACAGGCAAACCAGCGAGCGCCGCGTCAACTGATGTGTACGTTTCACCAACAGGGAATGATGCAAACGCCTGCGCGTCCACTGCCCCTTGTAAGACGATTCAGAAAGGCGTAAGTGCCGTACAACCTGGGGGAACGCTTCACATCCTGGCGGGAAATTATTCCGAGAGCGTGACCGTATCAAAAGTCGGAACGCAGACCGCGCCGGTTCGAATCCTGGGCGAGGGAGCCGTCTTGAGCAACGGCGGTTCGGGGGCGTTCATCGTGAACAATTCGCAATGGGTGACGTTCGAAGGCTTGACCATCAAGGGATACACCCTTATGGATTTTGAGATCAGGCAAAGCCACTATCTAACGTTTAGAAATAATGTCCTCGAATATACCTTCGCGGCGATCCGAATCAAGGATGGCGTGAGTCATGTTTTGGTAGAGAACAACGAGATGTATCAGACTTATCCAGTAGGCAGTACCTGGACTTCATTGAAAGGCTCAAAGTACGAGGGCGCGGGCGTGTATGCCAGCGCGGGCGGACAGGGAATGTATTTCATCAGGGGCAACAATTTCCACGACTCGATGAACGGCGTCTATCTCTCGGATTCTGACCCGGGTCAGTGGATGAACGCGAATGTCTTCATCAGCGGCAACACATTCAGGAACATTGTGGACGACCCCTTTGAGCCTGAAGGGGACTCTTTCAACATCCATTTCTACAATAACACTTTGATCAATACTCATCGCACGGTGAGCATCGTTCCCGCGTCAACGTGTGTGGGCCCGATCTTTGTCTATGGCAACTACCAGCATGACACGCTCGACCCCACAGGTGAAGCCAATACTGGGCGAAGAAATTCAGTCGTGAAACTGGATATGCGCGGGGGAACATGTCCCAATGGCGTCTGGGTATTCAACAACACCGTAGATGCCAACGTAACGGGAATAAATTTTTACGCAGTTGACCTGCTAAGTTCGGCGGTCAGAAACTTTCAACTGCTGAATAACGTGTTCGTCACGGAAAAGAACGCTTACTCCAGCACGCCCACATTCACCAACGCTTCATTCGATTTCAATATTAGTCTTAAACCCTTTGGTTACTCAGAGCCTCATGGATTGCAAGCTGATCCTTTGCTCAATACAAATGGAACGCTCCAGATAAACAGCCCGGCAAAGGGACGCGGCGCATCTATTGTGATCTCCAACTACCTCGCTTCCTCCCAAATCGTCCCGACTGGAAGCGACCTGGGAGCATTCCGCAGTTATCCCTCACCAGTTTATGTTCTCCCTCCTGGAGGCGAGCCTGCGAACTTCCCT
>CAZIYY010000059.1:0-11213 GCA_964543585.1 uncultured Anaerolinea sp. | reverse complement strand
ACGTGGCGGGATGGCCCGACGCGTCAGTGTCACCCCCAACTCCTGCGCCAGCCAGCCCAACACCGGTGGTGATCGTGGCAGCACCTACTTTGACTTATACCGCAAGTCCCACACCGATATTACCCACGTCCACTCCAACAATTGCCGCGCTGACTCCAACTCAAATCATTGCGCCGACCGAAACAGCAACCCCGCTTCCAACATCTACGAGTGAACCAACCCTCATCGCCACCAGCACGTTGACCTTCACACCGTTACCTTCTACGCTGACATCCACTTCAATCCCGTCAACGCCAACTTCAACTGCCTCTCCTTCATCATCGTTGGGGACGGTTTACAACGATAAGAATCCTGCCTTTGTCTATTCCGCCAACTGGCAAAACGTGTCGAAAGTCAAAGCTTATGAAGGTTCATACAAGATGACCCGCAAAACGGGTTCTTCGGTTACGCTGAATTTCACGGGCCAATCATTCAGCCTGCTGTACACAACCGGGACAAATTTTAGCAAAATGGAAGTTTACATTGACAACCAGCTGGTCATCACATTGGATCAAAAAGCAGCCCAACTCCAGTACCAGAAGCGCTGGGACTACGCCGGTCAACTGCCTTATGGAGCGCACGAATTAAGACTGGTCTTCAGCGGCATAAACGATTCCAAAGGCTCGTTGGATGCGGTCATTGTTCGGTAATGAGCGCGTCTGATTATTTCTCAGCCTTCAATTGTTCGCGGACTTCGTAGTGTTGCGATCGTTCGTCAAAGCGCGCAAGGAGTTTGCGCGCGCTGGGCGGGACAACAGCCGCTGCATAATCTTCGCCCGCAAACTTTCTCACCGCATCAATGGAGTCGAACCACATCACGGTAATGAATTCAACTTCATTTTCCATGTCACGGCGAAACAATTGGATTTCCCTAAAGCCCGGGATGTTCCGATTGCGAATCCCGAGGAAGATTTCCTCCTTGAGTAGATTCTCATACGTGTCGGCGTTTTCGAGCGTGGTGTAACCATGCCAGATTCGGCTGATCATTTTTTTCTCCTTGCGTTACACTATGCAACAGGCTTATATCCCAGATACGCCTTGACAAGGATATCCGACCGAAAGACGATCCTCTGATTGGGTGTTTTGGATTCGGCAATCGCCGCTTTTATCCTGCTTATGCCAGCCTGATAAGCGTCTTCACTCAGCAATGCCAACTGCGACGTGGAATTGTGTTTGAGAAACGGATCCTTCAAAACGCTTTCGCCGACATGCGCATTCAAAATGCGCTCCGCAGTTCGAGCGGATACGTTCTGAAAACCTTCCGCGCTCATCCAGTTAAGAAGCGATTTCCCAGACGGGTAACGTCGAAGGTCGGTGTCATAGACTCCATCGAAATAATCGTAGATATACCAGTGGGTCGTTCCCTCGTGTGGGTCAGAACCGATCACAGCCAGAGCGCCACCCGGCTTGAGCGCTCGGAAGGCTTCATTGACAAACGCTTTGTGATCGCCAAAGTGATGGATCGCGTCCACACAATAGACCAGTTCGAAAGTATTGTTTCGATACGGCAAATGGAGCGCGGAACCGCGCGAAAGTTTCAGGGGAGCCGATTGTTTCCGCGCCTGCGTGATCATTCCCATCGAATAATCGAGACCGTATAGTCCAGTGGTGACAGGAAGAAGCATATTCAGCCAGATACCTGTGCCGCTTCCCACCTCAAGAATTTTCCGCGCTTTGACTTGTTTGACAATATCCAGCAATGCCTGCCCGCGCCGGGTCGGCTGTAAAGATGGGTAGCGCTGGTTGTATTCGTCAGCGATCTGGTCGTAATCGAGAAATGGCGTTTCCATGCCTTACTGAAATAGCAAAGCATGGTTTTCTTACGGCGCAGGATACTTGCCCTGAGTGGCGAAGCCGTGTCGAAGGATTATCTTGCGCCTACTCCACAATCTCTTTGACCCTTCCCACTTCCCTGCCCTGCAAACGGACTTTGATGTAGTGCGGCATGGGGTGGCTAAATCCAGTTACTTGATGGAAGTGATCCAGCGAGGTGACAGGAACCAGGTTGGACGGGTTGTAAGAGATCGAAGGGATTGTTCATGGAATTTTCAGTTGAAAGCCCAACACAATCGTGTGTCCCCACCAACGCTGGGGAAAAGCAAACTTTACTTCAGTGACTGTAAAGCCCGCCGTCTGCGCTGGGGGCGTCAATCCTTCGAGTGTTGTGGCGTAAGCCTGGCAGGTGAAGCGGGATGCTAAAACGTAAAACCGGGCGAGCGCACTGCGCGCATTCGGAGCCGTGACAAGCAACGCGCCGCCGGGCGACAACAGCCGTTGCCATTCCTGCCAGAGAGGGGCGCTGTCAGGATAATAATCCAGCACTCCCAAAGCCACGATCAAGGGCCAGGTGCCTTCTAATGCCTGAGGATCGGATGTAAATAATACATCCGGGCGTTCGCCGATTGTGGTGCGCGCTTGATCCAACATGCCGGAAGATAAATCGTATCCTGTAACCTGATAGCCCAGTTCAAGCAGCATGGCCGTGACGCGGCCCGTGCCACAGCCAAAGTCCAAAGCCGGGCTTTCGCCCGGTCTCGGCGGCGATGGCACCATATTCCGCAAGGCTGCCAATTCACTGCGTCCGACCCAATGCGTAAAAGGGTTACGCAGATACTGGCTTGCCCGCCTGTCAAAACGCTGGCGAATAAGGGAATAGTGTTCGGTTATATTCATAGGGGACTCTCCGAAATGCCTCGCCGAAATTCCTCGCGCTCGATCCACAGTAAAGCCACTCCTCCAGCGACCCGCGGAAACCAGTAACCCGTCATGCGATAGGCTAATGCAATTGCCAGTGCCGCCTCGGTAGGTATTCCAAACTGGGCATATAAGGCGGACAGGGAGACTTCAGCCAGCCCAACCCCGCCTGGAAGAACGGCCCCTATCGTATTGATGGCGATGCTTAAGGCATAAAGGAGGATAAGAGTAGCAATAGGCAAACTTTGCCCCAGCGCGTAAAAGCACATCATTAAGGATAGGGCTTCAAAACCAAAGCGTGCCAACAGGCTAAGAAAGATGGAATAAGGATGGACACTCAGGGAAGCCACAGTCTCGGACCACAAGTAGAGAAGACGCTCGATCACTCGCTGGGCGGGCCAATCTCCAAAGTATCGGGGCCAGCGAGGTTGAATGTGTCGTTCCCAGAAGCGAACCATACCTTGAAGTTGCCGAGTCCTGAAATGAGCAAAGCGGGGAACATTCCATTGCCAGATAGTTATGCCAATCGAAACAACAATACCGATCATCAGGAACAACCAGCGAACCAACCCGCTAAAGCCTGCTATGCCGTTGAGCATGGCAATCCCTGCCATTGGCAGGGAGAGCAGAACCACACTCGCAAAGATGAGAGTGCTTTCGGCCAGGGTCGTGGCAGTCGCCATGTCGGCTGAAACGCCGTGAGGCTTCAGCAAACGCGCCCTAAGTACCACTCCGCTGATGCTCGCGGAAGGCACGGCCGCCTCTATAAATGCCATCGCCAGTTGAACTACATATTGCTTTGCGAAAGAGACTTTGATGCCATAACGCTGCAAAAGGATTTCATTGAGCCGCGTTACTGCGCCGTAGGCAGCCGCTTCCCAGGCGAGAGCGAGGGATAGCCAACCCCAATGAGCCTGACGCAAAACGGACTGCAGGTCATTCCAATGGATGCCGCGTCGTACGAGAAACCAGGCTAACAGGAGGGTAGCCAGTAAAGATAGTATGAGTTTTAGATATTTATTCATCTGCAAGATTGCTTGTGTGTTTCTAAAAAGCGGGCCGTAATAGGGTAAAAATCTCGGAACTGCTCCGTGAGGCTTTACGAAAAAGTTGGCCTGCCGCAAACTTCTGGCTGGGATAGCGCTGCAAAGCCAGCGCTTTTTGCTCAAGAACATCCGGCGCCAGCGCGAAGCGTCGCATATCTGCGAGCGTCGCATCGTTCCGGGCTGGGAGCCGGGTGAAGTCATGCGGACGCGCCCCGGTCAGCCATGGCTTTGCCTGCCTCCACATCCAGTAAGCGAGATAGATGGGAGGCGGAAGGTGAGTCTGGGCGTGATAATGTTTTGCGGCTAGAAGCGTAAAGATTGCCAGGGCGCTATGGTCTGAATGGTTATCTTGAGGATGCGGCATGATGATAATTGTCGGGTTAAACTCGATGAGTTCCTTTTGAAAGAGCGCCAGCAGGCTCACGTCAGTAAACGGCAAAACAGGGCTATTCAATGCCTGCGCAGAATTGCTATAACCGGTCGTGGCGGAATGGTATGGTTGTTGCGTATTCCCACGGCGTTGCCAGAGAGAGGCTAAACCGCGATCCGGAAATCCCCAAAAATGGATGTACTTCTCGTCCAAGCCTAAAAAGGCAAGAGCATTCAGACTCTCCTGTTGACGCCTGACAGCCTGGCTCCTGAAGTTTTCCTTTGTGATTAAATGGGGTTCACGGAAAAAGGCCGTTGCATACGATGCATCTCCATTGGTCGCCACAACCACCCTGAGTTTGGATTGGTCCCGCGATTTCAAAGCGGTCGCTATTACCCCGCCGGCAGCCAGGACCTCATCGTCAGGGTGAGGCGCTATGATCAAAATGCAGTCGGATGAATTTGGCTCCCACGCAGGCAAATCCTGCTTTTGAACATTGGCAATTTTTGAAGAAGAAACGAGCGCGCCAGCCTGTCGGTCGGACAAAATATCCTGCCTCCTCATCGCGGGCCTAACGCAAAGTCAGGCGGGCGCGCCGAAAAGCCTTATACATTCGAAGACCGCCTCCATGACTGCGCCTGTTCTTGGCGATAACAGCCATGATTTGGCGGTACATCTGCCAGCGATTGTGCAGGCCGGTAATCACCTTGCGTTTTTGCCATACCATGTGATGTGTAATGCCGCGCCAGATGATTTTCCTGATTTGCCAATGATGGCGCCTGGCGTGAATGGTCAGCCCGGTTTCCACGCCGTATCGGTCAGCCGCCAATGGAATCAAAGCCTGTTCAGCCTCCAGTCTCCAAAGGCAGCGCTGGCCGCTCAGATGGGGAATCAAACGCTGTGGAAAATTAGTTATAACCCGTCCAATTTGAAATACTGCAATCGCCATTTCACACGAGCCGGATTTTTGAAGGCTCGCCAACTGTTGCAAGTGATGGGGTTTCAAACCCGCAAGATCGGCGTCAAGAAAAATAACCAGGTCCGTATGCAGAGCTTGAACGCCGGTTAACAGAGCCGCCGCCTTGCCTTGATTCTCCGGCAGGCGGAGGACAATCAACCGGCTGTCACGTTCCGCCGCTCGTTGAGCGATTTCGAGTGTGGCATCGGTTGAGCCGTCATCAACCAAGATGATCTCTTTCACCCACTGCGCGGCGCAGACTGTGTTTAAAACCAAAGGCAGATTTTCGGCCTCGTTGAAAGCCGGGATCACCACCCCTACAGTCCGGGATTGATTGGTAGAAATCTCCATGGATACCTCTTTGCAAAAGAATTGTAAAGCATTATAGAACATTCAAATTATAAAGAGATGAATAGCGATGACGTTCGAAGCGGCTCGATTAGGGGGCGCCTGGTTCCTCCACAATCTCCTTCACCCGTCCGACCTCACCGCTCTGCAAACGGACCTTGATGCCATGCGGATGATTCGGGGATTTCGTCAGAACATCCTTGACGATGCCTTTGGTCAATTTGCCCGTGCTCTGGTCTTGTTTCCGGACGATGAGCACGAGCAAGCCGGGTTTGATATGAATACGAGTTTGACCATTCATAGGTTTCAGGGTTTGGTCTCATTCAGGAACACAGTGAAATCAAGATCGCCGGGTGAGTGACCGTAGTCCGTGAGGAGCGCGGCGGCTTCACTACGATGCTGTGTGCCGTGATTGACAACATGCAGGAGGCAATGCCATAAAATGCGGTCACGTTTGATCCCCTCGCCTGTGGTGTAACGCACGTGACTTTCCATATCTTCATCGCGCAGGCTTGCGAGATAGGCGCGCATGGCTCTTTCTTCTTCCTGCCATCGTTCTTCAAGGGATTGCAGGGTTGGAAAGTCATCCAGGCTCAAATCTGCGCCAAACGATTGATGCACAAATAATCCGCGCCAGCCCCATTCCGCACGGATGATCTGGAGCAGGGTGCCGCGCAAGCCGCCATAAGGGAATGAGGCAGGGGCGAGGAACTGTTCTTCTCTCACCTTTGCGCTCTCGGCAAGAATCTTTTTGTTTGCCCAGTAGTTGTATTCGTAAATGAGGAGGATATCTTGAATGTTCATTACATGTCTCCATACCTAAGCAGGACAATTTGTCAAATTATCCTACGGCGTGGGTATTCCTGCCAGCATTATAACCAACTGTGGCGGGTTAGCGCCTTCCTTCGAGGAGTAGTCCGCTCTGCCAATCGAATCGGAGATACGCAGGCTGTATGTCCCATTGCCTGTGATGAGCGAGGTAGTCCACTTGCAGGGTTTCACACAAGCAGGAGACTGTCATCTGCAAGATGACAGTCTCCTTATTACTGGCATTTCAGTGTTTCAGTATTTTCTGATCATTTAATCAATTACTTGGCATAGGTACGATATCAGAAGGAAGCCGCGAATCCAACTTTTGTAGCATTTCAATGAACTGGTGAAAATTTATGGTCTTAACAGGGTTTATCGCCCCGCCAATCTACACTTCAAATACTTGAGTTTGTCTACTTTCAACTGGTATATAAAATGGGAGCTTGACAGGCCGGATCGTAGGTATAGGCGTTTACGCCGTCATTGAGCAGGTTGCCATTGTTGTCCCAGGTGTAGGTCACGACGTTTACGCTGGTCAGGCGATTGGCGTTGTCATAGACATAGGATGTTGCAGATGTTAAACCACCAGTTAGTATAGATAAATCTAATTTCCTGGCCAAAGTTTCGTTGGTGTTTGAAAACATGTTTCAACACGAGGCTCCTTAAAACTTTCGTAAAACTTTTTAGCATTCAGTTTTCCCTGTGTTGCATCCGAAATTTCCAAGAACTTGTCACTAGGTTGATAGTAACCTCCCAATTTGCCCGCCTCTTGAAATGTAAGAGATTTGTCTAGTGACCATATATATAAAGATGGGCTGCCCTCGATGCAACCTGTGATCTGGTCACCTTTCACGATCCCTTGCCCATACCCATAAGCGACGATCATTTGTGCATCTTTGTAGAATAAGTAAACAGGAAATGGAACAACATCTCCTCCACCATATGAAACCTGGCTATAAGTCAACAACCAAACCTGGTCAGGCATTCCATTGTTGGCAAGAAATTCCGCCAAATGATAAGACGGTGCGTCAAAATCCATTACAGAAACTTCTTGAATCAAATTATTGTCTATTATCAGCCTTAGATGTAAATCCACAGGGGTATTATCTTTTAGAGGAAAATAAAATTCGCTTAAGAAGCCTGAACGTTTGGTAAAATTCATGCCATCGGTCCTAGAAGAAAATGCTTCAAGAAAGCTCTTTGCCTCATTCCACGACGTATGTCCTGGGGTAATTCCCCAAAAGCAAGGCAACTTACATCCATTGTTTGTTTTGAGCAGTTCAACCACCCGGGCTTCTGCTTGATCTGCTGGCAATGTGGACAAAGATGTGGCCGCAGGGGCGCGCAATGTGGCGGTCAAGACCACGGGCCGGCTTGTATGAGTTGACATTACAAGTAAAGGGGTAGCTGTCGCTTGCGACAGGGGAATTGGAGTACAAGCTATCAGCATCGGTACGATAAATAATAAAACATGCAGAAATGTTTTCATCTTATTATTAACTGTCCTTATCGAGGTAAATTTACGGGAGTATGCGGAAATATAGGTCGCAACCATTTAAACATATTTTCATTCATCCAATCAGACCGGGCTTTGCCTTGTGGAGATAGGTCTCCTCCTACTGTCTCCCAAGTATTAAAAGTCCAGCCTAAGAATTGATCAGCGAATATTTCTGCACCAACCTCACAGTCCCAAGGATGTGGGTTAGCAGGCTGTTTCGGTTTAGGTGCATCCAGATTACAGCCATGTTGTTGCCATAGCATATCATGGCTATTCGAAGCAAATCCATAATATCCATTGGGGTCAGTCCCTCTTACTAAGTCTTTAATCTTATTTTTATCAGTGTCGAGTTTGGAATTAGGATTCGTCCAGCCTCGCATTTGCATGGCAATAGCAAAAGCGTGCCCTAACTCATGCACAACGTTGTTTCGCATTTTAATTGGATCGGGAATATTCTGACCTGACATGCCCATAAACTTAATCAAAATGACTTGCTTGGTTTGCCCGTCAATTTTATAGGAAATGGGTCCCAAGGTTATTCCACCACCCTTTATCGATGGTCCGGTAAACAATCCAGGGAAATTGGGATCATCACAAGAGTTGCCCCATAAGAATAAAATAGGTTTTGTAGTGGTTTGATACGCAGTCCCAACCGATTTAAATGGATCACGGCTCTGACCAACAGTTCTATTGATAGCAATACCAACAGCGACTATTGCATCTGTAACTGCTTTTTCTCTGTCGTGTGTCCAATCACCTGATAAGTAAATTCCATTTAATCGGAGGGGCGAAACAGGGTCTCCTGTGCTTAATCCAGTCTTATCAACATAGTTAACGGGATTTCCATATGTATATAACCAAGAGTTATATGACATGGGTTGATTCACATCTCCTCCCCATGTATCCCTTGCAAGGAAGCGACCCACGCTGGGGGCATAGAATCTCGCTCGCAAATACACCATATCATTCGAAGTGAATTCCCCGGTATACCCATAAGCAGTCTGCGCCGCGCCGCTGGTTTGAGTCACTACACCATAGGGATCATAAACACGCGCATAAGTAATTGCGCCGCTTTGATTCGTCAACTGGCGCACTGAACCTAACGCGTCACCCAAGAAATATTGAGTGCCAGTGTTCACTTGCGCGATGCGATCTACACCATAAACGTAAGTGTTCGTGCCATCGCTGAGGGCTTGGGTGAGGCCTGAATTTAAGTCCATCGTGAAGTTAGTTGTACTTCCATTCATGGTTTCCTGCAAGCGGTCGTTCAGCCCATTGGAGGCATAACTGGTCACCGATGACTGATTACTTATGCTCTTCAACCGATTGGCGGAATCGTAGGTATACGCGTTTACGCCGTCGCTAAGAAGATTTCCATTGGCATCAAAAGTATAAGTCACGCCGTTGACATCCGTCAGGCGGTTGGCATCGTCATAGTTATATGAATCTGTGGTCAGGAGATCAATGATCATTTTCTCCTGAGTCTTGTGATTGCCAACTGCATCATAGGTGTAGTGATAGTAGTCGCTTGTGGAATAATTCGCTTCCGTCAAGCGATTAAGAGGATCATAAACGTAATCGATGGTAATAGGTCCAGATGGAAGGGGAGTTACTGTTGGTGTAGGCGTAAAGGTCGGCGTAGAAGTATCAATTGGTGTAGGTGGTGTGTTAGTTGCCGTAGCTGTTGGCGTTGGCGTATAAGTAGGCGTCGGTGTTCCTGCCAGGGCGATAACCAACTGCGGCGGGTTGGCGCCTTCTTTGGAGGAATAATCTGCGCCACCGATTGAATCGGTGATGCGCGAGGTGTTGGGTTACCCACAGCCTATTCCAGCCTATGTTGAAGCAAGTCTTGCCTAGACTTGCTTTATTGGTTTGTTAAAGTGCCTTGCCCGGAATGGTTCTTATGGAGTGGAGGTGGCTGAGGGAAAAGCGCTCAGAAATTCCGCAAACTTCGCATCCATCACTATAATGATGTTTTCTATCTGCTCGTATGTTAGACCATCGGAGCGATTTCCTTTATAGTCCGCCTGCAAATCCATACGCATATCTACCACATAATTGCGATAACGTGCTACAACTTCACAATATGCCCATCTCACCCAGCCACAGGCTAAGTAGGATGCATCCGCTACTTGACTCTGATAGGAAATTTCAGTTGGCGGTTCGAACTGAACAAAGACAGTGTTAGGAAAAAGATCCTGGCTCGGCTGGAAATGGCTTTGGCGAAGCAGTTCAGCATATCTGGATTCGGCATCAGAAACGGTGTAAGCTCGCCAGATGACTTGCTCTGCATGGGCACCGCTTATGTGCCCCCATCTTCGCCCAATATGGTTAGTTATTGGGTCGGTCTTTGTATCTTTTGGGGATAAGACGACCCAATCCTTCGGAAAAACCGAGTCATCAACGATTAACTCACTAACTGGTGTCCGCCAGCCTGGCAATGGTGTTGGCGTAGATTGAACCAATTGGCAGCCTCCAATTAGGGTAGCAAGGAAAAATATAAATGAAAGTTGTAATTTGGTGTTCATGGTCTTGGTGGCTTATATGGAATACCTTTGTTATTGAAGTAACCGACGGGATAGGGCCAGTTCTGAGCGACACTATTGGGAACAGGAACTGTATCAGGTGCATGTCGTTGTAATTGACCCGCGTAGGAGTTAAACTCGCTCATGAACTGAGGCAATGTCAAATTTGATCCGAATTTATCCCAAAGCTTTATCCCAAAAGTCACCGCTACATTATCGTGTTTCTCGTCCCCGAAATTCCATGTTACAGGATCAGATAAACCGATCTCTACTTCACCAAGTGGTGCATCTTGCACATACTCATCACTATTATTTGGGTTGTGAGATTGATCGTGCTTTTCAGCCCATGCTGCACCTCCTTTGATTTCCCACCACAGGAAACCAGAAGCGCGACCAATATAGCCATAAAATATGTTGCCAGCCACCGAATATTCCACGTCATCGTAACAACTGCTAACTCCACAAAAGGTTACCCCTTCTCCAAGTTGAATACCAATTTCGTCTTTGAAATCCCACCGTGCACCATTTTTTACCTGTTGACCAAAGGTGTATAGAGCGCCAGCGTGTAAACCTACTGCTCCAGCGAGAACAATACCACCACCGGTAATAACGAGTGTGAAGCTGGTTCAAGTATCAATCCTACTCCGCAAGTAATTAAACCAACTCCTGCCAAAGTTCCAGCAAGCTTATTTACCTCTCGCAGGTGGTTCACTACTGAATCATTTCTAGCGTTCCACACCATTTCATTGTACAACCACGAGGTAAGATTCCTGGGATCGTCGAATTCATAACTTCCAGCATCATATGGTTTCTGACCAGATGGGTCTGTATAATTAATGGGGTTATCCCGCGTGTAGGTGTATTTGTTCCAGCGTAATGCCTCACGATAAAATGTTACTTTGAAGGTAACGTTGCATCAAAAGGA
>CAZIYY010000058.1:13943-25168 GCA_964543585.1 uncultured Anaerolinea sp. | reverse complement strand
ACTTGCGCCAGGTGCAAGTGTCGGGACGTTCTGAGTAAGGCGAGTTGGGAAAGCGTTTTGCGCGTATAATCAAATGCGAGCAAAAGGACTACCTTTATGACAAGCAACCATCAACTCACGGCCAGATTCAACATCAACCTGTAAATCATGCTGAAAAAAATTCCTGCCAACATCCATCCTTTTTTGTTTGCAATTTTTCCCATTCTTGCCTTGCGAAATTACAACATCATTTATGTTGACTTCGGCTCGATCATGCGTTCGCTTATTCTTTCCTGCCTGATCGCTGGTTTGCTCTGGCTATTATTAAACGCGGTCACCAAAAATTGGGATAAGGCTGGGCTGATTACTACTCTGACAATTACCCTCTTTTTTTCCTATGGACATGCCTACCTTCAAGCCCAAAGCGCGTTTGGGGATGCAATCCATCATCGCTATCTTGTTTTGATTTTCGGAATTTTGCTTGCCGCCCTGTCAGTAATCATATTAAGACTGCAAAACGTTCTTGGGATTAAACAATTCCTTACAGTCGTGGGCCTGGCAATGTTTTCCTTCTCTATATTGCAATCAGCCAGTTACGACATCAGTGCATATCGAACGAACGCGCATGCAAAAACCAATCCTGAACAAATAACCAGACCTGCCAATATCAAAAACGGGATGGAGTTACCGGATATCTATTTGATCATCCTGGATGCGCATACCAGGTCTGACGTGCTGAAAGAGCGCTACGACTATGACAACTCAGGTTTCATCCAGGGACTGACCAACCTGGGGTTCTACGTCGCCGAATGTAGTCAAAGCAATTATCCGATAACCAGGTATTCGCTCACTTCCATCATGTATACGGATTATCTGCAGAATTTTACGGATATGGATTCCCTGCCCGACCTGAGTGGGAGCGCCGTCCATCAAACCCTTAAGTCGCTGGGATATACAACGGTCAGGTTCGAGAATCGCGTCGGCGCGCACCTGAACCTGGATGAGGATATATTCCTTTCCCGCAACAAACTCGCCATTGGGACCTTCGACCTGCTTAGCGGACCAAACGAATTCGAAGCCGAACTATTCCAGACGACCTTCCTGAAATTTTTCTACGACCTCCCGCAACTCCTTCCGGGCTTCAACCCTGCCCGTCTCGAACAAATCGAATATCACGAACACTATTTGCAAACGCGCTACATACTTGATGAACTGAATCGGGTCCCAAACCTGCCAGGTCCAAAATTTGTGTTCGTTCACATTCTTGTTCCCCAT
The DNA here is from genome assembly GCA_964543585.1 of uncultured Anaerolinea sp. GTDB lineage: Bacteria > Chloroflexota > Anaerolineae > Anaerolineales > Villigracilaceae > Defluviilinea. Next base: position 23,914 of record CAZIYY010000058.1, on the reverse strand, counting down.
CCGCCTTTTATCTTCACCCCCAATGGGGAGTTTTTATTCACGCCGAATGCAATATCCGGCTATCGCAATAACGTTCAGTTTATTGACGGTCAGATCCTGCCAGCCCTGAGAAACATTATCGCGCAATCGAAAACGCCGCCCATCATCATTGTCCAGGGCGATCACGGTCCCATTGGGAAACAAGTCAGCCCGCAGATGAGAATGTCCATCCTGAATGCCTATTACGTCAACGAAGATACCAAAACTTCGCTCTATAGCGCGATCACACCTGTAAATTCCTTCAGGGTGATCTTCAACCACTACTTCGGCTATGAACTTCCCATGCTTGAAGACGTCAGTTACTACGCCCAAAAATCATCCGAGTTTACCCCGCAGAACATTGTCCCGAACAACTGCAAGGGCTGAGTGTTGTTGAATATAATAAGTATTTCACGAAGAGACCTCATAGTGGCGACTTTAGTCGCCTTTTAGCCGAACGACTTCAGTCGTTACTACTAATAAGCAAAACACAAATCTAAACATAAGCAATCATTGGAGGCTCACCATGCTGAACAACCGCCAACTCGCAGATACGTTCACCCTCATCGCCAATTTATGTGAGATCAAGGGCGAGGTCATTTACGTCATTCTCGCGTATCGCAAGGCTTCCGAAAGTTTGATGACGCTCGGGCGCGAAGCCAGCGATTATTGGAAGGAGGGCAAACTGCGCGAGATCCCTGGCGTGGGCAAAGCCATCGCGGAAAAAATTGACGAATTGCTCAACACAGGCAAACTCGAATTCCTTGAGAAACTCAAAAAGGAAATTCCTCCCGCGTTAGCGGATTGGCTGCAAGTGCCAGGACTTGGACCCAAAAAGATCGCGCTCATTTGGAAGACGTTGGGAATCACGGCTCTCGAGGACCTTGAAACTGCCGCGAAAGAAGGGAAGTTGCGCGACCTCCCAGGCATGGGCGCCAAGTCCGAGAGCGCGATCCTTGAAGGCATTGCATCACTCGCCCGCAGATCAGGAAGGATTCCGCTTGGGCGCGCGTATCCGCTGGCGCAGGAGATCATCGCGACTCTCAAAAAGGTGAAGGGAGTCGTCACAGCGGAATCTGCTGGAAGTCTAAGAAGGATGCGTTCGACTGTCGGCGATTTGGATATTCTCGTCGCGGCGAAGGATTCATCCGCAGTGATGGAAGCCTTTATCAAACTTCCAGGTGTGAGTCGCGTGTTGGGCAAAGGTGAGACGAAATCCAGCATCGAATTTACAGATGGCGTGCGCGCGCAAGTCTGGGTGCATCCGCCTGAAAAGTTTGGCACCGCGTTGCAATATGCGACAGGCTCGAAAGATCACAACGTGCAATTGCGTCAACTCGCTCTCGATAAAGGCTTGTCGTTATCTGACCACTCGTTCAAGAAAATAAAGGGGACGGGAGAAATCTTTTGCGCCACCGAAGAGGAAGTGTATAAAACACTTGGCTTGCAATGGATTCCGCCTGAATTGCGCGAAGACATAGGTGAGGTGCAAGCCGCGAAAGCAAACAAACTTCCGAAGTTGATCGAAGTCAAAGACATCAAAGCGGACTTGCAAACACACTCCACATGGAGCGATGGAAAATTGTCCATGTTGGAGATGGCGCACGCCGCGGCAAAGCGCGGCATCAAAGTGATCGCGTTCACCGATCATTCCGCGAGTCTGGGAGTCACGGGCGGGTTGAAAATGGAAGATCACAAACAGCAAGCCGCCGAGATCAAAAAAATCCAAAAGCAACTCGGCGATAGCATTTTGGTCTTGCACGCGTCCGAAGTGGAAATACGCGCGGATGGCTCGCTCGATTATCCCGATGAATTTTTAGCGAGTCTCGATCTTGTGCTTGCTTCGATGCACAGCAGTCTGCGGCAGCCGCGCGAGAAAGTCACGCAACGCATGATTAGCGCGATTCGTAATCCGCACGTGGATATCATCGGTCATCCCACTGGACGATTAATCCCTGAACGTGAAGGCGCGGACTTGGATATGGAAGCCGTACTACAAGCCGCATCTGAAACGGGTGTCGCGATGGAGATCAACGCCAGTCCCTATCGCCTCGACCTTGAAGATGTTTATGCGCGTCGCGCAAAAGAGTTGGGCATCCCCATCAGCATCAACACGGACTCACATTCCGAGGAGGATTTTGATAATTTGTTTTACGGCGTCGCCACCGCAAGACGGGCGTGGTTAACGAAGGATGATGTGATCAATTGCTGGTCAACGGACAAGTTGTTGAAGTGGTTGAAGAAACGAAGCAAGTAAAAAAGTGAAGAGCTTCTTGAAACCCACGCTTTGGAAAATCATCTTGACACTTGCATTGTTCATGATCTCCAGCCTGCTTTGGAGGCAGATTGTGATTGCAACCGTTCCCGATACTTTTCCCTGGGGCCTTCCACTTGGATTCTATCTTGCCTGGGGGGCCGTGTCCTCCTGGTGAGATATGCTCCGAATTCAATTCGCTATGGTTGGCTCTCGATCTTGCCATTTGGTATGTGTTGAGCTCGTTCATCATCGCCAGGGTAAAAGGATTGAGTAAGAAAGAGGAGATAAAATGAATCCTCAACAAAATAAACGAATGGCATTTATCATCGCGGGCGTCAAGGACTCAATCAGGTGGAGTCATATTGTTGATCTACTTCGATCTCCTGCCGATTGATAATTCCGAGTGGGGCATCCCGCGCTGGCTGGTTGGCGTCATTGGCGGGGTGTGGTTCCTGTTGGCGGTCGGGTTTCTTGTATATCAACTCACGAAAGCAGATATTTCAGAGTAACAGAGGGCGCGGCGTATTCCAGACTCTTGACAAAACCTTCAATAGTGATATTATTCACAAATTGCATCTAAATAGTCCGAATAATCACTTTGGAGTCGGATGGCTTGCTGTCCAATGTTGCAGGAGCAAGCTCCCGCACTCCAAAAACGGAGGCGGTATGTCTGGCAGAGTTCTGTTGATTAACCCAGCGCGTCACTTCATCGCCAACAAACACGGGGTGGGCTACCTCACCCCTCTTGGTCTAGTCTGCATCGGGGGACCCTTGATTGATGCTGGCTTCACAGTAAAACTAATTGATCACGATGCCTATGGCTGGTCGTTCAAAAAACTAATCAACGAGGTCGGGAAATATCAAGCCGATTACGTTTTGCTGGGACATTCAGGGTCAACCGCCGCACACAAGACAGCCCTCAAAACAATTCACGAAATCAAACAAACATTTCCAAATATCAAAGTTATTTATGGCGGCGTCTATCCGTCATATGCCGACCAGGGCGTCTTGCGCGAGTGCAATGAAATAGATTACATCGTCCGCGGCGAAGGGGAACAAACGATCCTTGAACTCATCACAGCAGTTGAAAACAAAGAGAGTCTTGAAAAGGTTGATGGTATCACCTGGCGAAATGGGAATCAAATCATGGCTAATCGTTCACGCGCGCCAATTCAAAATCTGGATGCGTATCGTCCCGGCTGGGAACTGGTGGACTGGTCGTTGTATCAAATGTTTGGCTTCAAGCGCGCCGCCGGTCTGCAATTCAGCCGCGGCTGTCCGCTCACGTGCAGTTATTGCGGCCAATGGATGTTTTGGAAAAAGTGGCGGCATCGCAGTCCGGAAAACATCCTGGAACAATTAAGAATCCTAAAGACGGAATACGCCGTGGATTACGTCTGGTTTGCGGATGAAAACTTTTCAGCGGACAAAGACACGCTCATACGCCTCCTTGGGCTGATCATCGATGCCAAATTGAATCTATCCCTCAACATCAACATGACCGCCGCAGACGTCGTGCGCGACGCGGATATTATTCCCTTGTACAAAGCCGCGGGGATTGACTACATGGTGATGGGCGTCGAATCCCTCAAGGATGAGGTGATCGTTAACATCCGCAAGAACAATCCCTTCGCGATTTCAAAGGAAGCGGTCCGGTTGTTGAGGCAAAACAACATTATCAGTTTGACGAACATCATTTACGGGCTGGAGCAGGAGAGTTGGAAAACGATCCGGGAGAAGTTCACAAATCTGCTTGAGCTTGATTCAGACATCCTAAACTCCTGCTATATCATGCCACACTTCTGGACTTCACAAGGTAAAACCGTCAAGCCTTCCGACGTCATCCAAAGCGATTTGGACAAGTGGTCGTACCGCAATCAAATCATTGCCACGCCGCATCTACGCCCATTCGAGTTATTTCTCGGCGTCAAACTCACCGAGGCGCTGTTCCACCTGCGCCCAAAGGCACTGCGGCGTATATTCTTCAGCGAAGACAAACGTTATCTCAAGATCATGCGCTCCTCCATGTGGGCGGGGATAAGGGTCATCTTTGCCGAAATATTTGAGTTCCTTTTCCAGACAAAATTTTCTCCACAGGGTAGCCTGGAAAAACTGCCTGGGCTGGAAACGCATTTGCCGTTGTTGAAGTAAACTATGGCAATGACCGCCCTCAGATCCCTGCTCTTTTTCATCCTTGCCCCGGGCATGGTAGCAGGAGTTATCCCGCTTGCCCTGTTGCGATCTGGAACACAAATACAAATAGGCTTGTTATCCTATCTCGCTTTCCCGCTCTGGCTTACAGGCATTGCAACACTCATTTGGTGCTTTTGGGATTTCCTCGTGAAAGGCAAAGGCACACCCGCGCCGATTGACCCGCCCAAGGAATTGGTGGTTTCGGGTTTATACAATTACGTCCGAAATCCAATGTATGTCGGTGTGTTTCTTGTGATCATCGGTCATTTCCTTTGGTTTGGATTTTGGAGCTTGCTGATCTACGCTGTGGTCATCAGCATTGCCTTTCATACTTTCGTGACTTTTTATGAAGAACCAAACCTCGAGAGAAGATTCGGCGCGGCGTATGAAGATTATCTCAAGCGCGTCCCGCGCTGGATTCCTCGAATCAAATCAAACTCTTGAGATAAATAGAACCCGCTATGACCACCTACTGCGACTACTGCAACTCTCACCCCGAAGATGCTTTCAACAAAACCTATCATGATACGCAATATGGTTTCCCATTGAAGGATGATAATCTCCTTTTCGAGAGATTGATTCTGGAAATCAATCAGGCGGGACTTTCATGGATCACGATCTTGAAGAAGGCGGATAACTTTCGCAAAGCCTATCACGGATTCAAAATTGAAAAGGTCGCGAAGTATGGCGAGAAAGACCGCGCGCGGCTTCTTGCTGATGCGGGCATCATTCGCAATCGTATCAAGGTGAATGCCGCGACTGTCAACGCGCAAAAGATATTGGAACTGCGAAAAGAACACGGTTCATTCAAAGGCTGGCTGGACGCTCATCATCCGCTGACAAAGGATGAGTGGACCAAGCTTTTCAAGAAGACGTTTGTGTTTACGGGCGGGGAGATCGTGAACGAGTTTCTGATATCCACGGGGTATTTGACGGGCGCGCATGAACCGGGGTGCCCGGTTTATAAGAAAGTGGCAAGCCTGCGTCCGGCGTGGATGCGCGATACTTGAGTTTGCAACAAATAGATATTCAACCCTCTATTTGTATCCCACCCTCCGTTTCCATGACTAGCAGCGGTTCGGCGGGTTGAGCGATGCCGCCTGCTTCCAGCTTAACATCCCGGGTGAGATTAGCGAAGAATCCCGGTCTTGTAAAAGAAGACATACTGTATCAGTGTCGTCCCCCGACGGGCTCTAAGAATGACATGCTGGTTATGAATTTTCAGACAGGTTCTTGTGAATAACGTCCTTTCCAAATTTCTCCTGCAACGTATCCACAGCCTCTTGCAACCTGCGCGACTTTTCGTTGTCCATATCCCACAATCCCAACTGGCGGATCGGCTGGCCGAGTCCGCTCACGCCCACGCCGATCAACCTCACAGCCTGATGCGGTTTGCGGATGGATTTCAACAACTCCAAAGCAGTCTTCGCGATTACATCATCCTGATCGGTTGGGCTGTTCAACGTTGTTTGCCGAGTCAATGTTGTAAAGTCGGGCCAGCGGATTTTCAACTTAATGGTTTTGCCCGCCAGGTTATTCTTTCGCAGCTGACGAGCCACTTCCGCGGATTGCTCGCGCAACGTTTTTTCCAACACTTTATCATCGCGCACGTCCACGGAAAATGTCGTCTCCTGGCTGATGGATTTTGTCTCGCGCTCGGTCACGATCTGCCTGTCGTCAATCCCTTTTGCATGCCGCGCCAGGTCGCGCCCGTTCTCGCCGAACAAGCGGATCATTTCACTTTCGGGCCACTTCGCAATATCGCCGATGGTGTGAATTCCCAATTCATTAAGTCGCGCAAATGTTTTCGGGCCGACTCCCCAAAGCATATCCGCGGGCAACGGAGATAAGAATGCCGCTTCTTCTCCAAACGGGACGGCTGTTACCGCGTTGGGAGGCTCTGCCAAGCCTTGGGCTTTTATCCTTTTCAATGCGAGCGCTTTGCCAACTTCGGTCGCGATCTTCGCCATGAGTTTGTTCGACGCGATGCCGATCGAGCAGGGGAGATGAAGTTCGTCGCGGATGCGGGCTTGAAGTCCGCGCGCGAGGCGTTCGGGATCATCTTGAATATCAGATATATCGAGAAAAGCTTCGTCAATGGATATCTGTTCCACCAACGCAGTGACATTATGCAGTCGCTCCATCACCTGACGAGAGACTTCACTATAAAGGCGGTGACGCGCGGGGACAATGATCAGCCCTGGGCTGAGTCTGATCGCCCTACTCATCGGCATCGCGCTTCTGACTCCGTTTCGTCGCGCGGCATAAGAGCACGAAGCCACAACTCCGCGCTCGTTTGGCTTTCCTCCAACTGCAAAGGCCTTGCCGCGTAACTCGGAATCGCGTGTTTCTTCGACCGCGCAGAAGAAGGCGTCCAGGTCAATGTGCAGGATTGTGCGCCGCATCCCCCTATTATAAGGAAAAAAGAGTCATGTAAATACATTGAACAATCTTTAAAGAAAAGTTATACTAGAGGCGTATAGTCAAGACGGAACTTTTGTAATCATTTGTGCGTTGTAATGAATTGGATGGAGAGATGGAGAATGGAGGATGACCCTATGGAATCGCGATTGAAAGTCGTATCTGTTATGCTGCTTGTTGCACTGGTGTTGTCTCTGGTGCCCGCGGCGACAATGCCCACGCCGGCTTCTGCGGCGGATTGTTATCAGGCACAGTTCATTGCAGACGTGACTGTGCCAGATGGCGCCGCGTATGACCCCGGCGCAACATTCAAGAAGACCTGGAAGTTAAAGAACATTGGTGCCTGCGCCTGGAATAGTGTGTCGCTGATTTTTGATAAGGGCGCGCAAATGAACGCACCCGCCTCGGTGCCAATAACATCATCTGTTTTAACGGGTCAGACCGTTGATGTGACCGTTGACATGACTGCGCCGAACGCGGCCGGCCACTACATCGGATATTGGAAACTCAAAGCCTCCGACTTCGGTGGCATTGTTTTCGGCATTGGTCGGAATGCCAACAACCCGTTTTGGGTCGAGATCAACGTGAAAGGCACACCCACAACCAGTGTTGCTTATGATTTCGCCGCCAATGCAGGCTCTGCAACATGGGAAAACGGCGCGGGGAAAATAACTCCGCCTATCACTGATGGCGATAGCCGCGGGTACTGGCTGACTGGTTTGGATTGGAAATACGAGGACGGCACTTCTCCCAAGCCTGCCATTTTAGTTGCCCCTCAAAATATCACCAACGGTTCCATTAAGGGCGCCTTTCCAGCTTTCAAAGTGCAAACGGGCGATGTCTTCAAGACACAGGTCGGATGCGAACTCCCGGCGACCAGTTGTTATGTACAGTTCAGCCTGGCTTATAAAATCGGCACTGCTTCCCCCATAACGATTTGGAGATTCAATGAAAAATGGGATCAACGCACCAGACCGAGCGATAAGGTTTATCCCGATATCAAACTGGATGCGCTTGCCGGAAAAGATGTTATTTTCATCCTGTCCATGTCCGCGAATGGCTCACCCACAGGCGACCGCGCCTTGTGGGGCAATCCTGTCATTGTGCGTAAGGGTATCATTCCACCGACAGTGACAGGCACACCTCCCACGGCAACACCAAGCAATACGCCGGGTCCCATCACAGTCACAGTGCCGCCTTCTGCTTGTGACAAAGTGCAATTCGTCAAGGATGTGACTTATCCCGATCACTCGGTCCTGCAACCCGGCGCGACGTTTACCAAGACTTGGAGTTTGAAGAACGTCGGTTCCTGTCCGTGGACCACATCCTATCAGATGGTGTTCTTTAGCGGCGAACAAATGGGCGCGCCTGCCTCTTCCGCGTTCTCCCAGAATGTTGCAGTGAACGACACGTTTAGCTTCTCCCTCAATATGACCGCGCCTTTAGCGGCTGGCGAGTATCGCGGTTACTGGATGTTCAAGAATGCCAGCGGCGCTTTGTTTGGCTGGGGTCCACAGGGTAATAGACCCTGGTGGGTGCTGATCAAGGTTGCCGGCCCAACGGTCACGCCCGGAGGACCGACCAAGACACCTACACCAACCGTTACGCCCGGTGGCCCAAGTGTTACGCCCAGCGCAAATGTCGCTTATGACTTTGCCGCGAATGCGTGCGCAACAGGGACGTCGTGGTCCAGCGGTGCCGGCACGTTGTCCTGCCCGGGAACCGATGGTGACGCTAAAGGCTTTGTGCTAAAAGTGAGCAACCCTAAACTTGAAAATGGCGTGACTGATTCGCGCCCGGGTATTCTCACTTTCCCGCAGAATGTTCAGGATGGATACATTAAAGGCTCCTTCCCGGCGTTCAAAGTTCAGAGCGGTGACCGTTTCCGTTCTGTTATTAGTTGCGAAGGTGGCGCAACAAACTGCTATGTTACCTTCCGAGTGGAATATCAAATAGGCAACGATCCCGTCAGAGTCTTAGTACCTCGTAGACTCGTTGAAAGATATGAGGGCCTGTTCAATACCATTGATCAGGACTTGAGTTCGCTGGCAGGCAAGGATGTGAAATTCATCTTCACCGTTCTTGCGACTGGCACAGCCGCGGGTGACCGCGCGCTGTGGGTTGGTCCGCACATTTATCGTCCCGGGAGCAGTTCTGCTCTGCCCGACCTGACGATCACCCAATTAAGAGTAGAATTTCAGAATACTAGTTGTTTGGAGCAGGGCGCTTCGCTTGGCACGCGCGTCTGGGTTACCAATAGCGGCCAGGCGCCTGCGGGTAGTTTCAATGTCAAGGTCGGTGATGCGCAGCAGTCGGTAAGTGGATTGGCGGTCGGTGAGACAAAGCCCGTCTTCTTCGCTGGTTACACCAATCCAATTACCGCAGTTGTCGACTCAGGTAGCGCCGTCGCCGAAAGCAATGAACAGAATAACTCACGCTCTGAGAACGTGCCCGCACCGACAGCGCCACTTCCTTGTACTGGCACTTCCACGGCGACAGCAACGGCAACAGCAACCACTGCGGCGGCAAGCGCGTATCAGAACGCAAAATACAATTTCAAATTCACGCTTCCGTCCGGGGCAACGATCGCTAGTCAAACAGATAATGCGGGCCGCGTCAACTTGCCAATCATCACGCCAGGAACCAATCTCCTGGAAAAATACATTGAGGTAACTGTAGTGGAAAATTCCAACCCCTGTGCCAGTCCTGGGGGGTATGAAAACCCCACCGCGGCTGAGAACGTGACGATCAACAACATTCAATTCGTGAAGCAATCAGGGCAGGGCATTGCGTTGGGTAACATCTACGATTGGATCGCCTATTCAACGACGCGCAACAACGCCTGCATCAGTCTTGTGTTCATTCTGCACTCTGCCAACCCCGGCAACTACGCCACGCCCCCGCCGGTATTTAACAAGGATACCGAATCGGCAGTCTTCTTGACGGTCATGAACACGTTCAACTGGATTACTCCATAGGACGCGCCCGCGTCATTTCGAAGCGAGAGGCCTGGTCCGCGTGACCAGGCTTTTCTCTCGCCCAAACAATTCGCGCTGAGCGGAGCGACCCGACAGAAAGCGCA
>CAZIYY010000058.1:0-13933 GCA_964543585.1 uncultured Anaerolinea sp. | reverse complement strand
AGGGCGTGTCGAAGGGTCGAAGCGCACGTTTGAATATCAATGCCCCTCGATAGACCCACCCTCCTGCTTGCCGATGATGACCCAACCATCGCGGACAGCCTCGCACCCTTCCTTGAGCGCGCCGGCTTTCACGTGTTGGTGGTTTCCAACGGCGTGAACGCGCTCGAAAAAGCGCAGGCGCATCATCCTGAGTTGATCATTCTGGATGTGCTGATGCCGCGCATGGATGGGCGCGAAGTGCTGCGTCGTTTGCGCCGCGCCAACGTATGGACGCCAACGATATTGCTCACCCAAGTGGGGGAGGCATCGGAACGCGCGCTTGCCCTCGAGGAAGGCGCGGATGATTACCTCAACAAACCTTTTGATCCGCACGAATTGCTGGCGCGCATCCGCGCGGTCCTGCGACGCGCGCGTCCCGGCGAACGATCCCTTTCGGCGGCCTGGTTGTTGACCGCGCACGACTTGTCGCTGGACCGCCGCGCGCGGCGGGCGGCGCTTGCAGGCGAAACATTGGAGTTAACCCCCAAGGCTTTGTCTGTCCTTGAATATCTGATGACACATCCCGACGAAGCAGTCACCCGCGAACGATTGCTCGAAGCCGTCTGGGGCTGGGAATATCCCGCAGGCACGCGCACTGTGGACACGCGCATGGCTGAACTGCGCCGCGCATTGGATGACGACCCAGCCGACCCGCGCTTCATCGAAACCATTCCGAGCGAAGGCTATCGCTTCATTGCGCCCGTGCATGGAGAGGGGTAGGATATTTACGTGTCCAGAAAGAGGCGGTTCAATCTGTTCCTGCTTTCACTGCCGTTATGGGTGGGTCTGCTTTCGTCTGCAATCGCTCAACTATTTTCACAGCCAAATTCATCCAATTTATACCAGACGGACCTTGGAATTGCCGCGTTTGTATTTGGCGCGGTCATCAGGCAACCAAGTGTTGTGGCTTTCGTATTCGGCTTTCTTGTCACGGTAATTTTGTTGGCCCTCTATTATTGGGATGTACGCAATGCCCGGCAAACCCAGGCGCTGCTCATGGAATCCATGCGCGATGCCGAACAGAGCCGCCGCAGTTTTCTGCGCCGACTCGATCACGAAATCAAGAATCCGCTCACGGGTCTGCGCGCCGCACTGGTCAATTTGCAGGAAACGCAAACCGGTGATGAGCGTCAACGTGCGGTTGAAAATGCAGGACGCGCGGCGGGACGTCTCACACGTTTGTTGACTGACCTGCGAAAACTTTCCGATCTGGGAGAACGTCCTATTGAACGATCGCGCGTGGAGGTGCAGGAACTATTGCAGGATGCAGTGGATGCCGCGCGCGTGTTGCCCGCCTATGAAGGACGCGAAGTCAATTTGTTGATCCCCAAGGTGCCTTCCCCTTTCCCTGCCGTAACGGGCGACCGCGATCTATTGGTGCTGGCTGTATATAACCTGATCGAGAACGCGCTCAAGTTCACGGGCGCGGAGGAGGATTCGGTGGAAGTGCGGGCCTCGGAGGATGGAAAAGCGATCGTAATCGAAGTGGCAGATTCGGGTGTGGGGATCCCGTCCGAAGATTTGTCCAAAATTTTTGAAGAGTTGTATCGAGGCTCCAATGCTCACAGCACGGAGGGGAGCGGGCTTGGGCTTGCGTTGGTGCATCGCATCGCTGTGCTGCATGGAGGCGGGGTTGGCGTGCGCTCAAGGCAGAACGAGCCGCGCGGGACCGTCTTCACCATGCGATTGCCGGTGAGGAAAAATAAGTAAAGTCTGTGTGCTCAAGCCGCCGAGAGCACGTGATGGTATTCAATGCGAAATAAGAGTTGGATAACTTACCTGCTAATTTTTCTTCCATTCATCGTCGGCGCGCTGGCTTCATTCGCCGCGCAATGGATGTGGAATCCTGTTCCCATCCTGCTCTTCAAAATTGACGTGGGCATGGTGGCTTTTGTAACTGGAATTGTCATCACGCTTTTCCTGATCGCATTTCGTTCAGGCGGGACAGTTAACGAAAAACGCGCCGGCAGATTGATCGAAGAATCTTTGCGCGAGTCCGAACAGGGACGCCAGCGCTTCCTACGCAGGCTTGACCATGAGATCAAGAATCCGCTTACCGGTCTGCGCGCGGCGCTGGTCAATTTGCAGGAATCCGGCGAGTCGGAGGAACGCCAGCGCGCATCGGAAAATGCGAGCCGCGCGGTGGAACGCCTCACGCGACTGCTGACTGACCTGCGTAAACTCTCCGATCTGGAGGAGCGGCCCATTGAACGGTTGCCCGTTGATGTGCCTGATTTGCTGGAGGATGTGGTGGAAGCCGCGCGCGCGCTGCCCGCGTATGAAGGACGAAATATCAACCTGTTGATCACCAAAGTGCCCTCCCCATTCCCATTGGTCACCGGTGACCGCGACCTGCTTGTGCTCGCTGTGTATAACCTTGTTGAAAACGCGCTCAAGTTCACGTCCGCGAGTGATTCGCTGGAAGTCCGCGCGTTGGAGGACGGGAAAGCCATTGTCATCGAAGTCGCGGATTCGGGCACGGGGATTTCATCCGAGGATCAATCCAAGATTTTTGAAGAACTCTATCGCGGTTCCAATGCCCACAGTAAGGAGGGAAGCGGACTGGGTCTTGCGTTGGTGAATCGCATTGTGATTTTGCATGGCGGCGTGGTGGGTGTGCGTTCCAACCAAAGCGAGCCGCGCGGGACAGTATTTACGCTGCGCCTGCCTGTAAGGTGAGTCGCAAGTTGAATTATTGTCACACCTCAAATTTTGCGACAATCGCCTGGACTTCTTTCACTTGTAAATCCGTCAACGGACCAAATTCCATGGCGCCTGCGTTTTCCGTCACCTGTTTTATGGACTTGAAGCCCGGGATTGGAACCATGCGTTCATCCAAAGCCCAGATGTAAGCCAGCGCGCCCTGCGCCATGGTCCGCCCATTGGAGGTGAGGATGTCGCGTATTTCATCCACGATCTTAAGTCGTTTGACTACGTGAGGGTTGGAAAAATTCTCCCGTGAGCGAATGTCGTTTTCAGGGAATGAGGAGGTTGAGTTGAACTTGCCCGTCAATACACCTTTATTGAGCGGGTCTTTGTTGATGCCCGCCAGATCAAAGTCCGCGCAGACTTTTCGCATTTCAAGGTTGTCGAAGATGGCATTCAATCGAAATTGAATGGAGGCGCAATGCGCGCCGTTTGCGAAGGCGCGGGCGTTATCAACAAGGTCTGTGCTCCAGCCATACCAGCTGACCTTGCCTGCGGAAACCAATTCTTCCAAAACGACTTGCAATTCCAAAGCCAGTTTAGGGTCGTAGCCTCCTTCGTGCAACTGATAGATATCAATAAAATCGGTCTGTAAACGGCGCAGGCTGTTCTCCACATCGGTGCGAACGTTTTTGATGATCTGATCGGGATCACCATAAACAGTTTTATCCTTCTCATTGACGATATGCCCAAACTTTGTGGCAATCACGACCTTAGCGCGTCTGCCTTTTAGCGCGCGACCTAAAATTATTTCGCTGTGACCCGCCCCGTAATTTGCGGCGGTATCGAAGAAATTGACGCCCATATCCAAGGCGGCATGAATCGCGCGGATGGATTCTTCATCATCTGTGTTGCCCCAACCGGCAGGGAAAGGTTCTGCTCCCGGTTGAGCCCACGTCCACGGCCCGCCGATTGCCCAGCACCCCATGCCCAGCGCGCTTACTTCCAATTTGCTTTTTCCCAAAGTCCGTTTCAACATTTGAGGTTCCTTTCATCAAAAAGGGGATTGACCACCGGTTGTTTACTTCACGATTTAATTCCTTCCATCCGTTGAATGATTTCCACCGCATTTGCAATTCCATCTTCGGCTCGAATCTTCGAACCTAATTCAGCCGCACGTTGACGCATGGCTGTGTTCGTGACTGCTTCTTGAATGGCTTGTGCGAGTCGGTCAACGGTTAATTTTGAGCGCGGAATCGGTGCGGGTCCAACTCCGAGGTTGTGAACGCGCTGACCCCAAAATGGCTGGTCGCCGAGGAACGGGATCACGATGGAAGGTACCCCGGCTCTGAGACCAGCGGCAGTTGTCCCTGCTCCGCCGTGATGCACCACAGCCGCGACGCGAGGCAAGAGCCAGGCATGCGGGATTGAGTCGACCATGAACACCGAGGCGGGTAAATCCGCCTTTTGCATGCCACCCCAACCGGAAAGCAAAATGGCACGTTGTCCAGTCTTTGAAAGAGCTTGCAAGACCAGGTCAGTGGTCTCGGCTGGCTTGCGACTGCCCATGCTCCCAAACCCAATATACACGGGAGGCGGACCAGCTTGCAGAAAATTGAGCAAGTCTGGAGGCGGCGACCAATCCGCGGGTGGATCGAGGAACCAATACCCTGTGACATGATCCTCCGCGCGCCAATCTGCGGGTGCGGGGATGACGGATGGACTGAATCCAAAAAGCATGGGAAAACCTTTTGAGGGGTTGGTATGAGAAGTTCCAACGAACGGAGCAGGAGGCAGGTCGAGTACTTTTTTTCGCGCCTGGTTGAGCATGGGTCGAGCTCCCAGCCACGCAATCTGTAAAATAAGTTTAGATGAGACGAGATTGAACGCACCTCCCAAATTTGGCAGAGTTGGGAGGAATAGGCTCGGAAAAGCTCTGGTAGGGGTGATCGGAAATACATGAGCTTGAAGCAATGGCAGATGGTTTTTCTCTGCCACCGGGATGCCAGCGGTCATGCCTATGCTGCCTGCGATGAGCAAATCTATGCCCTGACAGGCGGCGAGTCCATCCTCAATCCATTCACTGATTAAGCGCAAACCTGCTTTTTGTATGCGCCTCAAAGTGGCGAAGAAATTCCCTTTCTCCGCTAGTTCACCTATTTCCTGGCTTCCTACCATCTCCTGCGAACTCCCGCGGATGAGCCAGAATTCCAGCCCATACGCTTTGACAAGGTCTTCAAAGTCCTGATTGGTCGCCAGCCGTACAGTATGACCGGCTTTGATTAAACCCTGTCCCAAAGCGATGTAGGGTTGGACATCTCCCCGGCTTCCAATTGTAATGATAGCAATGCGCATAAATCACCTTCCTTTTTTTAGTTATTGGAAAAACGACATATTCCGAGAAAAACCTTCGACCTGTGCTAGCCTCCCGCCCGTCATGTGAACACTCTCCATCTTCCTCCTCAAATACTCAGTCACTAGCTCACATGGCTTTGCCATCCCATGATAAAAAGGGCGGACCTTGTGTCCGCCCCTGCTGATTACCGTTCACTGATTACTGGTTCTCACCCATGCCTGTTCATAAACTTTTCCATGCGATGCAATGCTTCTTCGATCTTGCTGTATTCCGTTGCATAGCACATGCGCGCAAACCCTTCGCCGCCCGGACCGAACGAGTTGCCTGGCACAACTGCAACATGCTCCTCTTCAAGTAGTTTCTGGCAGAAGGTCTCATCGTCCATGCCGGAGGCTTGGATGTCCGGAAACGCGTAGAACGCGCCGCGCGGCTCAAAGGTCGAGAGGCTGAGGCGGTTGAGTCCCGCGACGAGGAGTCTGCGGCGGCGGTCATATTCCGTCACCATTTCCTGAACGTATGGCTCACCGCTTTTCAAGGCTGCGAGCGCGGCATCCTGCGCGGTCGTCGGCGCGGACATGATGCTGTATTGGTGAATCCGCACGAGACCTTGGATCAAATCCGAAGGTCCGCAGGCGTAGCCGATGCGCCAGCCCGTCATCGCGTAATCTTTTGAGAATCCGCCGAGCAGAATAGTGCGATGTTTCAAACTTTCATCCAGCGCGGGGAAGCAGACGTGTTCAAAGTCATAGACGAGGCGGTCATAGATTTCATCCGAGACAACCAGCAGGTCATGTTCTTCCGCGATCTTCGCGATCTCAAGCATCACTTCACGCGTCGCAACCGCACCGGTTGGGTTGGACGGATAACCGATGAAGATCGCTTTTGTGCGCGGCGTGAGCGCCTTGCGGATGTCCGCGGGATCAACCATGAAATCATTTTCGACGCGGCTGGGAATTTCAACTGCAACGCCGCCCGCCAGGATGACTTCCGCTTGATACGAAACAAAACAAGGCGTGGGGATGATGACCTCATCGCCGAGGTCGAGTATTGCGGTAAACGCAAGATACAATGCCTCCGATACACCGACCGTCCCGATGATCTCGTTCGACGGATCATATTTCACGCCATAAAGTTTTTGAATATGATTCGAAACTGCCTCACGCAATTCCCTCTTGCCCCAGTTGGATGTGTAATGCGTCTCCCCGTTTTGCAGTGAACGAATGCCCGCTTCAAGGATTGGTTTCGGCGTTGTGAAATCTGGCTCGCCGATGCCGAGCGAGATCACGTCCTTCATCGTCGCGGCGATGTCGAAAAATTTGCGGATGCCCGAAGGCTTGAGTCCCGCCACCCGTTTTGACAGACGTTGCACATCAGTCACTTCCTGCATTGCGCCTCCATTTTTTTTCTTTGGGCATGGATTTCACGGAGAAAAAGGATTCCGTTTTTATTTTACGGACTCCTAAAGTCGATGTTATCCGTGTCCCAGATTGACAATTTGCCATTCATCGGGAATCTCCCGATATGTCAGATCAAACGCTTGCCCGTCGGTAGTCTTGACGCGGAATCCCTTTTCACTGGGACCGCGCCAGCGCGCAACGATTTCTGCGATCTCGTAATGATACCCCTCCCACGTGAGAGAAAGCGGACGTTCCGCGTATTCTGAATCCGAGCGACATTCAACTGTATTCATCATTACGATAACATGACTTCGCTATTGTCGCCAACATTCAACTGGATGACGCGCCCGTCGCCTCTTCCCTTGACTTTAGCCTGTCTCCCGATCAGTGACTTGCTCAGCGCCGCGTCTTTGATCTCACTTCCTGCTTCAATGACGCTTTCCGTTATGCTGCTATGACTTATCTTGCAATTCGCCCCAATGGACGCGTGGGGTCCAATTTTTGAATCGCTGATCTCAGCCGTTTCGTGAATCGCAACTGGTTCGATCATCTCAACGTTCGAACCTTTAAACTTTCCGACCTGCGAACCAAGCTTATCAAGCAACAACCTATTCGTATCCAATGTCGCTTCGATTGTCCCCGTATCGAGCCACGTGCGAATTTCATTCACGCGGACTTGCGCGTCATGCTCGATCATGACCGAGATCGTATCAGTGAGGAAGTATTCGCCTTTGAGCATGATGCCGCGCTGCATTTGTTCTTCAATCGCCGCGAGCAATTTCTCCGCGCTCTTGAAATAATAACAGCCCACCACAACGAGGTTGTTTTCCATGGACTGCGGTTTCTCGATGAAGCGCGTCACCCAGCCATCCTCGCCGACCTCCGCAACGCCAAAGCGACGCGGGTCAGGGACAGGCATCACCCAGGCAACAGAATCAGCCGTCTCTTGCGCGAGAAACGAGAAGTCTGTCTCCATTAAGGTGTCCGAGAAACACATGAGCATGGGTCCATGCAGATGTTCGCGTCCCAGCCAGAGCGCGTGGGATTGTCCTTTCATTTCATGCTGGACGACGTAATGCGCTTTGAGATCAGGATAATGTTCCTTGATGAACGCGGGGATCTGCAGCTCGCCAAGAAACGGACCAACGATAAAAACGTATTCGACATTCGCAGGGTCAGGCAGGGTCTTGAACATATCCATCAAATGCTCAAGCGAAGTTTTGCCAGCCACGCTGACAAGCGGCTTGGGCTTGCTCCACGTATGCGGGCGCATACGCGTCCCCCAACCTGCCATGGGAATGAAGATTTTGAGGGTTTCAGTCACTATTTGCTCGGTGTTCCATGAGTTCCACTCATATTTTACCAACGAAAACACGATGTGAGGGTGCGTCGCACCTGCCAGATAGGCTGTATACGAGGTAGGAGGAGCTACAGGGAAGGATAAATCCCCTTGAGTTTGGTGCGACGCACTCGCGTTACGAATACCCCAAAACAGGATGCGGCTTATATGGCTCTTCGAGTCTCTTCACTTCGTCATCCGAAAGTTTGATTTCGACCGCGGCAATGGCTTGATCGAGATGTTCCATTTTGGTGGCCCCGATGATGGGGCTATGGACATACGATTTGTCCAGTACCCATGCTAGCGCAATCTGTGATGCGGTTACGCCGCGTTCCTTTGCCACTTTCGCTGCGCGATCTGCTACGACGAAATCCTCTTCGCGGAAATACAAGCCATTTGCGAATGGATCGCTATTGGCTCGTTCGCTTGCGCCGCCACCGCCGCGTTTGCGGTCCCCTGCAAAAAAGCCGCGCGCCATCGGGCTCCAGGGAATCAGTCCAATGCCTTGATCCTGACAAAGCGGAATCATCTCGCGTTCCTCTTCGCGATATATCAGGTTGTAGTGATTTTGCATGGAGATAAACTTTGTCCAGCCGTTTGTTTCAGAAACGTGCAACGATTTGGCAAACTGCCACGCAAACATGGACGACGCGCCGATATAGCGCGCCTTTCCAGCGCGCACGACATCGTTCAGCGCTTCCATCGTTTCTTCGATGGGAGTCTCATAATCCCAGCGGTGGATCTGGTACAAATCCACGTAATCCATTTGCAGGCGTTGAAGGGACTTGTCAATTGAATCCATGATGTGTTTGCGCGAGAGTCCTTTATCGTTGATGTCATCACTCATTTGACCGTTTACTTTCGTGGCAACTACAATGTTCTCTCGTTTCACGCCGAATTCCTTGAGTATATTTCCCGTAACGCGTTCGCTATCGCCTAGTGAGTACACGTCCGCGGTATCGAAGAAGTTAATCCCCGCGTCCAGCGCGCGTTTGATAAACGGCTTTGATTCCTCCTCTTCAAGTATCCACGTGCGCCATTGCTTGGAGCCGTAACTCATCATACCCAAACACAAGCGCGAGACTTTCATTCCAGTTTTGCCGAGGTTGGTGTATTGCATAGGAACTCCTACTATGCTCCCTTCGCCGTCCTCGGCGAAGGTGTTGTTGTCAGCCATTCATTTATATCCAAAATTTCGATTAGAGGTTTCCTGCCGTAATCATAATACCCTGCGCTTGAATAAATATAATCTGCCCTGTCTTCCACAAGTTTCCAATCCTTTGCTATTGGATTCTGATGGATGTATTCCATTTTCTGCCACAAAAATTCTATTGAATAAACGTTCTTTGCTTGAATGTCCTGCCAGATACTGTATTCATGTCTCTGATCACGTTTCTTTTGATGAAATAAATCCAGCAAGTCTTTTTGATTATCGGTTCGTAGTTTTTTCAAAATTTCGTGCGCAGTGAAAGAGCCAAATTGTTGAACGATTGCTCCGATTGAATCGCTTACAGGTTTTAGGATAGCGTGAAAATGGGAAGGCATGATGACGAAGGCAAAGAGCAAAATTCTTTTTTGTTGTTGCAACCATGCCAAAGAATTCAACGGGATGTTTGCATATTCGCGTGTGAGGAATAGACGCTTCCAATCTACAATAGTAGCGGTGATGAAATATAAATGAGTTGAATCGTGAAAAGATGGAAAGGTCATGGTTATTCTTGCTCTTTTCTGAATTCATCTTGCTCCTTTCGCCGTCCTCGGCGAAAGATTTTGCATGGAAGGGTATGTTGGGTGGCTACGTCCCCGCCCGGCGGGGGAGCAGGGTGGTTATTATATGATCTTCAAATTCGCGAGACTTGTAGAGAGTCTTTTGATTCCAACAGACTCAAATACCACATCCACAATTTCGTCGTCGTCCTGGATTTTGCTATCGAGCACGATACCTTCGCCCCAGGCTGAATGGCGGATGCGCGTTCCGGCGCGGAATTTTGATTCCATAAAGGAGGCAGATTGAGGCCTGGAATGAAGCGACCATTTTGTTTCAGGCGGTGCGCCGCGCATAGCGCGCCCCGTCCGTGTTTTGCCCACCAATAAATCCGTGGGTACGTCATCCAAAAAGCGGGATGGGTACGTTTCTTCCGCCATACCGCGCCCGCCGCGTTGAATGGCACGGATGAGATAAAGTTTATCTTTTGCGCGCGTGATACCGACGTAAAAGAGGCGGCGTTCTTCCTCCATTTGTTCAGGTTCATCAAACGAACGGCTGTGAGGCAGGATACCATCATCAAGACCGACGATGAAGACTGCGCCGAACTCAAGTCCCTTGGCAGCGTGGAGGGTGAGAAGCGTGGGGATATTGCCATCGGTGAGCGTGTCCTGGTCGGAGATGAGCGCGACGTTTTCAAGAAATTCTTCGAGCGTGCGCGTGGAATATTCGAGCGCGAGGCGTTTTAACTCCTGCACGTTCTCCCAGCGATCAGCGCCTTCCTCAGATTCATCGTCAATGTATTGTTTGTAATTGAGGTCGTTGACGATGCGGTCGAAGAGTTCAGCCGTTGTAAGCGACTGCGATGCGACGCGCCAGTTCGCTAACATGCCGCCGACATCTGAAAGTGAAAGTGATGCGCGTCCTGTAAATGAAGACCAATATGGAGAGTCTGCGCCGCGCGCTAAATCAAGAAGCACGATGCCAGGTTGTGCGTTGTTCTGGCGCGCGACATTATGTAATGTAAGCAGTGTCTTGTCACCGATGCCGCGCGGCGGGACGTTGATGATGCGATCTAAACTCGCTTCATCCGCAGGGTTATGGACGAGACGTAAAAAAGAGATGATGTCCTTGACCTCGCGGCGCCCGTAGAATCTTTGCGCGCCGACGAGACGATAAGGAAGCCGGGCTTGTAAAAACGCCTCCTCCAACAAACGCGACATGGCATTGGTGCGATACATGACCGCGCAATCGCCAGGCTCGAATTGACGCGAGGCGACGAGTTGCGCGATGCCATCTACAACAAAGGATGCTTCAGCATAATCATCGGGCGCTTCGTAGAAGAATATCTTTTCGCCTGTGCCGCGCTCGGTGAAGAGTTGTTTGCGCCTGCGGTTGTGCGCGCGGTTGATAACGCCCATTGCGGCATCGAGAATATTTTGATGTGAGCGGTAGTTTTGTTCGAGCAATATTGTTTGCGCGTCGGGGAAGTCTTGTTCAAAGCGTTGGATGTTACGCCAGTCTGCGCCACGCCAAGAGTATACACTCTGGTCCTGGTCCCCAACGCAAAAAACGTTTTTGTGCTGGGAAGCAAGATGTTTGATTAAGGCATATTGCGCCAGGTTGGTATCTTGAAACTCATCCACAAGCACGTGACGGAATCGCTGCGCGTATTTGTCGCGCACCGATGGAATATCTTCCAGCAGGCGCACGGTATATACGAGAATGTCGTCAAAGTCCACGGCGTTGCTGGCAATGAGTCTCTTTTGATATTCAACATACACGCGCTTGACCACTTCATCTTTATAGGTGTTGGTGGGATAGTCGTCCGCGCCAATCAGTTCATTTTTTGCGCGTGAGATGGCGGCGTGTACGCTTGAGGCGCGATATAACTTGTCATTCAAATTAAATTCCTTGATGACGTTTTTGACAATGCGTTCCTGATCGTCGGAATCAAAGATCACAAAATTCGATTCAATGGGAAGATGTTCCGCCTCTCGCCGCAATATCCGCGCGCAGATCGAGTGAAATGTGCCAAGCATGATTCCCTCGATAGCTTGATCGGGCAAAAGGGATTTGACGCGCGCCTGCATTTCCTTCGCGGCTTTATTGGTGAAGGTGACCGCGAGAATCTGCCACGGGCGGACTCCCTCCACTGCGATCAGATATGCAATGCGTTGAGTCAATACGCGCGTCTTTCCGGACCCAGGGCCTGCCACCACTAAAACGGGCCCGTTCCCGGCTGTGACAGCGTTGCGTTGTTGCTTGTTGAGTTTGTCGAGGAAGTCCATAGAAAATAGAAAGTAGAGAGTAGTCTATCACAGACACTCTTTACTTTCTGATACCCTCCATTGTTATTAGAGTTGGGATGTGCAGTTTGGGCAACGTTTGGCTTTGATGGAAATTGTACTGAAACAGTACGGGCAATCCTTCATAGTGGGGTCTGCGGCGGCGGCCGGTTTTTGCATCTTGCTTACCGACTTGATAATAAGGAAGATAACAAAGGCTACAATCGTGAAATCGATCACAGTGTTGAGGAATACGCCATAGTTGATCGTAGCTGCGCCGGCTGCCTTGGCTGCATCCAGAGATTCATACACCTTCCCGTCGAGTGGAATAAACAAGTTGGTAAAATCCACACCGCCGAGCACCGATCCGATTGGCGGCATGATCACATCGTTGACAAACGAGGTAATGATCTTGCCAAATGCGCCACCTATAATCACCGCTACTGCCAGGTCGAGCACATTGCCGCGCACGGCGAAATCCCTGAATTCTTTTAACATTTTTCGGTCTCCTTGATGGTCGGATTGAAATGATGCTGGTGTGAGTATTCTACATTTTCGCAGGACTGTTGTCAACAAACTGCCAATACTGGAGGACATGAAATGGGATTTCGCGTCTTGCAGAATTCCCTGGCGACCCAAAACTGGTTGTGAGTAGTTCCAGAGAACTGTTTTTTGAATTTTTACGTCCTGAAATTACCCTATACAGGGTATTGTGATTGACGCACTTGGAGAATTGGGTATAATTCGGTTTGCTTGGCACATGAAACATCGTGTTCTATTACTCCATTGCGGTAAAGGAATGTACGGATGCCCGATTTCATTCTTGATGTGCAAGGATTGGAAACAGTGTTTAAGACACCGGCTGGGGTTGTCCACGCAGTGAATGGTGTTTCCTTCGGCTTGAAGGAAGGGGAAACGCTGGGGATAGTTGGGGAAAGCGGATGCGGCAAGAGCGTGACCATGATGTCGCTTCTGAAGTTAATTCCCTCGCCGCCCGGTAAAATTAGGGATGGAACGGCGCTCTTCCTGGGACGGGACTTGCTTAAAATGACCAATGAAGAAATGCGACATGTGCGGGGTTCGCAGATCAGCATGATCTTCCAGGACCCAATGACTTCTCTCAATCCCGTTCTGACCGTGGGACTGCAGATCGAGGAACCGCTTATTTTGCATATCGGCATGACAAGAGGGCAGGCGCGCGACCGTGCGGCTGAATTATTAACCATGGTGGGTATTCCCAATGCCAAAGACCGGCTGAACGATTACCCTCATCAGTTCTCCGGTGGCATGCGTCAGCGCGTGATGATCGCCATGGCGCTGGCTTGCAGTCCTCAAGTTGTGATTGCGGATGAACCTACCACGGCTTTGGATGTCACCATTCAGGCTCAGATCATGGATCTGGTTCGACGCCTGCGCGATGAACTGGGGATGGCAATCATCTGGATCACGCACGATCTGGGGGTGGTTGCCGGTCTTGCCCAAAGAGTGATCGTTATGTATGGGGGGTTTATTGTCGAAGAGGCTCCCGTCAGGGAACTGTTTGCAAATCCACAACATCCCTACACCCTTGGTTTGCTGGGCAGTTTGCCGCGTGTAGACGAGAGGGGTCATCAACGGCTTGTTTCCATTGATGGATCGCCTCCGGTGTTGTATGAAAGACCAAACCACTGTCCGTTTGCGCCGCGTTGTAAATGGGCCATGGAGAAGTGTTGGAACGAAAATCCTCCCCTGTTGGATGTCGGGTCGGAACACCGTGCGGCTTGTTGGGTCGATACCAGAACCGGGAAGGCGCGCTAATGACTGAAGCAAACAATGTATTGGTGCGTGTCGAGAATCTTGTCAAGCATTTTCCCATTCATCAGGGGATTATTATACAGAGGCAAATTGGCGTAGTACATGCGGTTGACGATGTTTCCTTCGACGTGCATCAAGGCGAGACGCTGGGTCTGGTGGGTGAATCTGGCTGCGGTAAATCCACCACCGGGCGGACTGTACTGCAACTCTATCGCCCAACATCCGGGTCGGTGATCTTTGATGGGGTTGATCTGGTGAAGGCAAAAGGGGAGGAATTGCGGCACATGCGACGCAAGATGCAGATGATTTTCCAGGATCCGTATGCCAGTCTCAATCCTCGTATGACGGTCGGTGAAATCATCGGTGAAC
>CAZIYY010000057.1:0-25276 GCA_964543585.1 uncultured Anaerolinea sp. | reverse complement strand
CATCTGACAAACCATCATGATCAGTGTCAAGAATGGTTGGTTCTGGCTGTGGTGTATTAGTTGGCAGTGGCGTGTTCGTTGGTTGAGGTGTGTTTGTTGGCTGCGATGTATTAGTAGGTAGGTTGGTTGGTGTTCTGGTCGGCATTGGCGTCTTTGTTTTCGTGGGCATAGATGTGCTCGTCCGAATGGGCGTTGCCGTCTTCTGTGTGCCAATGGAAGGATTTGTCCCGCAATCAACTTGCGCATTCATGCAGTTTGTTACCAGTGTTTGTAAAACTGCTGGATCCCAGGCATTGAAGAAATCCTGATGCGCTGTGTAATAGGGTCCTGAAGCCAGTGTTATTGTGCCGATTGGACCTTTTCCTACATTGTACCGGAAAAACGACTCGATTCTCGGAAGGACAACCGGATGTGATGCCGGACAGCGACTATTTACTGGATATGCCATATGTGAGCGGTGGTCAGGGCTGTCAAGATTTTTTCCATCCCAGCAGTTTGGAAAACGTAATGACATCACCAGAATACCTGAAGCACAGTCTTTCGGCGGGGCAGGAAGATCAGCAGTTGATCCTGGTCCGCATTTGAAGATGATATCCGTGCCGAGTTGATGAGGGTTTTCCTGAGGGGACATCGCATGCGCGTTGCCAATTATCATCTTTAGACCAAGAGGAAATGGCTGCACCATGGTTCCTGAAGGAGCGCCCTTCCTTCGATAATAGAACAACGCATGCTTTGATGTTCCTGCTGGGAGAACTCGCACACCGTTTTCATACAGCGCAGGTACCCAGTAACTCGATGAGTCAGAAGGTATTGCGCATGTTGTTCCTCCCGCTCGAAGTGATGTACTCGTCGAGAATGCATCGGAAGTTACGCCTCCAACGAAATCGTGAAGGTGAGCTGCGCCTGGCTTACCGGGGGATACGATCGGATCATCATTCAGGGAATGTGAGTAATTACAACTGACGATCCATCCAGGGCTTGCTGCCATCGCTGATTCCGGCTCCACCCCTGTTAGTGTCTCCAATGCAGGCGCAGCGAAGACGGTGCTAATCTGCCCCACGAGAACGGTGATTATCAAGACGACATTGATACGGAATTTTGCTTTTAACATTGTTGGTGCCTCTATCATTTGGGTTGCTAAAATTCTACAGACAGCAGGCAGAGCTTTCCAGCAGTATTGCAATTAATCCGTATCAATTGTGCAAGTCCGGCTAGTACCATTGTATATTCCCCTCGTGAAAATTATTGCATTTCGAGTAAATCCTCCCATAATGGATGTGCTTTTCTCTTTTGAAAGGTGGAGTCAACAAACAGGACTCCTGTTTGTATGGTTGACTACTGCTTGTTGCTTACTCAGCCCCGAAGGATAATGTCTGATAGTTTTTAAAACAATCGCGGTTGATTACTTTCAATGAAGTTGATGGCTTCAGGTTTTTCGATCTTGACTGTCTGAATGTCCATAGACTTTCTCTCCAGATTGCGGGTAGAATGAATCCATGATACAAGCAAAAGGCTTTTCACAAATGAAATAATCATCGTATCATCCTTTGCCCGCTCTCCAGCCGTCGTCATCGGCGGCGGAGCGTTCAAGGAACAATTCAATCAAAACCTCAAACCAAAATATATATGAAATCAAACATTTACTTTTCAATTCTCCTAATCCTCGTCTTCCTGTTGGCTTGCGTCAGCGCGCCGGGCCCCACGCCCCCGCCAACTGTATTGCCTCCCACAGCGACTCTTACAGACACTCAGTCCGTTACACCCACTCAATCTCTAACGGATATGCCTGCGCCCTCCTCAACCCCAAGGCCTCTGATTCCAAACTTCGACCATATCGTCGTGCTCATTTTTGAGAACAAAGAGTTCGGGACGGTGATTGGCAACCCGCTTATGCCCGTCTTCAACAAATTGGCAAACGATTACACATTGCTTACGCAGTTCTACGCTGTCACCCATCCGAGTTTGCCGAATTACATTTCCATGGTTGGCGGTGGCACCTTTGGCATCACTTCGAATTGTGGAGATTGTTTCATCAACGCCCCCAGCCTGCCCGATTACATCGAAGCGACGGGCCGCACGTGGAAAACTTATCAGGAGGATATGCCTGGGCCGTGTTTTCTTGGGGACACACATCTTTATGTTCAGAAGCACAATCCATTTATTTACTTCGACCCGATTCGCTTGGACTCGACGCGCT
Source organism: uncultured Anaerolinea sp. (assembly GCA_964543585.1). GTDB lineage: Bacteria > Chloroflexota > Anaerolineae > Anaerolineales > Villigracilaceae > Defluviilinea. The sequence goes on along the minus strand of CAZIYY010000057.1, from coordinate 23,079 downwards.
GTGAGCGGAGTATTGTCCCCCTTACTACGCTTCAAACGGACCTCGAAACTGGCGCACTTCCGAATTTCATTTTCATCACCCCGAATCTTTGCAACAGCGCGCACGATTGTTCTCTGGATGTCACCGACGCATGGATGGCAAACGCGCTGAATCAACTTGTCCCCGCGCTGGACAAGGAAGGATCGAATTATCTTATCGTCCTCACCTGGGATGAGGGGCAGGGAACACATTCCTGTTGCGGTCTTCCTCTGGAAGCCGGTGGGAGGATTGCTGTCGTCTTAATTTCCCCCAAAGTGAAAAATAATTTTCAGGATGCCACACCGTATACCCACTACTCCCTTCTGAAGACAATCTCGGAAGCCTGGGGACTGCCTTATCTCGGCCACGCGGCGGAGGATAACAATGTCCTCATCACCGCGCCGTGGAAATAAATCACCGCTCTGAACGCCGTCTATGGTAAGCGCCAGAAAAAGAGCAAATGACAAACCCACGAGCACGCCAATGACCGGCGCGCAAAAAAACGAACCAAACAGTGTGCCAAAGATCAGAAGCCTGGTCACCGGCCTTCGCTCCCCGGAATCAAGCCATTTCAAAAAAGCGGGGACCCCATAGACATTGACGGTGGCTAGCGTTGCAAGTCCGATTATCAGCAAAACGCTCTTTAGCATCCTTTGCTCGGGAGGATCATCGTTGGGATAAAGTCCATCAAAATCATGGAAGACTTTGGCGACAACTATTTCCGCCACAAACAACAGCGAGGCGGCTAGGATGTTCGCAAGCGTTTTATTTTCCTCGATCCATTCTCGAATTCGTGAGTGCAGCGTAAAGTTGTTTCTTTGATCCATCTCGTCTCCTTGCCTCTGTTGTTAACTTGCCAGTGGTTTTATCTGATAAAACACCAAAAAAGTACTCCCGTATTTGCGCTGCTCGAACTCCTCCAAATTTTCAAGCGATAATTTCTTATATTCTTTCGGCGCGATCTGTACAATGACCCAGCCATCATCGCTCAACCACTTTATGTTTTCATCCACTCGTTCCAATGCCTTTGCCCACATCTCCTGAAATTGTGGGGGCGCGATATAGATATATTCAAATTGCATGTCTGGTTGTGCGGAAAGATATGTAAACGCATCCGCGCGGCGAATTTCGGACTGTGACTTGAATCCGCAATGCTCAACGTTGGATCTTGTTGTTTCAATCGGCGCGCGATTCGAATCGGAGAATCTCACGAACGACGCGCCTCGGCTCAAGGCTTCTATTCCTACTGCGCCAGTCCCGCCGAATACATCCCACCAATTCGAGTCAATGACATCTCCCGCGAGAATGTTGAATAATGATTCTTTCACACGGTCAGTAATCGGGCGCGTGGTATCGCCGGGGACGGACTTCAACTTGCGCCCTTTGGCTTTTCCCGCAATGACGCGCAGACTCACTCGACGCTCTTCCGTGCGGCAAGAATATTTCCATGCGCCGCGATCACGGGGACCACGCATCCCGTGCCGAGAATGAATCGTTTATCGCCTGTCTGCTGGATCGCATCCGCCGCCTCTTTCTGGACTTCAGCCTGATCCCGATAAACCAGCGTATCCTGTCTCATGCCGCCGCACACGACCCCCGCGAAAAGTTTTTGCGCTTCCCCCAGAGATGGATATGATTCGCGGTCATGCCAGTTGACGATCTGAAACGGAAGTTCATTTGCCAATTCAAAATGGATTTGTCCTCCATGTAGGTGGAGCATGTTGCACCAAAGATTCCGCGCGGGTTCAATCGCCTGAGTATCAAAAATCAACCCGAATAATTTGTATTCTTCATAACTCATGATATTTGCCTGCGCGTGTTGGACGGCGTAGAAAATGCCATCGATGCCCGTTTCACACGCGGCTTCCACAAAACGACGCGTGGTCTCTACGATTGTTTTCAAACCCCTCATCACCAAACTGGGACGATCCCGCAAATGCTCGATCAATAGATCGTTTCCCGCCAGATTCTTTGCCTGCGCCAATGGATTGAAGATCGTCTGGAGCAGGGGAGTGTCCGGGCTGAGTTCAGCGCGGATGAAACGGAGGCAGGCTAATTGTCGCGCGAGATGCGGAGCGGTTGGGTCAAGGATGGGCAGGCTTTCCCAGTCACGCGGGTCATTGATCACGCGCTGAGTATATCGTCGAGTCCCTTCTGTGTCGCCGACCCATTCATCCTCCGCGCCCCAATCTTTGACACAAAATGATGACGCGGGAGTTACTTTGACGAGATCAAAATCATAATTGCCTTGGAAATGGAGTGTGGCATCCGCGAGCGTTTCGGGCGACTGATCGTCAACAGGAAAGTGACGCCACAATGCAACAGGCGGACGATCTATGATCTCGCCTTTGATGGAAGCCTGGATACGTTCGCGATGTGTGGTCATGGGACTTGTTTGATTACGCAAAAAACCGCGTCGCCGCGACTGATTTGCAGGATGGCCGGCGCCTCCCTGAATACCCTGCGATCTTCGTTTGTGCGTGTGTTGACCAGAACATAATCACCAGACTTTATTTCTTTGAGCGAACCGCGAATATTCTGGACATTCATTTCAGCATCCGCATAATACTCAGCAATGTAGGCTTCGCGATGAACGTAAAGATTGATTGGCTCATTTGATATTTGACCGAGATGTTCGACTGCCTCTTTATAACACGTAAGCCAATAGTCTGTTTCGTATTGTCGAAAGGCTTTGTTTGTGCTGCCGATGAACGAATTGTAATAAGTATATTCATATGGATGAAGTTGAGTAATTCCAGCCAGCCCTGGCAGAAGGAGAAATAATATTGGCCCTGCGCGTAGCCACACTATTGAAATGTGCTGACCAAGAAATTCAAACGCAAAGCCTGTAAAGATAAATATCGGCGGAAGGATGAACAGAAAATGTCGCAAACCGTCATACATGGATGGTCTGCTGATTAGCACATATGCGAGAAGGAGGATGAACCAGAGCAAGATGAGGGTCAATGTGGTCAGCTTGTGGATTTTCAGCAATGAGTGATCATTGACGAGTCCCCAATAACCTATGATGACGCCGGCGACAAAAAGAATCCAAACAGGTTCTGTGAGGGTTGTGGCAAGCATAAAAAGTAAATATCGCTGGGGCAATTCGCCTGCGCGATAAACCTGACCCGCGAACAGGACAGAAAGATTCGTCGGGTTATCAGACATCAGCCGTAAAACTTCGATGAAGCGTGTGATAGGGTTTTCCCAAAGATAGGGCCATGTAACGAACATGGCAAGCATGGCAGTCAAGCCATACGTAAAGAGCATCAACCACGGAGGCGCAGAGACACGCAGGTTCTTATGTCCGAGAAAATAGATAAATACAAGCGCTCCCGCCAAAGGACCAAGCACGCGAATGGCGATAGTGATCCCGAGAATCGTGGCAGGAAGAATTACGTGAACGAATTTTTGTTTGTTGCTTTGTGAGTCGTCCGTGAGTTTATCCACCATCTCGAAGCCCAAACAGACCGATACAAGGAAGAAAACCAGAAAGGGCGGATCTTTGGGGTTGATAAAGGCATGTCCCCATAAAAGTGGTTGCCAGGAAAATAACGCAGATGCAGCGAAAGCCGCGGAAGGTCTCATCCAACGCGTGGATAGGCGGTAAAGGAAATAAACACCGAGTTGAAAGAAAAGAAAATTAACGAGGTGCCATGCTAAGGCTGAGTCCAGTCCGAATGTTTCCAGCAGGTAAACCGGTTCGCGCGCCAGAAAGAGATAAGCAGGACCGCGCGTTTTGTGATCGTCTCCGCTGGGACCATAAGAATTTTCCAGGTCGAAATTTCCGCTGAGCCATTCGCGGGGTGAGTATGCGTAGCCAAGCGCATCGGCGTAATCGTAAAAGAGAGGCTCGTCCCATGCAAGTCCGTAATCTCGGAAAATAAACAAGCCGATCAAAATGTTGACGGCTAGTAAAATGTAGATCGGCTTTTCAATAATTTTTTTGAAAAGGGAATTCATAACAACTTGTTGCCGCTCGAGCCAAAGGCTTTGATGTCCGCGTTTGACGAGGGGCTTGCAGGATAATCTTGTTCGAGCAATGCCCAGATCATGGAGTCACTCCAACGATCAAGGAAAGGGGTTTTGGCGCGCAACGTGCCTTCATGTGTAAAGCCGAGTTTGCGCGGCACAGCGGCAGATGCCATGTTGGCGGGGTCGCAATGAATCTCGATGCGATGGACGCGGGTGATCTCAAATGCAACTCTGACCAGCGCGGCAGTTGATTCTGTCACGAGACCCTGGTTGGTAAAATCTTTATGAATCCAATAACCAATTTCCAATTCGTTTTCGCCAACGCGCGTGTGCAGCCCTGTTCCCCCAAGAAGACGCGTCTCTTCGGGATTGAATATTCCGTAAATAAAATCCTGCCCAAGATCGAACTCGCCGCGAAATCGTTGCAAGCGTTTTGTTATATCATCCAGCGGGGATGGTTCGGAATGTGCCCAGGGCATCCACGGACGCAAATGTTCAAGACTTTCATTGATCGCTGTGGCAAGTAATTGCGCGTCTGATGGGTGATAACATCGCATGACAAGACGCTTCGTCTCGATGCGGTATGCGGGATTTGATATTGCCGTCCTCATTTTCGCCGCGCTGTTTTCTTTTTGACGGCTGGCTTATTGTCGAAATTTTTCAACAAGGAGGTCAATTCTTTTTCCTCGCCCAACTGCCCCTTGAAATATTCGTTCATGAACTGCGAGCGTCTCAATCTCAATGCCATCGGCGCGACCGCTTCGAGATCATTCGTTGTTACCTCGTCTCGTCCATCTGCCGCGGCATAAGCGCGCGCTGATTCAAACCAGGTGATCTCGGCGCGCAGAGAATCGATTCCCATTCTCTGCACCAGTTTGATGGCGGGATTTGCAATCTGATCAGGCACGAAGACTTTTTTGACGCGCGCGCGCGCGCTGCGGATTTCGGACCCCGCCGCTTCCATCTCAGCCGAAAACTGGTTCACCATCTGACGCGGATTCGTCAGATAAGCCTGCACCCTTCGATACGCCTCCAGCCTTTCGGACGCGTCCTCCAAGCCGTGCACAATGACGCGCAAGCCAAAGCGATCCAAAATTTGCGGGCGGAGTCGTCCCTCTTCGGGATTCATCGATCCGATCAACACAAAGCGCGAACGATATGTCGCGGCAACAGGACCGCGTCGCACCGTGTATGATCCCTGCGCGGCCGCATCGAGGATCGAATCAATAATGTCGTCTCCTAGCAAATTGATCTCGTCAATATAAAGCAGGTTGCGATCAGATTGTGCCAGTATGCCGCGTCTGACTCGCATCCGTTCGTGGGCGGCGGCGCGCTCGTCTATGCCGCCGACGACATCGTCTATGCGCGCGTTGAGCGGCAACTCGATCAAGCGCACTTTGTCAGGCGCGGTCAGGGGTTGACCCTCACCATATTTCTTGGCGCAATCAGGGCAGACCGCGTCAATGCCGCCTGCCTCAATATCTTCGGGCAGGCATCCATACGGACATATGCTTCGTTCAACAAGTGGGAGCAGATCCAACAAACTGCGGACCGCGGTTGTCTTCGCCGTCCCGCGCGGACCGATGAGAAGTATCCCGCCGATGTTGGGGTTGATGAGCCCAAGCAGCAATGCCAGTTTCATTTCATGCTGTCCCACAATTGCGAGGTATGGAAACGGCAATGCCTCTGTGATGCGTCCCTCTTCGGGCGCGAGCGCTGGAAGCGATTTGCCCGCGACAAAATCCACGAGTTCGCGCAAACTGCGAATCGGGTGCGCCATGCGTTCTTTAGGTTCGGGTTGGGTGAGGTCGGATTCGGTCATGAAAAGCCTTTACGCGCTGAGCGGAGTGACAAGTGGTAACGAGGAACGTAGTCGAAACGCAGGTTTGTTTGGCATATCGTCCTTCGACTTCGGTCTTTGTCGCCGCTACGCTACGCTCAAGCCTTCGCTCAGGACGAATTTACTGCTGTTCCAATCTTCGTTTCTGCCGTTCGATTGCCTTCTCCATTTTGCGCTTTTCATTGTCGGTCTCAACTTTCAAGGGCGGTACAAGAGTAGGCTCGCCTTTATCGTCGAGCGCAACATATACAAGATACGCGGTGTTCGTATGAGTGCGCTTGCCTGTAATGGGGTTTCTGCAATCACGTGCACTTCGGCTTCCAGCGACGTGCGCCCAGTATAAGCGACTTCCGCATTTAGGATGATCAAATCTCCGATGCGGATCGGTTGGCGAAAGGTCATCGAGTCAATCGCGACCGTGACGACTTTCTTTTGCGCGTGCCGCATACATGCCAGCGCGCCCGCCTCATCCACCAGTTTCATAATCCAGCCGCCGTGCACGTTGCCAAGCAGGTTGGCGTGTTCGGGGTGCATCAATTGCGAGAGCGTAACGCGCGAGGCGCTGATGGGTTTGGGGGCGAGGAGGTTTGTCATTTATTGAAGGATGGTTGGAGATTGGTAACTAGTAATTTGTAATTGCATTTTGCAATCGCAAATCAAAAATTGTAAATCGTTCAGTCCATGTCTTCGCGGAATTCACCGCTATCCAGTGTATGCAGTCGTTCGGGTTCATCGGCTAGGACGTCCACTAGGCTATGAGTGAGGTCCGTCATCAGCCGCGCTAATGGGACCGAGGCTGGGGTGGAGATTCTGCCTGGAGACGGAGGCGGCTTGAGGCGCGGTTTGACCGAATCTTCCGCCCGTTTCCGCACGATGCGCGGGTCGTTCGTCAAGGATCCGGCGTAGTAGCCCATCACCGAGTAGACTTCCCTTTGAGGCGTGACCCAGCCGATCCATTCACCGCTCCGGTTGAAGAGATAAGGAAATACCAAAAAGGCTTCGGCTTCACCTTTTGAAGAGTAGATGGGAATGATGCGCTGTTGATTCTGTGACATGGCTTTCCTCTGTGTGGCGCGCCCCAGGGCAGATGTGCGTGCTTGCGCAAGTGTCACTTGCCCGGCTCAACGCGTAACGAATCTACATCATTATACGTCCAGTAGCGATTAATGAAGAAATTCCAAATCATTACGAATCCTATGGCGAAGGCGAGGGTGGTGTTTTTGGCAAAGAATGTGGCGGTGTCTGACGACAAATGTGTCATACTTCGGAATGCGCTTTCCATCGGAGGTTCAACATAATGAAGAATCGGGATGCGTATGGCGATGCCCGCGGCGTTGACGGCAGCGAACATGCCCAACTGGTGCAGGATGTGACGCGAGCGTGATTCAGGATAGGTCCAAAAGCGGTTGCCCATGAAGTTGTTGACGACCGCGCAAAAGAACGAAACTCCCCCTGCATAGACCAGTCGCCAGGCAAGAAGACGGGTCAGAAGATTCATGACTCCGAAATCCAGCGCCGAGCCAACCGCGCCTACCGCCGCAAATTTGAGGAAGCGGATGCGTTCCTTGTCGTCGTTAAAAATCACGCAAGTCCCAGTTTTTTCTTAAAGTACGGCATGGTCTTGTGGATGCCTTCATCGAGGGTGACCTTGGGTTCCCATTTCAAAATTGCGCGTGCGCGCGTAATATCGGGCTGGCGTTGTTGAGGGTCGCGGACACTGCGCGCGTCCTTGACGTAGGTGATGCCTCCCGTGTTACCGACGATACGATTGATGGTCTCGGCAAATTGAAGGATGCTCATCTCGTGCTGGTTGCCAATGTTGACGGGCAAATGTTCGTTTGAGTAAAGCAATGTGACAATGCCCTCCACCAAATCATCCACATAACAGAAGGAGCGCGTTTGGCTTCCGTCGCCGTAAACAGTAAGCGGTTGACCGAGCAATGCCTGCTTGAGCAAATTTGGCAATGCGCGCCCGTCCTCCAAATCCATGCGCGGACCGTAGGTGTTGAAGATGCGGACGATGCGCGTGTCAACGCCGTGGGCGCGGTGATATGCCATGGTCAGGGATTCGGCGAAGCGTTTGGCTTCATCGTACACGGCGCGCGGACCAACGGGATCCACGTTGCCGGCATAGTCCTCGGTTTGGGGGTGAACGAGCGGGTCGCCATAGATCTCGCTTGTTGATGCGATCAGGAAGCGCGCATTGTTGACGCGCGCAACGCCGAGACAGTTGTGTGTCCCAAGTGCGCCGGCTTTCATCGTCTGAATGGGAAGATTGAAATATCCCGATGGCGAAAGCGGGTTCGGGCTGGCAGGCGAGGCGAAATGCATGACGGCATCCACCTTGCCTTGAATGAATATATAGTTCGATACATCATGCTTGCGAAAGGAGAACTTTTCATTTCCCATTAGGTGGGCGATATTTTCAGGGTTGCCTGTAACGAAATTATCCAGCCCAATCACTTCATGCCCATCGGAAAGAAGACGGTCGGTTAAGTGTGAGCCGAGAAACCCGGCCGCTCCAGTGATCAAGATACGCATTAGATTATTCCTCTCTGTTCATCCTTCACCCTGCCCTCCCCCAGTGAGAGAGGAGCACGGTGTGAGGGTTATTTCCAATCAATCCTTGTGACGAGTCCATCGCCCGTCACCTGATAAGCCTGCCCGTTGCCGCTGTCCACGAGCCAGAGATTTCCCTGGTAAACGACTGCAACGAAATCGCCCGACTGCCCGTCAATGGGATCGGGCGCCCAGGCAGGAGTCTGCGGCTCAAGGCCGGGCGCGTCGTTCGCAGGGAAAATTGTTCGGCGGTTCGACCCGTCCCGATCCATCACGAAGACGCGATAACGGCTGGTCTCGCTTTGTTCGGGGAAGGTCGCTTGCAAGTACGCGACCTGGTATTGCCGTTCCCTCGAACTCGATTGTAACGCCGAAGCGGATGGATAAGCAAACATGCCGGTCTGCCGGGCGATTTGCACCGTTGCATCATTCTCAAACGACGTTGCGCTGATATCAAAGAACGGCGAATCCTCCTCGCTCACCAGGTTGGGCGGCGGCGCGTGCGAAATAAAATAAAGAGTCTTTCCATCCGCGCCCCAGGTAATGGACGGGAGCCATGCCCAATCGCTATGTGTGTTGAGGGGCGTAATATCCAGCAGGGGTTTGAGATATTTGCCGTCAAGGTCAACCAGACCAATTCCATCCGGGCGCGCGTATGCGAGCCTCCCATCGGTGGAGAAGGCGAAGGTCATGCCCCACCAGCCATACACGCCTCCACTGCTTGCATCGAGGATCTTTCTCTTCTCGCCTGTCGAGATGCTATAACGCTGAAGATCATTGTTCGCCTGCCAGCCCGGCGCGGCACTGCGCGGCTCAACGGTTGAATACACAATCGAATTTGTATTGGGTATCCAATCCGCAAAATGGACAACGTTCGAGATGCCCGTGCTGAATGGCTTACTGCCGCCATTTGCCCTGACCGCCCACAAAGTATTGATCTCCTTGTCCGCGGACTTGGTTGATTTGCGAGTGAAGATCAGATAACTGCCGTTGGGCGCGAGTTCAAAAATACGCCCATCCAGATCGCCAGTCGTCACGAGCGGAGTACGATTGGCTGTGGATGTGTCAATGATCCACGCGTTACCGCCCGCGAGGTAAACGAGTTTCCCGGGGATTGGCAGCGGCGCGAAGGATGACTGTGCGCCGATCATTATAATTTCGGGCGCGGCTTCTTGCAGGATGACAGACTTAACCACCGATTTGCTGATCTCCACTTCATCTTCAATGACGCGGCGATAGGTGAGTTCCTGCAAGCCATTCGCGCCCGCCTGCACGAGTCGGGTCTCACCTTCGGGCAAAGACTCGTTGCGTACCACCTGTCTCTCGAACGGAATGATTTCCTGCTCCGTTTCAAATACTTCCTTGACGCGGGTGAGCGTGACCACATCACCATTGTTTAGTACGGTGTAGAGCGGAGGTTCGGCGCGGTCCAGATTCCCGGTCGTGATATCGGCAGTTTGAAATGCCTGGGCCACTGTGCTTCCTGCGGGGACAGTCACGTTGCGCGAGTCACCGTCTGCGGTGATGCTGATGGTGATGTCTGCGCTTGCCACTTGCGGGGAGCGGCAACCTGTCAGCAGGGAGAAGGCTAATAAAACGGCGAGCAGGCTTGGGTTAAGAGGGAGGCGGTGCATTTTGTTTATCTGCGCTTCGACTATGATTGAGCAGTCTAAATTAATCGCGCTTCGTCTTCGGTCTCCGCTTCGCTATGACCTCCGTTCAGCGCGAGGAAATCAATGTATAATCCGTGCGCTACTTGATGCGGCCCGTGATGGTCATCACGCCGTTAGCGATGGTGATGGTTTCAATCCGCAAGCCAGTTGCAACGGGACCGAGCGAACCCGTGTATGCTTCCTTGATCATCGCGGTGATGGCGTTGTTGAGACCGGCGGGCGCGGGGAACGGACCGAAGTCCGCGGAGACAATTTCGATCTTTGGCTGGCCCGCTTCATCCACGCCCATTGTGATGATGATGCCTATGTTTGCGGCGAACATGCCCTGTTTAGTCTTGCCATAGATTTTCATTTGACCGTCGCGCAAGTAGACCTGCGGGTCGGTGATGAGCGGCTGTTTGTCGGTCTGTTGCAGAAGGGTTGGGTCGTTTTGCAGGCGGAAGGCAAGATAGGATGTGATTTGCGGCTCGGTGATGTTCAGCGTCACCATGCCAGTTTGCAAGCCTGCCTCAAACGATTTTTTCATTTCTTCCTTCAGGCTTTCAGCCGCTTCCGTTGAGACAGGGATTGGTTGAAGTTCAGAATAATCTGGACCTCCGGTATTAATGGTGCACGCCAGCGATGCAAGTATCAGAGTGATGAGGAAAATGGGTAAAGCAAGTTTTGTCTGTTTCATTTGTGATCCGTGATTCGTGTTGCGTGGTCTCGATACGGCGGCGGTAGTTGAGTAGCGTTCTTTGTGTTTCGAAACTCGCCGCCTACTCGACCACCGCACATAATTAATAGTAAATCCAAAATCGTAAATCGTCGAGTGGAGCAATTATAGCATGGGCGAATTGGAAAATAATTTAACTGAATTGGCGTTGTCTTCAAAGATTGAGGCGATATTGTTTGTCAGCGCTGAACCCGTGACGACCGCGCAACTGGCAACCGCGCTGGATGTGGCTCCCTCCGTCATCGAACGCGGACTCAACGAACTGGACGCTTCGCTCTTAACCCGCGGCTTGCGCCTGCAACGACACGCGGGGCGCGTCCAATTGACCACCGCGCCCCAACTCGCCGAATTGATCGAACGTTTCCTCGGTCTCGAAGCGACGTCCCACCTCAGCCGCGCTGCGCTCGAAACGCTTGCAATCATTGCCTATCAACAGCCGGTCACGCGCCCGCAAATTGATTCAATCCGCGGCGTGAACAGCGACAGCATGATGAAGAGTCTATTGCATAAAGGATTAATTCTTGAATCGGGCCGCGCAGATGGACCCGGCAGACCAATCTTGTATTCCACCACCCCCGAATTTTTACAGCATTTTGGGTTGAATTCAATTTTGGAAATGCCCTCTCTCGCGAAGCCTGAGGAAGAAGTGGATAATCACGATGAGATGTTGAAGAGGTAAATCTGTTTTATACCAAGTGCGAGTCCGACTCCGCCGCTGAGCGCGATGACTGCGGCGAGCAAGAACGCATCCTGCCAGAAGCGGAGGGGGAACAGACGAATTAGGGTATCGGAATAAAGAAACAACCACGAATCGCCTTCAAAGAACAGGCTGTGGAATCCCGCAAAGAAATTCCAGAAAATATTTGGATTGACTGACATGCCGACCACGACAATCAGTCCGATGCCGACAGCGAGTCCTACCATCAACCATCCGCCCCTCATCAAGCCGAGACGATACGCCTGCTCCCAATGCCGCAGCCATGCCCATATTCCCAGCGCGGCAAGCAAAATCAGTGACGAATACCAGGCTTGCAATGCGCCCTGCGTCACACGTTTGACATCAGTCATGTGACTCAGCTCGCGCTCGTTATACAGGGGAGTCCCATCGTCGAATTTCAAATCGCCGAGATAGGAAATGTCCGCGCTGTTGACGAGGTAATCCAAAGCGTAGGGCGCCCACTTCAAACGGTCTTCTTTGGTGAAGCCATATTCATCAGGCGGGAAGTATGGCATGTTGTATTCGATTTTGAGAAATATGGGCGTGAGAAGAACTCGTAGGCTGAGTCCAATGAGAGCAAAGGGGAGGAGAAGAGTGACGAGCCAGGAGAGGAGAGTTAATTTATTCATTGCAAATACTGCGTTCCTCCTTCAAGAATAAACCGAATTACCATGTCATTCACAATCCATTCGATCGGCGCGTGGTCGTCGGTGAAGACCTGCGTCGGTTCGTAGCCAGATTTGAGGTTGGCAAATGTCACTTGCATGGTGTGAATGAGCAACGGATGAACGCTTGAGTCTTGTGAAAGCGCAATCAGATTTGCCGCGAAATTTTCTGGCTTCGTTTCCTGTTTTGTTGCAAAGATCATTGTGTTCAATGATCCAGGGATATCCACTGTGTAAATAGACGGGAAGACGGTCGCCATCGTTGTTGCGAGTCCGTTGATGAGACGTCTATCGCCTGGGACGCTGGCGGAGTTGATGGTCAGGACTCCATTATAGGTCAGGTGTGAAGCGCAAATCTCGAAGAACTCGCGCGTCGTCATGTGCGGGGGGATATATGGCGGGCGGTACGCGTCCACTGCGATGATGTCGTAGTGGTATTCGCTTTGTTCAAGGTTGAGTCGTCCGTCACCGATGATGATATTCAGGTTGGGCATGGTCATGCCAAAATATTTTTGTCCCACCTCGACGATTTTGGGATCGAGTTCATATCCATCAATTGGAACATTTCCATACACTGCTGTCATTTGACGCGCAGTCGTGCCCGCGGCAAGTCCGACAATCGCAACGCGTTGGATATCGGATGGTTTTCGGTTTGGATAAAAATATGGGCTGACAAGGAATTGATCCCAGGGTCCGTTGTATTGCAATGTGTCGGGATGATAGATCGAGTGAACGCCCTGTCCCTCATTTAGTCGCAATAAGGTGAAACCGTTTTGCTGCTGCACTTGAATATAGTTATACGCCGATTCGGTTTCGTAAATTTGCCCAGTGTTGCTCTTGATGGATTGTTGTCTTGAAAGCAGTGCTGCGAGGACCAGGATGATTGGCATCCATGTATGTTTGAGCAATTCCCGCGTGTTGGCGAAGCGCGTCAGCCCGATCAACGCGACGATCAACAACGTCATGCTGAATAAAAGAAACGTGTTCTTTGTTCCAATTGCAGGAATGGTGACCAGCGTCGGCAGGAACGTACCGATAAATGAGCCTAATGTTGATATCGCGTAAATCTGCCCTGACGTTTGACCCGCATGGGATGTGTCTTCAACACTCAAGCGGATCGCAAACGGCGAAATCGTTCCGAGCAGTGTAATGGGAACGATGAACAGGATCAACACCGCAACAAACGACGCTCCTAGAATGCCAACTTGTAATCCCTCAAACGCCCCCGCCGCGGACTTGAGAACTGGTCCCGCTATATACGGAACGAGTCCCAGCGTGAACGCGCCCCACGCGAGGACGCGATAGAGCGCGCCCGGCGTGGGATTCGCGTCCGCCCATTTGCCGCCGAGGAAGTATCCAAGCGTGAGATAGATGAGGATGAGTCCGATAATGCTTGTCCAAACGATATTACTCGTGCCGAATACATTGCCGATAAGGCGGGATGCGGCGAGTTCCGCGGCGAGTATGGTCATGCCTGAGATGAAAACGGTGAAGAGGAGGTAGCGTTTCATAGTTGAAGAGGATTATACCGTTTGGGAGGTAATTCGTAATTGGTAAATGGAGAACGAGGGATTGGAGATTGTGGGATGGCTTGTGGATGTCAGGATGTTATACTTTCACCATTCAAAGGAGATTTATGCATATCCCGAAATATTACCGCGAAGAAGACCGTGAAAAGATTCTTGAATTTCTCCATCAAAACAACTTTGCCGCGCTGGTGGCATACGATGGTGAGAAGCCCATAGCCAGCCATTTGATGGTGGAAGTGGTTGAAGCTGAAAATGGCGTCTTGTTGATCAATGGGCATATGTCGAGGGCGAACGCGCTTTGGAAGACTCTCGAGAAAAATAATCAGGTACTTGTCATCTTTCAAGGCGCGCACACGTATATTTCGCCGACCTGGTACAACCACGTCAATGTGCCGACGTGGAACTATACGATTATCCATGTCTATGGCAAGCCGCGTCTTGTCACGGACTATAATGAATTGTACTCCCTGCTCAAACGTCTCATTGACCGCCATGAGACGGGCAGTTCATATCGAATGGAGACGCTTCTGCCTGATTTTGTGGAGAAAGAGATCAGAGGTGTAATGGGTTTTCAAATCGAGGTCACGCGGCTGGAGGCGGGCTATAAACTCAGCCAGAACCGCAACGACGAGGATTACATCAATATCATCGCTCACCTCGAGCAACGGACAGATGAACTTTCGCATGAAGTTGCCAAAGCAATGAAGAGCAATCGGTTGTGAATCTCCTTTTGTAAGGTGTTATAGTTTACATGCCAACGCGGCTTCGATGGAGAGGAGGCCGTCTTTCAGTGTCGAGACAATCCGTGAAATAACGAATATCTGCATGGAGTGGATATCAGAAATATATGGAGGGATGGTTATTCAGATAAACGGGGCAGGCGCGAGCAGTCTCCGCCTCGCAGCGGTTGTCGAAATGGGATCAACCGTCGGCTTGCCCGAAGGGAAGCGGCGCACTTAATCCGCTTGCAAGAGAACGAATTTGAGTCTATACTCTAATCAATCTTGTCACAAAAGGAGAGGCAGCCATGGCTACCGTTCGAGATATGATCCGCAAAAAGGGAAGCGAGGTCTTCATGATTGCTCCCGATGCGACTGTTCTGGAAACTCTGAAAGTGATGGCGAAGCATAACATAGGAGCGCTGCTGGTGATGAGTGGGAGCGCAGTGAATGGAATTGTTTCGGAGCGGGATTGTGTCCGGAAAGTTGAACTGGCGGGGAAAAGCGCAAAGGATACACGGGTCAGTGAGATCATGACAAGCAGGGTGATCAACATTGACGCCTCCCAGCCGCTGGAGGAATGTATGGCGCTGATGCTGGACAAGGGCATCCGTCACCTGCCTGTTTATGAAGGCACTGAGTTGCTTGGCTTGGTTTCGGTGCGCGACGTGCTCAAGGAAGTGGTGGAGGTTCAACAGATGATGCTCTCGCAATTGGAACGTTACATCACGGGCAGCGGGCGATGATCCCTGTCGTATCATCAATCATTTCATAGAGACGAGCCGGATGATCCTGCCTGAATGGACGATCAAGGAACTCCGGGAAAAGATGGAATCAGGTGAGTTGACTGCGCGTCAACTCGCCGCGTTGTACCTGGAGCGCATTGACTCTGTGGATAAGAACGGGCCGCGCCTGAACTCGGTCATTGAGGCAAATTCCGACGCGCTCGAGATTGCGGACGAGCTGGATAAAGAGCGTAAAGCAGGAAAAGTTCGCGGATCGCTGCATGGGGTTCCGATTCTCCTCAAAGATAATATTGATACGCATGATCGAATGCAAACAACAGCCGGCTCGCTGGCGCTGGAAGGAAATATCGCCGCGCGCGATGCTTTCATCGTGAAGCAGTTACGCAAAGCCGGAGCGTTAATTCTTGGCAAGACCAATTTGAGCGAGTGGGCAAACTTTCGCGGCAAACGCTCGGTGAGCGGCTGGTCGTCGCGCGGCGGACTCACGCGCAACCCTTACGCGTTGGATCGCTCCGCGTGTGGATCGTCCTCCGGTTCGGGCGCGGCTGTTGCGGCGAATTTGTGCGCGGCGGCGATCGGCACCGAGACGGACGGCTCGATCATTTGTCCAGCACAGACAAACGGGATCGTCGGAATCAAGCCCACGCTTGGGCTGTTGAGTCGAAGCGGTATCATTCCCATAGCGCACAGCCAGGATACGCCCGGTCCCATGGCGCGCACCGTCGCGGACGCGGCGATCCTGCTTGGGACGCTGACAGGAGTTGATGAAAGGGATTCAATCACCAAGGACAGCAAGAAGCGGGGTCTATCCAATTATGCAAAATATCTCGATCTGGATGGACTCAACGGCGCGCGGATTGGCGTCGCTCGCAATATGACTGGATCCAACCCGCGCATCCTCAAGATATTCGAAACTTGTATTGAAGTGATGAAACATTTGGGCGCGCTGATCGTTGACCCGGCGAATGTTCCCAACTTCGATAAATTCAGCAAGACCGAATTGGAAATTCTGCATTACGAGTTCAAAGCGGGTCTGAATAAATATCTCAAATCGCTTTCGGCAAATGTGGGCGTTCATTCAATGGAAGATGTCATCAAATTCAACGAAGAAAATAAAGATCGTGTAATGCCTTTCTTCGGGCAGGAGCATATGATCACCGCGCAGGAGAAGCCATCCTTGCGCGACAAAAAATATCGCGACGCGCTGGCGAAGAATCGTCGCCTGGCCCGCAAAGATGGAATCGACGCGACAATGAGAAAATACAAACTCGACGCGCTCATCGTCCCTTCCGGCGGGCCTGCGTGGATGATTGATCTTGCAAACGGCGACGCGAATAACTGGGACATGGAAAGCACATCGCCCGCTGCAGTGGCGGGATATCCGCATATCACCGTGCCTGCGGGATATGTCTTCGGATTGCCGGTTGGGATTTCTTTCTTTGCAAAAGCCTGGCAGGAGGCGGACTTAATCAAATACGCGTATGCCTTTGAGCAAGCGACTCAATATCGCCGACAACCCCGTTATTTATCAACTGCGAATTTGAATGTTTAAAGCTGTCGATCCTTCGACGTCTTGAGCCGCGAAGCGAGACGAACCTCAAGAAAGGTCAGTATTAAATCCCGTGAGTTTTGATTTTCCCATGCCTTTGTAGCTTGGCGGCGCCGAATGGGTTATACCGTTAACTACGAACTTCCTGACCGACTCGCCAAATTCGCGGTTTAACTCTTCGAAAGTAAACGGCTTGGGCGGCTGGTGAAAAGGGTAAAATAATTTGGTGATATGCACATTTGAAAACTTGCTTTGCAATTCATTCAAGGTGATTTCATAATCCAAGAGGGGGTCATGCACTGACATGGTGAAATAGCAGGGTGTGTTGTATTTCACGGCTGGATGCGGGAAATCAAATTTCATCGTCTCTGTGATTTGTTCCCCTAAGACTTCTATGGTTGAAATTTCGACCTTCGCAAGTTTCTGCTCCATCTGATGCCGGTTTTCTACCTTTCCGATCATCTGAAAAAAATCCATGAAAACAGTTCTTTGCCTTGACTGTCGAAGTACCCGATGAAGCCGTTCCTGCACAGCCCGTCTTCTGAGCAAAGCGCCGAAACTTCTCATTGCAAATCTTTTCGCGCGCGATAATAAAACCGCGCGGTTTGTAAGACAGGGAGCGTTCAAGATCAGGCGGTCAATCCGGTGATGGAGCAGATCGTAAGCACGCATGGCAAGAATGCCACCGAACGAAAAACCCATCAGGTTAAAATTTCCAATTTGCAGATGATCCGCTAGTTGCTCAACTGTTTGGGCGACCAGTCTTGTTGAAAATTTTTGCTGAAAGGGGGTGGAGAGTCCGTGTCCGGGCAGTTCAAAAAAATAAACGTGAAACCATTGCGCCATGAACTGAATCAAATCGGTCCAGTTTTCCAAGACCGAGATCGTCGCGGGCACAACAATCAGCGGCTCGCCCGCTCCCGCCTCCATAACGTTCAGGCGGCTGAGATGCAAGGGAACTTGATATATTCGATATGCGGGAGGAGTATAAGATTCCATGTCCACCAAGGCAATATTTTAATCCAAAAAGCATATTTGCGCGGTAGGGGTTTTGGGCTATACTTCCCAGCGGAGAATCTATGGACGACCTCAACCTCACTCCCCTCAAAACTGCAATTGAACCTTTTATTCCTCTGGGCCGCTCGGGGCTTTTGCCAGCCTTGCACGCGGCTCAAAAAATTTATGGTTGGGTTTCCGAACCCGTCGCTTCGGAGATTGCCAAATCGCTCCATGTCCCGCTTGCAGATGTGCATGGAGTGATTGAGTTTTATTCGCTGTTCTACAACGAACCCATTGGCAAGCGCGTGATCCGAGTCTGTACGGATGTGGCTTGCGCGCTCAAAGGCGGAGACGGAATTCTTCACCATCTCTGTGAACATCATCGACTCAAACCCGGTCAAACGAAGCCTGACCTGTCTCTGACCATTGAGCCGAGTCCATGCCTTGGGCTTTGCGAGCACGCGCCTGTCGCGCTCGTGGACGATCAAGCCGAAACGAATATCAATCTCGAAAAAGATTCTTACGAATTGGGTCGTCCGCCGTCACTGGTTAATGGCTCAATTCGTATGCTTACCGCGAATTGCGGAAATGGCACAACCTACCTCTCGAAATACGGCGAGTATACTGCACTCAAAAATGCGTTGAGCATGAAGCCCGAAGAGGTCGTTGCGGAGATCAAAGCCTCGGGTCTCGTCGGACGCGGGGGCGCGGCATTTCCGACAGGCGTCAAATGGGAAGGCGCGGCGAAAGCGGAGGGCTCGCCCAAATACGTCATCTGCAACGCGGACGAGTCCGAGCCTGGCACATTCAAGGACCGTATCCTTTTGATTGACGATCCTCATCGCACGATTGAGGGCATGTGTATTGCCGCGTATGCGATAGGCGCAACGAAGGGCTACATTTATATTCGCGCGGAATATCCGTATATTATCCCTGTATTGGAAAACGCATTGACCGAAGCGCGCAATGCAGGTTATCTCGGTCAAGACTTCGATATTGAAATCCGCGTCGGCGCTGGAGCCTACATCTGTGGCGAGGAGACCGCG
This sequence comes from uncultured Anaerolinea sp., assembly GCA_964543585.1. Classification (GTDB taxonomy): domain Bacteria; phylum Chloroflexota; class Anaerolineae; order Anaerolineales; family Villigracilaceae; genus Defluviilinea. The sequence continues at coordinate 4,325 of CAZIYY010000057.1, read as the reverse complement.
CTGTTCGAGTCGATTGAGGGAAAGCGCGGCTTCCCGCGCGTCAAGCCGCCTTTCCCCACGACTCATGGCTTGTTTGGCAAGCCGACTGTCATTAATAATGTGGAAACGCTGTGCAATGTCCCATTGATCATTGGACAAGGCTCTGCCGAATATCGCAAGATTGGCACAGAGAAATCGCCAGGACCAAAGTTATTCTGTGTTTCTGGCGATGTAGCAAAGCCAGGATTATATGAAGTTCCATTCGGCGTCACCTTGCGCGAAGTATTGGATATGGCGGGCGGCGTTGCAAACAAAAAGAATTTACAATCTGTATTATTTGGCGGCGCGGCTGGCGCGTTTGCCACCTCTGAACATCTAGATGTGAAAATGACCTTTGAAGATTTGCGCGGAGTTGGCTTGCCTCTGGGCTCCGGTGTGGTGATGGTCTTTGACGAAACGCGCGATATGCGGCAAGTGCTTAAGAGTCTGGGTCATTTCTTCGCGCACGAATCTTGCGGTAAATGTTATCCCTGTCAGATGGGTACACAACGCCAAAAGGAAATCCTTGACCGAGTCGCGGCGGGCAAAGTCCTTGAAGGCGACTTGATCCGCTTGCAAGATGTCGGCTGGACAATGACGGACGCGAGTCTATGTGGCTTGGGTCAGACTGCGGCGGGCGCGGTCCTGTCCGCGATGAAGTTGTGGCCCGAGATGTTCAAGGATGAGGGATGAAATATGAAATATGAAGGATGAAATCACAGCGAGTCCTCGGTGGTCGAGTAGAGCGAGTGCTCTTCTCGCTCGTATCGAGACCATCGAATTGGAATCAAACATAAGATAACTTGGAAAGATTGTGGTCTCGATATGGACTTCGCTATCGCTCAGTCCTACTCGACCACCAGTAATATTTGAGGCGATATGACCGAGAATTTGACTCTAATCATTGACGGACAGGAAGTATCTGTCGAAAGAGGAAAAACCATTCTAGATGCCGCGCGTGATAACGGGAAAGATGTTCCCACCATCTGTTATCACGATGCGACAACGGCAAATGGATTGTGCCGTATGTGTGTCGTTGAAGTCGAGGGGATGAGAGTCCTCCAGCCCGCGTGCATTGTCCAAGCGGGGGCAGGCATGAAGGTTCAGACTCGCAGCGAGAAAGTCGTGCGCTCACGGAAAACTATTCTTGAGATGCTTGCCTCCACGATGGATTTGTCCGACGCGCCCGAAATCCTGACGATGATGGATGAATACGGCGCGAGCGCAGAACGTTTCCCGGATGCGGAACGGCGCGAGTCGGAAGTGATTGATGATAACCCAATGTACGTGCGCGATTACTCGAAGTGTTTGCTATGCTGGCGTTGTGTGCAAGTTTGCGCGGAGGATGCGCAATATACGTTCGCGATAAACTTCGAAGGGCGCGGTTATGAAACGCAAATCGGCACATTCTTCGATAAGGCAATTCCTGAAACATCCTGCGTGTTGTGTGGTCAATGCGTGGGCGTGTGTCCAACGGGCGCTTTGAAGCCAAAACGGCAGTTTATGTTGGAGCAGGGGATGAGTCCGCAGGAGATTAGTGTGTTGAATACTGGAAGGAAACAGCGTAAGAATAAAGGTTAATCAAAGAGTATGGATACTTTTTCGGTCGCACTCCTTTCGTTTTCATTCAAGGCTTTAATTGTATTGATTCCTATTACGTTGATATTAAAAATACTCAGGAATCTTTATATCGACAAAACCATAAATGCTTACATTGTTTTGTCTGATGAAAGAAGGGAAAGAATCATTCGCCTATATCGAAGCGCTATTTCAATGTGGAAAATATTTCTTTGGGTAATGCCATTCGGCTTGCTGTTGATTCTTGCTTTATTCGTATTGTTGTTTATGTACCCCGAATTGGCTTCAGTAAGTCCTGGCGTTGATACCCGTCAGCTTGTGATGTTGATGGGGATCGCGTTGGTTTATGGATATATTCATATAGTAGAAGATTCGAATTACAAAAAGAAAATTTTGAAGGCGATTGATAAATAAAAGGATAATGTCACCCTGAGCGATAGCGAAGGGTCTCTACTATGACGAGCGAGACTCTTCGGTCGCGAGTACGCTCCCTCAGAGTGACATGGTGTTTACTGGAGGCTTATTATGGTTGTTAAAAATCCCGCCCCAAGCGGGGCTGAAGTTAAACTTGATCCCAAGCGGGTTGTCGAAGATAAGGTCGTTACAACAACTTGCTCCTACTGCGGGGTGGGGTGCAATTTAGAGTTACATCTCAAAGATGATTTCATCTTCAAAGTGACTTCGCCGTTTGACTCGCCGGTCAATCATGGAAATCTTTGCGTCAAAGGTCGCTTTGGGTACGATTACATCTATCATCCCAAGCGCGTGACCACGCCGTTGGTGCGTAGATATTTGCTGGAGGGCAAGCCAAAGCCAGAGGGGAGAGAACAAGTTTTTGCGGTGAGCAAAGATGGCAAGCCAATTGAACACTCGCAAATTTCCAATCTGTGGGATTGGGTGGAAACGGATTGGGATACTGCTCTTAACATTACTGCCGATAAATTGGTTGAAATTTACAAACGCGATGGCTCGGATGCGATGGCGGTCTATTGCTGTGCGAAGGCGACGAACGAAGATAATTATCTTTTACAGAAGATGTGGCGCACATTATTTCGCACGAATAATGTAGACCACTGCACGCGTTTGTGTCACGCAGGTTCGGTGGTTGCGCTTCAAAAAGCGATTGGCTCCTCGGCGATGAGCAATACGGCGTCACAAGTGATTCAAAACGATGTGTTTATCGTCACAGGCTCGAACACGGGCGAGAATCATCCCATCATCGCGTTGCAGATGAAGGAAGCGGTGCAGAAATATGGCGCGAAGATGATCGTCATTGACCCGCGTCGCATTGACCTGGTGGACTTTGCCGAGATGTGGCTTCCGCTTAAGGTGGGCACAAACGTGCCGGTCTTCAGTGCGATGGCGCATGTGATTGTCAAAGAGGGATTGGTCAATAATGATTTTGTCGCCAAGCGCACGGAAGGCTTTCAAGATTTCGTCGAGTCGCTGGAGAAGTTCACGCCTGAATATGCCGAAGAACTTTCGGGAGTCCCTGCCGAGGATATTCGCAAAGCCGCGCGTATGTATGCCACTGCAAAGAACGGCGCGATCTACTGGGGCATGGGCATCTCGCAGCTTTCGCATGGTACCGCCAGTGCGATGGCGCTCATCCATCTGGCGTTTCTCACAGGTCATATCGGGCGCGATGGCACGGGACTGAATCCCTTGCGCGGACAGAACAACGTGCAGGGCGCGAGCGACATGGGCGCGATGCCGTTCCATTATCCCGGCTACATGCGCGTGGATAACGAAGCCAACGCCGAAAAATGGGAGCAGACCTGGAACATCGAACCCGGCGGTCTCTCGCGCAAACTCGGTCTCACCACCACGGAAATTCTCGGTCACGCGCACGAGGGCGGCATCCGTGCATTGTACATCATGGGCGAGAACCCGATGATGTCTGAGCCGAATCTCAACGAGACGCGCAAGCACATGACACGTCTTGAATTTCTCGTCGCGCAGGATTTGTTCATCAACGAGTCGGGCGCGTTTGCGGATGTCTTCCTGCCTGCGGCTTCGTTCGCGGAAAAAGATGGGACGTTCACCAACACGGACAGGAGAGTCCAACGGGTGCGGACGGCTCAACCGCCCCGCGGGCTGGCGCGTCCAGACTGGAAAATTCTCCTCGATTTGGCGAGCAGGCTCGAGGTCCGAATTGACCGTAGCACTTCATCCAAGTGGGATTATGAATCACCCGAAGAAATCCTGCGTGAGATGGCGTCCGTCAACAAGGATTACGCGGGCGTGACGTATGAACGAATCGAAAAGGTCGGGTTGATTTATCCCGTGCCTGATATGAATCATCCCGGCACGCCGACGCTCTTCACCGAGACCTTCCCAAGCGGGCGCGGAAAATTCCACGTGCTCGATTATGTGCCCGTGATGGAGGAAGCCGATGATGAGTATCCGTTCATTTTGACGACGGGGCGCTTGCTCGAACACTGGCACGGTGGCACGATGACGCGCAACTCGGCGCTGAATGAGGCGTACCCCGAAGCGCGCGCCGAGATGCACCCCGCGGACGCGGAGATGCATGGCATCACGAATAACATGCCCGTGCGCGTGACTTCTAGGAGAGGTGAAATTGTTTTGCGCGCTACAATCACCTTGAAGACGTCGGTGGGTGTGGTGTTCATCCCGTGGCACTTCGCCGAAGCCGCCGCGAACTTATTGACGAACGACGCGCTCGACCCGCAGGCGTTGATCCCCGAGTTCAAGGCGTGTGCGGT
>CAZIYY010000056.1:0-25689 GCA_964543585.1 uncultured Anaerolinea sp. | reverse complement strand
CAAAAATTCGCCGACAAATATCTCTTAGCAACCGAACAAGCCGCCAAAGAAAAACCGCAAGGCGGACTCAATGGCTTCGAGCAGGAATGGAACCTTCTCGATGAAGAACTGCGTCCTTTGCTCACCGTTGGTGCAGGACCCAGCCAACATTCTTTTGTGGATTATCTGCGCGCTGAATGCATCCCGCCGTGGCAGGCGCAGTTCAGTCAACTCGAGGTCTTTCATTGGATGGTCGAGTGGGCGACGCGTCCGTACTATCATCCGCGCGGCGCCATATACGAAGCGCGTCTCATGGAAGCCTCGCTCATCAACGCGCTCCATCGCGCTGGTGTGAATTTTGGTGAACGTCTACATTACTGGCATGGCAATCTTTTATTTCTCACCGACATCGGTCATCATTCCATCCCTGGCAATTGGGGCATTGCCAAGCGCCGCTATCTCGAAAAATGTGTTGACCTCTACGGCGACACGCTCGCCACCGCGGGCATTCACACCAACATGTCTTTGCCCGATCCGCTCTTCGCGTGGGACTTCATGCATCTCTCCGCCAACGAGCGTGGCGATCAACATCTCGATGATTTCAAATCTGAATTTTATATCACGGCGAGTCGTCTCTTGCGTGCGTTTACGAGTCTCTTTATCGCGACCGCCGCGTCCACGCCGTTACAGGCTCAGGTTCGCGCTGGACGCGCTGTCGTCGTCCTCACCGAGCATGATTCGATTCGCAATCTCACCTTCCCGAATCCGCCCGCCATTGACCTCCCCGACCTCTATCGTTCGTACAACGATTATCTGCAGATCTCTTATGACCTCGTGCGCCGCGGCGTCCGTTTTGGAAACAATAACTGGACTCCCGTCCGCGCCCGTTCTTTTGCGGATCCTGTCGAACGGATCATCTCCACCACAAGCGACGAACTGACGCATCTTTACGCCCGCGGCTTGTTCGCTGTTGGTCAAGCGACCCCACCCGAGGAGATGGCTCTGCAGATCGAAAAGCAAAACCTGATGGCGCGTATCAACCTCCCGATGGGACGTGTCGAAGTCCGCGTTGATGATGGTGGACACAGCCTCGACATTGACATCGCGAATCTGACCCTCAAACATCTTCTGCTTCTGCGCATCTACTCTGACCCTCAATTTGCCCGCGCTTTCAGATACGACCGCGAAGACATCAGCCGCGCCCGCGTCAACGAGAACCTCGCCGCGAAATTTAGTCTGCGCGCTGAGATTGAGAATCCATTCACAGCCAAACCCATTGCCATGCGCGACTTCCTCAAATGGACACTCAACGAAGTGAAACCGCTCGCTGAAGCCTTGAACTTGTGGAATGATTTGAATCCTCTCGTCGAAATGTCCGAAGGCGGACACAACACCGCTGAGAAATTCCGCTCGCGTTTGCAAAGCGAGTTGGGCGATAGCAATGAAGTCTCGCTGGATGTTTTGAAAGAACTACACTTTGAACGCGAAGCCCAAGTCAAAAGCGATGTCGAACGCATCGCATCTGAATTCGGTTCACTCAACGAAGAGTCATCCAAAATTTCCGAATTCCTCCAACGTGGGCGCGACGCCGCCCGCCAGACACAAAACACTCCTGTTCAATTCCGTCCGCGCCCGCAGGCTGTCATCGAAGTTTCATATCCCGATAAAACCTCTGAAATCCTTGACCTTGCTCAACAACTGATTCGTATCCCAAGCGTAACAGCTTCTCCAAACGAACGCCTCGACGAAGTCCACCGCGCCGCATCTTTGATTGATGATTATCTCGACAACGCAGGTCTCAAAGTGAAATTCTTTGACGGCAAATACTCCGCTGTCTTTGCACAATTCCCAATTACCAATCCCCAATTACCAATCTCTACGCAAAGCTTCCAGTCTCCAATCCTCTTAACAGGTCACTTCGATGTCGTCGAACCCGAACCCGATGACTCCCAATTCACCCCGCACATTGACGGCGATTATCTTTGGGGACGTGGTTCTGCCGACATGAAAACCGTTGTTGCAACATATTTGGTTTGGATGAAAGATATGATGAAAACGGGAAAACCATTCCCGAATATTTCATTGATGTTGGTCGGCAACGAAGAAAACGGCGAAGCCGAAGCTTGGGGCACGCCGCATGTATTAAAAGAATTGGATTTGAAACCGTCCCTCTTCATCGCAGGCGAACGTACAGGTGAACAAGGGGACGAACTCTTCGGCGAAATCTGCGTGGAGAATCGCGGCGTGATGCGCTTTGATGTGATCGCACGCGGAGCGAAAGGTCATTCTGGTATTGCAGGCACAGGTGATTTGAGTGAGAAACTCATCGCCGCGCGTTCGGCATTGAATGAAATCTTTGCCAAGCACCTCACACTCAAAGCCGCGGATGGCTGGCAATCGCAAGCAAAATTCCCTTTTATCAATGTGGGTACGGTGGGCGTGTATAACGTCACAGCAGGGGAAGGGATTCTCGGTGTCGAGATTCGTTCGATTCCACAAGATGATATCTTTAAGTTAAAAGATGAAGTTGAAATTTATTGCCAGGCAAATGGACTTGAAGCTATGTTCCCCGTCATGGAAAACGGCGTCGCGTGTGATCCGCAAAATCCTGCGCTGCTAGCGCTGATCGAATCGGTGGAGCATGCTTCCGGCGTTAGTCCCAAAATCGGCAGGAAGCTCCCAGGTACAAGCGCGAGATTTGCTCCAGGCGGTCAGGCGGTTGTTTGGGGACAGTCTGGTTTGGGTCCACATGCAAAGGACGAACGACACTTTATTCCAAGTATCGAACCGTATTACAAATCACTGAGTGAGTTGGCAAAGTTGTGGAAGTAAGCTGTGTCTAATCCCACTGCTTCAGGAAGATTCGATCTCCACCTATCCAATTTTCCCTGCAACTTTTTCACCACAAAACCTGTATTACACTTTAGCCATGACCGCGCCCACAGACCGCGACCTGATCCTGCGCGCCCGTCGCGGCGACGCCGCCGGCCAGGCGTTCGGCGAACTCGTCTCGCGTTATCAAGCCAGTGTGTTCAACGTCTGTTACCGCATGTTGCATGAGCGCGGCGAGGCCGAAGACCTGGCGCAGGAATCTTTCATCCGAGCGTTTGACCGCCTCAACACCTTTGACATCGAGCGCGATTTTGGTCCGTGGATTCGGCGTGTTGCAGCGAACTTGTGTCTCAATCATCTTGAGTCGCAGAAAGTTACTGCGCAATTCGACGAGGAACGGGACGCCGATGAAAGTCAAAGACCCGAAGCAGTTGCAGAGGTCCGCGAAAGAAGCGAGCAGATTCGTGAGGCGCTCGCGTCCCTGCCGCCGCAGTATCGTGTCGTCGTCGAACTTCGGCATTATCAGGAAATGTCCTACGATGAAATTGCCGCAGAGTTGAACATCCCGTTGAGCGACGTGAAGAGTCATCTCTTCCGCGCCCGAAAAATATTAGCGGAGAAACTCCATGCACCTGACTGAACACCTAACTGATGTGGAACTCAACGAATATCTGGATAACGAGATTCAAGATCGGGCGCGAGTCGAACTGCATTTATCTTCATGCGAAGAATGTGCGGCGCGTTTGACCGCGCTCAAAACTTTATTCGCTGAATTGGATTCTCTCCCTGAATTGACTTTATCCCGTGATCTCGCTGCACCGTTCACGCGAGAATCGAATCTGCCAGCCCAACTCCCGCGCTGGCTCACGCTGACAGCGTCTCTGCAAGCCGCAGTCGCATTGCTCGCAATCATCATCGCCATGCCCTTTGTCGCGAATCTTTTGTCCGCCATCGAAATGCCATTCTACACAGATGTATTTCTTCAAATCCAATTGCAATGGACTGCGTGGCTCGACACATTCTCACAAATTCAAATTCCAACCCTGCCCGAAATTCCCGTCATCGAACTATCGAGTTTGGCGATCACGTTGACTCTCGCGGGTGTCTCCATGCTCTGGCTGGTTGGAAACGGATTGCTGTTGAGGAATCAAATCAAATAATACCGAGGGTGCGTCGCACCAAAAAAACTGGTAAGTGCCGCTAAACAGGATTCATTCTCGCTTGAACCAATCCCATTAAACATGGTGCGACGCATTCCGCGCCGCGCGAAATCAGGAGACCACACATGATCGACATCCTTCGCCTGCTGCTTATCGTTTTCCTGCTGACCATCAGCCTCGCTGCGTATTTCCTCGTCATTGGCGCGTTATTCGCCAACCGAGTGATGAAGACTCAACGTGTCATTAACCAGGTGACAGGGCGATCCTTCCTGGTTGGCTTGGTGAACTTCCTCTTTTTCGGAGTTATTGCAATCGTCCTGTTTTCGGTTGCAGAGAATACAAGCGGGGCGATAAAAGTCATTCTGACGATTCCCGCGCTTCTCATCACCGCCTTGTTGACTGTGATATTGAGTTTTGGTCTGACTGGCATGGTCAATATAGTGGGCGAGCGTATCCTGCCCGAACATTCCTCCCTGAAAAAGTCAGCCTGGGGAACTGTGATTCTCACATTTGCATGTGCTCTCCCCCTTGTGGGCTGGTTCCTGCTCCTGCCCTATGCAGGGCTTGTCGGTTTCGGCGCGGTGATATTGGGGTTCTTCCAACGCGATGGCAACTAAACCTGACAGGTCTCCCCGAATCCATGCCTGACTCGCATCATCGTCCGCGTCAACGTTCTGATTAACAACGGCGCGCAGAAGACCTGTCAGGTTTTTACACAAGAACGCGCAATCTTGCGCGTCCTTTCTTTAAACTCTTCGTGCTCCTTCGTGTCATTTCGACAGGCTCAATGCAAGCCTTTGTGGTGAAAAACGCTGCAACTTTTCATCCCTCTCCCCTGTATCCCCCATATCAAAACACAAGAAAGGACACATCCTATGGCTGACATATCCGCCATCTTCTTCATCCTGCTCATCATCAGTATTGCCTTTCCTTCCATGCTCGCTGCCTGGTGGCTTTTGTTCCCATCCCTTATCGCGCGCGCACAAATTCGCGTGGAAAAAAGCTCTGCGCGTTCCTTTTGGGTGGGGCTGGTCATTGTCATTGCTGTCAGCATACCGACTGTCATTTTGATGGCATTGCCCATCGGCCCTGCAAAATTCCTCGGTTGGATTCTGCTCGCGGCGTCCTTCGCGTTCTCCTCGATCGGCTCGGCAGGCATCGCCGCGCATTTGGGTGAACGGATGAAGAATGCAGGCAACAATTACACACCTCTCAGCGCATTCCTTCGCGGCGCGGTCATCCTTGAACTCGCCACATTCTTCCCTGTTCTTGGCTGGTTCTTCATTTGGCCTGTTGCCCTCGTCACTGCCTTCGGGGCAACAGGCTTTGCGTTATTGAATTGGATGCCGCGTGAGAAGACGCAAATCTCCTCTGCAACAACTTCACCCTCTCACACTTGATCCTTTGTATTCCTTGGTGTTACTTCGATAAACTCAGTGCAAGACTTAGTGTTTAGAACATGACCCTCTCAAGACGCGATTTCCTCAAACTCTCCACACTCGTCGTTACCAGCGCGGCACTCTCCTCCTGCGCTCCCGCGCAAGCGTATCGCAGACTCGCAGGCACCCTCCCAGCAGTCCCGTGGACTCTGCTTGATACCCATGACTTCCTCGCGCTGAACAGACTCACCTTTGGTCCCCGCGTGGAAGAGCGTGCCCGCCTTGCAGAGATTGGTCTCCAGGTATGGATCGAAGAACAACTCGCGTTTGACTCCATCAACGATTTTGATTGCGAACTTCTACTCAGTCCCTTCAAGACCCTAAGCATGGACGCGAACGAGCTCGAAGGTATCAGCAACCAACTCTTTGAAAACTATGATCGCGAAAAAGCGCCGAACGAATTGCGCCAGGCGACTCTGCTGAGACAAATTTACAGCAAGCGTCAACTCTACGAACTCATGGTGGAGTTTTGGAGCGACCACTTCAACATCTTCATCGAAAAAGGTAATTGCTTTTATCTGAAAACTGTTGACGACCGCGAAGTGATTCGCAAAAATGCATTTGGTTCATTCCGCGATCTGGTGTGGGCATCCGCGCATTCCCCTGCGATGATGATCTATCTCGACAATCAAGCGAACGAAAAAAGCGCGCCCAATGAAAACTACGCGCGCGAACTCATGGAACTTCACACCCTTGGCGTGGACAGCGGCTACACCCAACAAGATGTGATGGAACTGGCGCGTTGTCTCACGGGCTGGAACGTCAAGGAACATTTCTGGCTTGGCGATTTTGTCTTCAAGGAAGACCTGCACGACACAGGCATAAAAAATGTTTTGGGACTCGTAATTCAAAACGCGGGTGTGAAAGAAGCGGAGCAGGTCATGGAGATGCTGGTGACTCATCCAAGCACGGCGCGTTTCGTCGCGACAAAACTAACTCGTCGCTTCATCGCCGATGACCCTCCTCAAGAAATCATCGAGAAAGCCGCGCAATCTTTCCTTAACACGAATGGCGATATCGAATCTGTGTTGCGCGTCATCCTGCTCGATGGTCTCGCCCTGGCGCGACCTAAATATAAACGTCCGGCGAACTTCGTCACCTCTGCGCTTCGCATGACCAATGCTGAAACGGATGGCATTGTGCTTCAAGATTATTTGCTTCGCATGGGTCAAACATATTTTGGCTGGCCCACGCCTGATGGTTACCCTGACAGAAACGAGCCCTGGCAAAACAATCTCATGCCGCGCTGGCAATTTGCGTTTGAGTTGATCCGTAACGAAATCAAAGGCACCAAAAACAATCTCAACTCTCTTCTGGATGCCTCACACCTGCACTTGCGCCAGGTGCAAGTGTCTACAGTTAGCCTGCAGGACGAAGTGGATTCGCTTACATCTTTATTTTTGGGCGCCCCCTTGGAACGCCTCACGCGTGACAAATTAATTGATTCCGTTATGTCAGCAGGCGCGTCCGAACAAGAGACACTGCAAATCGTCGCGGCTGGCATTCTCGCTTCACCTGCGTTTCAGTGGAGATGATATGTCGTTGGTTGAGTAGCCCTGCGTGTTCGTCGCAGGGCGTATCGAAACCAACAATAACAGGTAAATATCAAATTACGAGATGTGGTTTCGATACGCCGCTTCGCGGCTACTCAACCACCTTTGATTATGGAGATAAATAATGTTAACCACTCTTCCAAAACCCACTAAGTATCAAGTTGCATTCCCCTCATGGATGCCGCGCCTTGCCTTTGCTCCTCAAAATGTCGCGCCGCGCGGCGATACACTGGTCGTCGTATTCCTGCGCGGCGCGGCGGACATTCTCAACATGGTTGTCCCTCACGGTGAAGACGCGTATTATCAACTACGCCCCTCGCTTGGTATTCCGCGCCCCGATGACACAAGTGAGAAAAAAGAAGAACGCGCCATTGACCTCGACGGCTTCTTCGGCTTCCATCCCTCCATGCACGGATTGCTCGATGCATGGCAAAGTAGACAACTCGCCATCATCCACGCCTGCGGCGCCCCGGACGAATCGCGCAGTCACTTCAAAGCCATGGAACTCATGGAACGCGGTGTCGACGATGAACGCGGTCCCGCATCGGGCTGGATCGGTCGTCATCTTGCCACATTGAACACAGGTAATTCGTCACCTTTGCGCGCAGTGGGGATGGGCACGCGACCGCAAAGAAGTTTAAGTGGAACGGTGCCAGTCTCCGCCTTGCGCTCGATCGCGGATTTTCATCTCGGTGGTGACGCGCGCGCTCTGCAACAAATGCGTCTCGCCTTGAATACGGTCTATGAAAATCATGTCCTGGGACAAGACACACTTTCCATTATGGATACACTGGAAACACTTGATCCACTCACTTACACAGCCGCGCGCAATGCCAAATATCCTGACTCTGAATTTGGACTCGCCCTTAAACAAACTGCCATGCTCATCAAAGCCGAGGTGGGACTCGAAGTCTCTGCGATTGATGTAGGCGGGTGGGATACTCATTTCGCGCAAGGCTCGGTCACTGGCTTGATGCCGAATCTCATGAATGACTTAGCCGAAGGTCTCGCGGCTTTTCACGCTGATATGCAAGATCACATGAACCAACTAACCACAGTCACCATGTCCGAGTTTGGACGCCGCGCTTCAGAGAATGGAAGTTTGGGAACCGATCACGGTCACGGAAGCATGATGACGGTCATGGGCGGAAACGTGGATGGCGGGAAAGTTCACGGCGAATGGCCTGGGTTGGAAGAAGGTCAAATCATGGGACCAGGCGACCTCGCAGTCACAACCGATTACCGCGACGTACTCGGCGAAATTTGCGCAAAGCGATTGAATAACCCGGCTGTCTCTGAAATATTTCCCAATTATGAACCGAAGCCCAGAGGAATTGTCTCTTGAAATTTATGAGGACGGCTACAAGAGTCGCCATCATAATTATTGGCGTAAAATTCCATAATCCTTTCCTCGGACATCCTAAATCTCCTGCTCAATTCCTCCAATTGCAACGTCTTTGTTTACCGCTGCATCATCCATCACACCTCCTGCGACAATTGCGCCAACTGAAACCGATCTTCAAGGCAAAGTCCAAAGAGAATCTAATTCTTTAGCCATCATTTTCGGTGCGCTAATCGTTTTTGCCGCGGGGGTGGGGTCGGGGTTCTTCCTCTCGAAACGCCAAAAGAAATGACGTGGGGGAATTAATAAAAACGATCCGCTGGCTTTGCTGTGCGAGCGGGAGGATTGTGAGAGTTGTAATGCGATACGAGGTTGACCCTTTGCAATAGCAGACGACCGCTTCTATTTTGTTTGCAACTGCTTCCACGCCAGTTTGAAAATCCCCGGATACTCGACAACCAATCCGTCTGCATCCACCTTTACTTCGGACGTAAATCCACTGCTTAGATTTTCATATTTATAAGTTCCGCCATCTTTATCTTGCGAGATACAAGTATATCGTTGGTTGAGTTTGGACGGGCACAAATCAGGCACACTGATATAGACCACGGGAATCTCTTTCGAATCGCCTTGTTCCAGTTCCAGCCTTCGAATTGGCAACGTGTTCGTAAATGGCGTGACCATAATATCGACATCGGCACAACCATGCAACGATTCGATTGCATAATTGTTTTCATCCAGCCAACCATCTCCACTCTTGACCAGAACAACCTCTTTGCCACTTAGTAATTCTACAACTTTTGTCTTTTGCGTATTCCAGTCGAGGTCACAAACAATTTGGTATTGAATTCGGTAAGGAAAACCATTTACAATCCCCACTGCCAAACTTTCGGCTTCAATATTTTCGCTTTGGTGAAGGATCAAATGCTCCAGCCCTTTCCCGAGCAGTTGTTCCCATAATACTTCTATTCTCATTTGGACATCCCTATTGAATGGTTTACTAGCTTTGCTCTACCAGCGGAATGAGTGTGAAACATGTAATTCGATAAGAGGTTGACAGGCGTGGATGCGACTTGCCAAGAGGATTAAGGAATGATGACATGTAGAGGAATCTTATATGGAAATCAACAGGACAGCCCTGATGGGTCGCTCATATATTTTTATAAGGGATGGATTGCGAGATGTGTGAGCAACAATAATTAAGTGATGGCAGTCACTCATCTTCAATTGCTCGTGATAACCAATCCCAGGAAAATTCCATTTCATCCTTACCTTTGTTTATAGTGCGTAATCCATCATGCCCCGGATAAAAAATAAAGTTTCGAAATGTAAACAAAGATGAGTCGCATCCACCCTTTATGTATCCACCTACAATTTCGGCAAACAAGGTTTTCTCTTCTTGGGTCATTTGCTCAGGTAATAAAATTATGCCAGCATGTTTAATGTTATTATCCTGTACATACTCCACGAATTCGGCATCACTGGTAACAAAAATTCCGTTAGCACTATATAACTCAGCAATGTAGTCTTTTTCATCTTTCCCTTTAAATTTCTTATGATGAGAAATTTGAAAAGTTCGAAAAACAGGCTTAAATGCTGTTTCAACTTTCGGAGAAACGTTTTCGTCAAGATATATTGATGGGAGTTTGCTTGACTTCTTTCTTACCATTTTCCTTCTTTACAAGTAGATACTCGACCTACTTCTTGGCTTTGCTAAGTTACATCAGGCTTATTCTGTGCAAACCATTTCACTACTGAAACGTAATCTCCTCGACACGCCAGCTTTCTTCGCCTATCAATTTCTTCAAGCGTTCGAGCATTTCGGGGCAGACGCGCGTCGAGTCGTTGGGAAAATCAATCAGATGCCCTGAGCCATTCTCAAAAATCTGGAAACTGAATCGGTCGCGGCCGTGGAAGGAAATCAGCGTGCCATAAATCGTCTTGATGCGGCGCTTATCGCGCTCCTTGTCGCCTGTCGAGCGCAGCAGCATTGTGATCTGTTGCGGTGAGTGATCCTTTTCCTCTTTTGCAAGCGGGATATAGATGGATTGCAGGGATGTGACCACCGCTTCACGCGTCGTTTCATCCTGCTCCCGCTCATCGATGATTGATTCCACTGGAGTCGCTTCTGCGTCCCCAACAAGATCAGAGGTTAGCACGCGTGGAGGGCTAGGCGGGATATCGTCCTGCCCTACGACAGGTTCGGAGCGCGCCGCTATGGTTGCTTCGTCAAATGACGGCTGCCATTCATTGTCCCAGCCTGTTGGGAAGTTATCGGGCGGTGGAGGCATATTATCAAAATTATTGCTGGGCGAGATAGTTTCCCGCTCTACCGCGTAGGCCGGCGCGGGTTCGGCGATTTGAGTCACGGGAGCACGAGTCGGAGCGGGTTTAACGGGCGAAGGTTTGGGAGTCGAGGTCGTTGGTTTAACGGGAGCATTTGTCGGTTTGCCCGAAGAGGGAGGCGACTCTTTCGCGCTGAGTGAAGTCGAAGTGTCAAGTGGTTCAAGAATCTTAATTTCAGTCCGAATTGCATCCACCAAGATTTTCGGCGGAGCGCTGTTCGTGTCCACTTTGCCTTCGACGATTACAATTTGACCAACGGTGAGTTGCTCGCGGGTTTTCTCCCATGTGCGCGGGAAGAGCACGAGTTCGATATTGCCCTGAATATCCTCAAGCGTGACAAAGCCCATCGGCTTGTTGGTCTTGGTCACATACGGACGAACCATCGTGACGAGACCCGCGACTCGGACCTTCTCTTCGTGCTGTGCTTCGCCGAGTTGACCCGAAAAATAGCTGACAACCTGCGCGAATGTTTTTTGGTACGGCGTGAGAGGATGATCAGAGATGTAGAGACCGATAAGTTCACGCTCCCAGTTGAGCATTTCGCGTTTATCAACATTGTTGACTTCAGGGAGCGTGATCTCATCCACAACGCCCATTGCCGCGCCGAAGAGACTCATCTGTCCCGCTTCGGCCGCGCGGAAATGATTACTGCTGATGGACACCACGCGATCGAGCGAAGCCAGCAACGGGGCGCGGTTGCCGAACGAATCCATCGCGCCAACCTTGATGAGACATTCCAGTGCGCGCTTGCCAACCGCGCGCAAATCCGCACGGCGGGCGAAGTCGTTCAGGTCTTTGAATTTTCCGTTTTGATCGCGCTCTTTGAGAATTAATTCAACCGCGGCCTGCCCGACGTTTTTCACCGCGCCAATCCCAAAGCGGATGCTTGGCAACTTGCTTGAGCCGCCGTCCTCGGCGGCGAGGACGCCACCACGAGCAGATATGTTTTTATTACCAACGTCTTCAATCTCAAAGTCCCAGCCCGAGGCGTTGATGTCAATGGGCAGAATAGGGACGCCCATACTGCGCGCATCCGCGACATAGAACGCGACCTTTTCCGTAATGCCCGCGGATGCGGAAAGCAAGGCGGTCATGTATTCGGTGGGATATTGCGATTTGAGAAATGCCGTCTGCACAGCGATCACACCGTAATCTGCGGCATGAGATTTGTTGAATCCATACCTCGCGAACTCTTCCCAGTCACTGTAGATCGCTTCGGCAGTGCTCTTTTCCATGTCATGTTTTACCGCGCCGCCGACAAACTTGTCGCGATGCTTGTCAATATCTTTTTTGTTTTTCTTTGAAATCGCCTTGCGGAGTTCATCCGATTCAGAAGGAGAATATCCAGCGAGTTCAACCGCGGCGCGCATCAGTTGTTCCTGATAAACCGGAATTCCATACGTATCCTGGAAGATAGGCTCCAACGAGGGGTGACGATATTCAACTTCCGCTTCGCCATGCATGCGCGCAATGTAATCAGGGATGAACGCCATCGGACCCGGGCGGTACAACGCGACCATTGCAATAATATTATCCAGCGTCTTTGGCTTCATCTGGACGATGTAACGTGTCATCCCGCCGCCTTCCACCTGGAATAAGCCTGCCGTCTGTCCATTCCCCATTAATTCAAATGACTTCGGGTCATCGAGCGGAATATTATTCAAATCATATCTAATGCCATGCCGCTTCTCGATCAGGTCGCAGGCTTTTGCCATTACGGTCAGTGTAATGAGCCCGAGAAAATCCACTTTCAACATGCCGAGGGAATCGAGAATGCCCATCTCGAATTGGGTCACCGTCTTGATGGGCGTCTCTTCCGAATTCGATGTCGGCCGATGCAACGGCAAATATTCCAGGATCGGTTTATCGGAGATCACCACGCCAGCGGCATGCGTCCCTGCGTTGCGAACCGTGCCTTCCATCTTGGCGGCGGTATCAATCAACTCACGCAAGTGCGTTTGTTCATCATAAATCCTTTTGAATTCAGGAATCGCCAGCGCGTCTTCCATTGTGGTGTTTCGCCCTGAAACAAACGGAACCAGTTTTGCAACGCGGTCCACCTCAGGCAAAGGAATATCCATCACACGCGCCACATCCCGCAAGGCGGCTTTCGTTCCCATCGTGCCGAAGGTGATGATCTGCGCGACCTTGTCGCTCCCATATTTGCGCGTGCAATATTCGAGCATCGCGGCGCGGCGGTCGTCGCGAAAATCCAAATCAATATCGGGCATCGAGATGCGTCCAGGGTTCAGGAAGCGCTCGAACAACAGGTCATGCTGGAGCGGATCAACGACCGTGATCTCTAACACATACGCGACGATCGAACCCGCGGCTGAACCGCGCGCGTTGTACCAGATTTCATTTTCACGCGCGTGACGACACAAATCCCACACGATCAGGAAGTACGCGTCGAATCCCATTTTGTGGACGACGCCCAACTCATAATCGATTCTTTCGCGGACCTGCTGACTGGTTGCGCGATCCCCGTACCTTTTCCTCGCCCCGTCTTCGCACAGCTGACGCAGATAACTCCCAACGGTATATCCCTCAGGAACAGGGAAATCAGGCAGGTGATAACCTTTGAATCCCAAGTCCACGTTACAGCGTTCGGCGATGAGCAAGGTATTACTCAATGCTTCAGGGACTTCCGCGAAAAGCTGACTCATCTCAGCCGGTGTGCGGAGATAATAGGAGTCATCAGACATGCGCATGCGGTCGGGATCAGTGAGGACCGTTTGCGTCTGTATGGCAAGCAGGATATCCTGTAAACGTGAGTCTTCCTGCTTGATGTAATGCACATCGTTCGTCGCGACATATTTGGCTGAGTAACGCGCGCCCATCTCAAGCAGTTTCTTGTTTAAGTCTGTGATCTCTTTGATGTTGTGTTGTTGAAGTTCGACGAAGAAGCGTTCTTTGCCAAAGACATCGTAATACCAGTTCATGCGTCGGACTGCTTCTTCAGGTTTATCGTCCAGTAAAGACCGTGGAATCTCCGCGGACATACATCCGGAGGTGCAGATAAGCCCTTCGGAGTGCGCCGCCAGGAAGTCATGGTCAATGCGAGGGTAGTAGTAGAAGCCATCCAATTGAGCGGCGGAAGAGATCTTGAGCAGGTTCTTGTACCCCGTCTCGTTTTCCGCGAGCAAAAGTAAATGAGAAGATGTTCTGTCCAACTTGGAGTCGCGGTCTTGCATCGTGCGCGCCGCCATGTAGGCTTCCACGCCGATGATTGGTTTGATTCCCTCAGACTTCGCCGCTTTGTAAAAGTCAATCACCCCAAACATTGTGCCATGGTCCGTGATCGCCACAGCTGGCATATCCAGTTCCTTCACGCGCTTGATGAGCTTCTTGATATTCGAGAAGCCGTCGAGCAGGGAATATTCCGTGTGAACGTGAAGATGTGCGAAGGACATGGGCTAAACCGATTATAGCACGCATGTTCAATATTGAAATTAGCGCAAGGCTTAAAATATTCAACCTGAGCCAGCACATTGAAATTTTTTTTGCTTTTAGTCAGGCTTTTTATTAGGCTGCCGCCAGGTGATCATTACAGCAATTGTAATTGCCAATAGAATCACTATGGTTCCTAAAAAGGGATTCTGGAAAATAGAGTAATACTCAAGGAAAAACAATCCCCACAGGAGGCCAAGCAGGGCAACCACGAAGAATATGGCGCCGTCGGATAATTTTAGACGTCCATAAGCAATCCACAAGTTGTATGGAACCACGCGCGCCGCCATGTTTCCCAGGATCATTCCTAATGTAGCGGCCGCCATCTCAACCCAGACTGCCGACCCTAAATGCAGGTAGAAACGAGCAAGGCTTATGGGAAAAATAAAGAAATATCCCAGATTAAATCCAATGCCTGCGCCTTGATAGGTATAAAGGCGGACGAGAAACGAACTTGCTGCGGTTTGTTGCTTCCAATAATCATTGTCCTTGGTGTTAACAAGCAATCCGATAAGAAGCGGTATGATCAATGATCCGCCGACATACATCCCAATCGCAATTGAAGCAGTATCCTGATTATCAAACGGTGAGCGCAGGGACGGCGTCACCAGCCACCATGCAATCAGCCAGACCCAAACCCAAATGACCGTTGTAAGGGAGATGTGACCGGATGCTTTCCGCATGAAAGCCGCCAGAACTCGCGGCCATGACGGGGACGGCCCTTCTTCTGCCTTTGCCAGCAATTCCTGTAATTCCGCCCCAGACATAAAGAAAAGGTCTGCCAGGAGAAATGGAATAAACGACTTGGAAACTTTTTGTTTGGAGATGGTTTGTTCAACGTTCAATCCATCAGGGGTTTCTGTAAAGATCTGTTGCGCCTCATTGATATTAAGGGCGCGATAGTTTCCCGCATCCAATAGTTGGTTGGCTTCCAAAAGAGTCTGAATACCGCCTCGCCGGTGCAATACTTTGACCAGCCCTACCAAAACAAGTCTGTCGTCAGCATGGATCTTACTCTTGCCCCTTTCCCAATCGCTGACAGCCGCGCCGCTATATCCGCGAGTACCGAGTACATCACCTAATAATTCCCCGAGTTTCTCTTGGGAAAGCCACCGCGTTGATAAGCGCGGGTCCCGACAACTCTCGCGATAGTTTCGGAGAAGATTTCCAAATTCACTCATGGCTGTCTATAAAACTCAAGAGACACTTAAGCGGACTCAAGCAAACCCTGATGGATTTTTGCTTCATACAATTGTATAACCTTGATCATCAAAATAGATTCAAGTTCGACACAACTTCATTTAAACTCTCGAACCTTAACAATCAAATAGATTTTTTGGACTCCCATATCATCCGTATCCGCGTTCCCTGTTGCGGCTTTGAATCGATGCTGATTTGCGCGCCGATCAAATTCGCGCGTTCGAGCATTCCCACCAAACCAAAGTGCTTGTTGGGAAGCATATCGTCCAGTTTGAGGCTGATTTCCGCATTGAACCCGATGCCATCGTCTTCCACCAATATATCCATCTTCCCACCATATAACCCTGCCACAATTCTTATCGTTTTTGCGTGGGCATATCGGAGGGCGTTTTCACAAGCCTCCTGCACAATACGATATATATTATGTTCCACAGGATCTGGATATCTCCAATCGCCGTCTGTCTGAATCTCGG
The DNA here is from genome assembly GCA_964543585.1 of uncultured Anaerolinea sp. Classification (GTDB taxonomy): domain Bacteria; phylum Chloroflexota; class Anaerolineae; order Anaerolineales; family Villigracilaceae; genus Defluviilinea. Next base: position 9,915 of record CAZIYY010000056.1, on the reverse strand, counting down.
CTGCGATCTTCACCGTATCCTGATTTCTTTCAGACAGATTGTCCGCGATATCTTCCAGGGCAACTTTTAGTCCAAAATTAAGCGTGGGTGGTCTTAAGTCACTGACGATCTCACGTAGTCGTTCAGTGAGCGCCTCAAAACCCTTCTGGAGCGCGGGCGAAAAAACGGGCGCATCGCTGCCGATCAACAGTGCCGCTATTTCGTTCAGGACGCTATCATGCAAGTCACGCGCAAGACGAGCCTTCTCCTGTTCATAGCGGCCAATGTTCACTTCATACACTGCCCTGAGGCGCTCGGTTTGCAGAATGTTGCTCAAAGCAACGGCGGTCTGGCTGGCGAGCGATTGCAGAATTGGAATCTCCAATTGAGAATAGATATCGTCCGGGTCGCGTCGTCCGAACAGCCAAAAGCCAATGGTCTCTTCACCAACTTTGAGGGGAAGCACTAGGCGTATCCATGAGTAAGGCTGGTCATGACCCTCAAGGTCAGGAGAGAGATAAACGCCAGGTTGGGTCAACAAGTCCGGCAAATCCTGTTCCCCGGGTATCTGTTCTTCGTTCACTCCGATTGCAGAAAGCAGTTTTAGCAACCCGCGATCAGATTGGAGAAAGACAAACTGGCGGACCAGAAGGCTCGGAAGGATCTCTGCTTCGAGGACACGGACCAGGTCTGATAATGAAACACTTGTGGCGATGCGAGTGGAGTAGGTTTCCAGCAGGCGTTTGGATGGCAGTGGAATTCCAAGAATACGACTATCAACGAAACTTTGAAAAGACGGGAATCCCCAGACATAAGCTAACGTTATGAATATTGAGATTGCAACGCTAATGATGAGGGTAAAAGGTTGATGGTCTGCTGAAGCAATTAATGGCAACCCGATCACTCCGAGCAAGATCAAAAAAAGGTAAATAGAGATGAAGCGGTTGACGCGCAATTCCAGCGCGCCCAATCGGCCGCGATACGCTGCATAAAGATATGCGACCGGTAGAAGAGGAAGGCTTAGCAAGCCGACGCTGCCCAGCCATGCCGGAATACCGATGAAAACGGAGATCGCCTGCCAGACGAGCGGCAAACCCAATGCCAGCAATGCCACAACAAATAAAAGCCGAAAATCGCGTCTAACAGAAGGCTGGCGCCATATGTGAACGAGAAGCAGGATCAGACTTCCACCGACGGCTATCAGAAATCCAAAAAAGTACAGGTTGTTCGGCACAAGTTGAAACCCCTGCGCGATTGCCAGAACCACTGAGCATCCATAAACAATCCAAACCAAAAGAGGCGGCATTTTTCCCAATGGACGCGGAAAAACCCAGTGTAAATGCAGATAAAACGGCACACACAACCAAATGGCCATCCGCAATACCAACGCGCTGTACCAGATGTGATACGCGGAAACACCGCTGCCCACTATCAACCAAACGGCAGTCAGGAAATTAAAGCCCGACATCAACAACCAGCGCTTGTTCCGCGGACGAATCAGTATGACAGCCAACGTGCCAGCCAGCCAGAAAAAATATGCAATGAACCATTCACTTATCAGTTGATCCCGCAATTCGTTTTGGCTTGGACTACCAGGGTAAACCCACTCAATATTCAAGGTCCGACCACCACGCTCAACAAGGATTAGAACAGCATCCCCAGGCTTAACTCCTTCAAAAAATGTCCCAGATAAATCCGCTTCGAAATCCTTCCAACGAAGATTCCCTATCTGAACTAACTGGTCATCTTTTTTAAGAGACGGTTCATTTTGCTTCTCAAATACCTCCAGGATGATGCCTGTGGAGGGATCAAAGCGGAAACCATAGGGATGCCCAAAAAACTTGGCGTATGTGTAAAAGAGCAGGATCGCCAGAACAAACCAAGGCGTGACCTGTTCAACGATCAACCAGAGGGAACTCTTCCGTGAACTCATTTTCTGCTATTTTCCTCGCTCGCGGTCGCGACCTGTTATCGAAAAATCGAACATCAATAAAAGGAGGTACGCAAATAAGACAACCAGTGAAATCTGCACAAGATACCTACTACAAAGACACTGATGAATGAAAAGGAGAAAATTTGATGAATACAATGAAAGGCTTCTACGCCTCAATCACTTCTGCGTCCGGGCTTCAAGGCTCATATCTGGAGGCTCTGGCTAACATCACCCGGATCAACCGCACGCAGGCAAATGCTCTGATGAGCGACATGGGCTGGCAAAACTGGGGCGAGCAGAATCAACAAAAGACTGCGGCAGCGTAGTCGCAGTATAGCATGGACTGGTCAGGGATTTTCCTGACCAGTCTATTTGGAGAAAATTATGGACATTTATCAATCAACAATAGAATATCTATTGACTTTGCCGATATTCGACTCGTCGGACGAGATGGGAAATATCCTCCGCCGCGCCGCATCAGGACGCCCTCGCGACTGGGAACTGCCCATCATCGCTTGCAAAGCTGTTGGTGAATCTCAGGAAAAAGCGATACCCGCATCCGCCGCGCTTGCCTGCGCGCAGATCAGCATCATCCTTGTGGACGATATGCTGGATGAAGATCCGCGCGGGGAATATCACCGCATTGGCAGTGGGAGAGCCGCGAACTTCGCTATCGCGTTCCAAGCCGCAGGCGTGGATGCAATTCTCGGAAGCAGAGCCAGCACAAAGGTCAGACATGAAGCGGTGAACAGCCTGAATCAAATGATGCGCACGACCGCGTTCGGTCAGGAGTTGGATATCCAGAATCCAGCAGATGAAACTTCCTATTGGCAGGTTGTGGAAAATAAAAGCGCGCCGTTTTATGGATGCGCGCTTCACCTCGGCGCATTATTCGGTGAAGCCACAGAAGATGCGGAGAATGGGCTGAAACGATTCGGTGAATTGTATGGTGAGATGATCCAAATCCACGATGATCTGAATGACACGATGGCTGTGCCTGCAAATCCCGATTGGCTGCAGGGACGAAAGCCTCTGCCAATTCTTTTCGCACAATCAGTGGATCACCCCGACCGCGCCAGATTCATGGAACTATACAAAAACATATCCGCTGAAAGTGCGCTGCAGGAGGCGCAGGAGATTTTGATCAGATGCGGTGCGGTTAGTTATTGCGTCGATCAATTATTACGCAGGCATCAAGCCGCGCAGGATATCTTGAATAAAACCCCGCTTCAAAACAAAGGGACAGTTGATTCCCTGATCGAAGCCATCATCGCCCCCGTGCAGAGACTCTTCGACGCGCTGGGCATATCATCCCGCTCGTCTCATCTTTCCCTTCCAAGGAAACGAGCGGGATCATCCCAAGCCCTGCCTACATTTTCAGGGGAGGCGAATCCGGGGTGATAAGCCCCACCTGACGCGCCTTTGCAATTGCCGCGGCGCGCGTATGCACACCCAACCGTAGATACGACCCCGAAAGCAGGTTGCGGACAGTTGAATTCGCCACGTGCATAATTTGCGCGAGTTCGTTCGTTGTGCTGTTGGGGTATGCCGCGCACAACGAGAGCGCTTCCATCTGCCGGCCGGTTAAAGGTTCCTCCCTCGTCGCATCCCGATTCTTCATATATATCTTGTGAGCTTTCTCGCTCAAATAAATACCCCCGCCCGCAACTGAGAGGATCACGTTGCCCAGATCCTGGATTGTCCTCTGGTCATCTTTTAGGATATAGCCGCTTGCGCCGCTCTCCATCACCGCGCGTATAATACCACGTTCGGCGTGCATGCTGATAACCAGCACAACAAGGTCGGGATAATGTTGAAGCAACGCAGGGATGACATGATGGATCGGGTAAGGACTGGGGTTATTTTTCGATGTGGGCACATTTACGTCAAGCAGAAGAACGTCGGTATGATGTTCTTTCAGGGCAGGTTCAAGATCCTCGCCATAACCGATTGTCGCCGCCACTTCGATCTGGGGAGCGCTGCCCAATCGAAAGCGATATCCATCCACAATGCTCTGGTGGTCATCCAGAATCGTCACACGGATTTTGTTTTGCATCTCAGTCTCCCTTCGCCAGATATTTCAAGATTAGCAGAAATTACCAGTTATTACAAGATAGTTCACGAAAATCAGTACAAATGCCTACGCGGTATATGTGCGTGCCTATTGAGTAACAGAGCCGGGGAACATAAAATAATAGAGGATTTATTCAAACTACTGAAGGGGAACGCAGGGGGAAGGAATTATTCTTAAGATGACTGTCGCCTTCGACAGTCATCTTATCATTTTAATGGGAGACCAGCAAATAAAGAAATCCTCCTTCGCGGAGGATTTCTTCTGAGTACGCTAGGATTCGAATAGCATCTCCCTCTTTGGAGGCGCTGAACCAAATTCTGTGAGCGCGCAGGGATTCGAACCCTGAACCAATGGCTTAAAAGGCCACTGCTCTACCATTGAGCTACGCGCCCCTACCCCGAGGGGCAAAGCGAAGGGCATTCTAACATGGGAGATATTCATCGTCAACGTGGGGACCCTCATAACCTCATAAACAGCAATTCTCAATATGAGAATTGCTAGTGTTCTGCTCCACACAATAAATTTTAGAAAATTTGTGCTATACTTTGCCCATGGCTATCATCCGCTCATCTGACATTGGAAATTACCTCTACTGTCGCCGCGCCTGGTGGTACAAAAAGCAGGGTATCGAATCGGCGAACCAAGCCGAGCTTGTGGCTGGAACGGAATTGCACCACAAACACGGACGCCAAGTCCTTGCATCCAGCCTCACGCGCACAGTTGGGATGATCCTGTTGATGATCGCCTTGGTTATGCTCGTTGCGTATTGCACCGCGCGTATTGTGTAACCAAACCTGACATGTCTGATGCGCGTCACGGTTAACCATGACAAATGCGCGGACATTAGTCATAATTGACCAACTTCCCGCGAAGACACCTTCGGCAGGTTTTTATGTAGGAGAAATCATATGTCCATTCTCAATCGTCTCGCTCATTCACTTGGTCGCCGCGACGAAGTTCCCAACCAGGAATTGGCGCGTGATTTAGCCGCGAAGAAAGATAAAAAAGGTATCCGTGAAATTGCGGAAAACCTTTGGGATAAAGACAAAAATATTCAGGCAGATTGCATCAAGGTCTTGTACGAAGTCGGGGTTATCGAGCCAAAACTGATTGCGGAGTACGCGGATGATTTTGTGAGGTGCCTCAAAAGCAGAAACAACCGTCTCGTCTGGGGTGGGATGACTGCGCTTGCGGAGGTTGCAAAAGCCAATCCGGACACAGTCTTCAGGCATTTGGATTCAATCAAAAAAGCAAAAGAGACTGGCTCTGTCATTACGGTTGATAACGCGATGTCAACTCTCGCTTACACCGCCGCTGCGAACGACAAATACAACAAAGCCATCTTCCCGTACTTGCTCAAACATCTATCGTTCTGCCGCCCAAAGGAAGTGCCTCAACACTCCGAAAAAGCTTTGCCCGCCGTTAACACCTCCAACAAAAATGACTTCATCAAGGTCCTCGAAAAACGAATGGAAGATCTATCAGGCGGAGGTTTAACGCGCGTGAAGAAAGTCATCAAACAAGCCGCCAGTCTCTAATTCCCCAATTACCACTTACTCCCATTACCCAACACGCAACACTCATGCTTTATCTCTCCCTTTTCCTCCTCTTTATCGCCTTCCTCTTCTTCTGGCAATCCAACCGCCAGCGACAAGCCGCAGGACTCCCTGGCGGACGCGTCATCTACACCGATACGCGCGGCTGGGGCAAACTGGAAAAGCCATTGTTCTACCAGGCATTGGGGCTGACAGGCAAACCCGATTATCTTGTCCAGCAGAATGGAATCATCATTCCTGTAGAGGTCAAATCGGGCCGCACTCCCGACGCGCCGTACGACTCACATATCTATCAACTGGCATCTTATTGTTTGCTGGTCGAAAAAACATATGGGAAACGCCCGCCCTATGGAATTATCCATTACAACGACCGCGATTTTGCTGTGGATTACACCCAGGAATTAGAGTCATCTTTGCTGGATCTGCTGGCTGAGATGAAACGTGATGAACACAAAAATGATATCCCGCGCTCGCACGAGCAAGCCTCCCGTTGCGCGCGCTGCGGGTTCAGGAAGGTTTGTGACCAGAGTTTGGTGTGAGCAGTCGAGGAAACACGTACACAAGTAAACAGGTTTTCGGCTTTCCTGCTTCATCCTTTATAATTACCTCACCATGCCCGACGCATTCATTCCAAAGCGACCCGTTGTGATGGCTTACCCAAAGATGCCCGATGCTTTCGTCGAAGCCGAGTTCATTGCCACATATCTCAAGGAAAAAGGTCTGGATGCTCCCTGCGGTTCGCTTTATGATGAAGATCTGCGTAACCGCTTAAAGAGTCGTGAATTTGACCTGCTCATTATTGCAGGCGGTGACGGGAGTATGTTGCGGGCCGGTCATTTGTGCGCTCCGCTTGGCGTGCCAATCCTTGGGATCAATTTGGGCAGGCTTGGTTTTCTCATTCAGGTTGACCGCAAGGACTGGCATGAGTACTTTGAAAAACTATTCAACCATGAAGCATGGATCGAGAACCGCATGATGCTTCGTGCCGAACATATCCGCGCGGGCGACTCTCTCGGACACTGGAACGCGTTGAACGAAGTTGTTGTGGGACGCGGACCAAATCTGCGACCTGTCAGGCTTTCAGCCTCTGTGGATGGCCGTCATCTTTCCAGTTATGTCTCGGACGGACTGATCGCCGCCACAGCCACAGGTTCAACGGCGTATGCCCTGGCCGCGGGGGGACCCATCCTCCCACCCGAGCTGCGAAATATTCTGCTTGTGCCAATCGCCCCGCATCTCTCGGTGGACAGGGCCGTTGTTCTATCGGAAGGCTCGATGGTGAGCATTCGTGTGAATGGTGAAAACGCGGTTCTGAGTATTGATGGACAGGCGCCTGTATCCCTGGCAGAAGACGACCATATTGATGTGCGCGCCGCCGAAGTGACCACACAATTCGTCCGTTTTGGCGAACCCGATTACTTCTATCGCAATCTGACCGCGCACATGAACGAAAATTCTTTAGGATTGCCGCGATGACCGACTCGACAACTTTATATTGCTACGTACATCCCTGCGATGCAACAACTGCGAGCGTCCCATCTGCGCTTCGTGCGCCGTGCGCACGCCGACAGGATATCGTTGCAGGGAATGTGTGCGCGAGAGGCAAAGGACTTTCGAGACTGCCGAGTTGTCTGACTTTATTCTCGGATTTATCACTGCGGCGTTTCTTTCCGGTATTGCGACATTCCTTGTTAGCTTGATCGGCGGTATTGGTTTCCTAGGATGGTTCCTTATCGCTGCGGGCGCGCCGACCGCGGCAGTGGCAATTGCCGAGGGCGTGCGGGCAGTTACGAAACGACATCGCTCGCGCTCATTGTTCATCACCGTTTCTGTCGGCGTTGTGCTGGGCGCGCTGCCTGTTATTTTGTTTCAACTTATTATAGGCAATCTCTTTGGCATCATTTTTCAAGTGATCTATCTCGTCATCGCCACTCCCGTTGTGTACACCCGACTTTCTGGAATCCAATTGTTCAGATAAACCATAACCTATGCTTACAGAACTCCACATTCAAAATTTTGCCATCATAGATAAACTCGATCTGCGATTTGGCTCGGGCCTGATCATCCTCACGGGTGAAACGGGCGCGGGCAAATCCATCATCCTCGATGCCGTTGTGATGCTCATTGGCGGCCGCGCAGATACGACTCTCATCCGCGCTGAGTCAGACGCCGCGTTCGTCGAGGGTGTGTTCCAACTCAAAGGTCCGGAAAAAGAGGCGGCGCTTTCCATCCTGCAACGCGAAGAATTGATGGACGATCCAAATTATGTCGTCCTGATGCGCGAAGTCCGCAAGGAGGGACGAAGCGTGGCGCGCGTCAATGGGCGGACGGTGAGCGTGTCACTGTTGAAGGAACTGGGCGCGGTATTGGTGGATATTCACGGGCAGGCGGAACATTTATCGCTTCTCGATTCACGCGCCCACTTGGGCTTGCTTGACCGTTATGCAGAAGTGGCGCGTCCCCTCAGCGACTACCGCCAGACGTATCACGCGTTGTTGAACCTGCGGCACGAGTTGAATGATCTGCGAAAAGCCCAGGCGGATGCCGACCGCCGCGTAGAGATGCTCACCTATCAAGCGGAGGAAATCGAAGCCGCGCGCTTGAAGCCCGGTGAAGATGAAGAACTGCGCAAGGAACGTGACAGACTCGCGAACGCCGAGTCGCTCGCGCAGAACGCGCAGGAGGCGATTGCAGTCCTGGAGGAAGGCTCGCCTGACACTCCTGCCGCGACCGATCTGGTTGGGCAAGCCGCGCAAGCCTTAGCCGCGCTCGCAAAACTGGACCCAGCGCAATCTGAATTGGCGAATCAAGCCGAAGTTCTGCTCGATACAATGTCCGATGTTATTCACAGTTTACGTAATTATCTCGAAGAGATCGAATTCAACCCAAAGCGACTCGATGAAGTGGAAGAGCGCCTTGACCTGATCCACTCACTCACGCGTAAATATGGGAACAGTATCCCAGCTGTGATTGCGTATGGTATGGAAGCGCGCAAACAACTCGAAACGATCACAGGCGCGGCGGAACGGATTGACGAACTTGAATTGCAGGAAGCAAGGTTGTTGGACAAACTCGCAAAGCAGGGAAATGTATTGACCGAAAAACGCAAGTCTGCCGCTGTTGCAATGGGCAGGGGAATCGAAACTGAGCTTGACGATTTGAAGATGGCAGCAGCAAGATTCGATGTAGACTTCCAGATGAAACCCGATCCCAACGGCGCGCCAATCCACAATGGCGCGCGTGTCTCGTTCGATCAAAATGGATTCGACCGCGTGGAATTCCTCATCGCCCCGAATCCTGGCGAGGGACTCAAGCCGTTGGTAAAGATCGCCTCAGGCGGTGAAACCTCGCGTTTGATGCTGGGCTTGAAGAACGTGCTGGCGCGCGCAGACGAAATTCCGTCCCTGATCTTCGACGAAATTGACCAGGGCATCGGCGGACGCGTCGGCATGACCGTTGGACAAAAACTTTGGAATCTCTCGCGCCTGCATCAGGTCTTTTGTGTGACGCATCTTCCGCAACTTGCTGCATTTGGCGATGAGCACTATCAGGTGCAAAAACTGATCCAGGGCAACCGCACATTGACGCGCGTCGAACGTCTCGATGGCGAGCCGCGCCTTCTTGAACTCTCACAGATGCTCGGCGAAGTGGGCGAGGGGACTCTGAGGTCCGCGTATGAGTTGATGCAGGTCGCGAGGGAGATGATTAAGGGGAAGTAAGTGTGGTTGCACTGAAACCCAAAAAACGGTAAGATACTGGCAGGAAGTCTTATGCCAATCAATATTCAAAAGTTGTTGGGTGAATTAAAGAAAGAACTTGCCCGTATGTATGGTGAACGGCTTAAAGGCGTTTACCTATACGGGTCGTATGCGCGCGGGGAGAATCAACCAGGTTCAGATGTGGACGTGATGATCGTGCTGGCTTCCTACCAACGCTATGGCGATGAAATCAAACGCACAAGTGAATTGAATGCAAAACTTTCCCTTGATTACAATATTTCCGTCAGCCGCATATTCATGACCGAGGAACGCTGGAAACACGAGGACAGCCCATTGTTGAGAAACGTCCGTGCTCAGGGTGATATGATGGATCGTTCCGCGACGGTGGTGAGTAGGTTCCCGAAACTTTAGTTGATGGTGAATGGGACGGTGGAGGGTGGGACGCCTTCCCAATTATGTTTGTTATAATTGTATATACAAGAGCAGGTGGAAGAATGAAAACACAAGTCACAAAAAAATTTACATGGGGGTTTGTTTTATCAGAGCAAGAATTAAGGCGATTAGGTCAAACCTGTCAAGAGCATATTTCAAAACAATAATTGTAATGCACCCCAAAATTTGGACAGTAGGACTAAACAAGATAAACTACTGTGC
>CAZIYY010000055.1:0-25738 GCA_964543585.1 uncultured Anaerolinea sp. | reverse complement strand
TCACCCGTTGGGATCTATTCAGCACGATTGGCTTGCATTCCCTTGCGGTGCTGCAAAAGGACGCATCTCACATCACAAACTGGCTGGCGGATATCCCCCCAACATCACAACCGCGCATATTTATGGACATCGGCGATAACGATACCGAACTCGTCATGGCAGGTCTCGTTGAGGCGCAATTCAATGAAAGCGACGTGTCCCACGAATGGCATCTTTATAACGGCGCGCATACAGAGGCATATTGGTCGGCACATGTTGAGGAATACATCCGCTGGTACGCGGAGGGGTGGAACGATCCATAAATATTCATGTCGTTGCCAGGAGGGCATTCTTCCCAACGACACTCGCGCCGTCTCGAAGAGACCTGTGCAGGTCAGCAACCCCCTTGTAACAGGAGACTACTTCGCCGAAGGCTGGCAGTACATAATACGTTTATAATCATCCCCATTCAGGAGACTCCATGAACATCCTCGTCACAGGCGGAGCGGGCTATCTCGGCTCAGTCACAGCAGAAGCATTATTGGAAGCAGGGCATTTAGTCACGGTGTATGACTCACTGGTCACGGGTCATCGCGCCGCAACGCCTAATGATGCCACCTTCATTCAAGCCGACCTGTCAGACAGTCACGCGCTTGCAGAAGCGCTGACTAAGGAAAAGTTCGACGCGGTTATGCACTTCGCGGCGTTCATCGAAGCCGGCGAAAGTATGAAAGACCCTGGTCGCTTCTATAACAACAACCTCACGAACGCGCTCATTCTAATGGAGACAGCGGTCCGAGCGGGAGTGAAGCATTTTGTCCTCTCGTCTACTGCGGCTGTGTATCAATCCAGTGACGAGCCGCTCACCGAAGAGTCGCCTCTTGGTCCAACAAATGTATACGGTCATACCAAACTCATGGTCGAGCAGGCGCTCGAGTGGTATCACCAAATTCACGGCTTGCATTTCGCATCGCTTCGTTACTTCAATGCGGCTGGCGCGTTGAACGGGCGCGGTGAGGCGCACCAGCCTGAGTCGCATCTCATCCCGCTTGTCCTGCGCGTCGCTTTGGGCGGGCGCGATGCGGCGCATATCTATGGCGCCGATTATCCAACGCCTGACGGCACCTGTATCCGCGATTATGTTCATATCGCGGATTTGGCATCCGCGCATCTCCTTGCATTGGACGGACTCAAAGAACGCGACAGATTAATCTATAATCTCGGAAGCGGAAACGGCTACTCGGTGCGCGAGGTGATCGCGACCTCGCGTCAAATTACGGGACATCTGATTCCGGCAAAGGAACTTCCGCGTCGCCCGGGCGACTCCGCGCGTCTCGTCGCATCGCCTGAAAAAATAAAACGCGAACTCGGCTGGAAACCCGAACACGACAACCTGCATGAGATCATCTCCAGCGCATGGGAATGGCATAAATCTAATCCGAACGGGTATGAGGATAAATAAACCGTGAACTTCACCATCATCTTCTTCGGATGGATTTTTTCCCTCTGCCTGCATGAATTCTCGCACGCACTTGTGGCATATCATGGTGGCGATACCACCGTGCGCGAAAAAGGCTACCTCACCTTCAACCCTCTCAGATATACTCATCCTTTCCTTTCGATTATCCTGCCGCTGATTATTCTCTTGATGGGTGGCATTGGTTTGCCGGGCGGCGCAGTCTACATCGAAACATGGAGAATCAAAAGCCCCTACTGGCGCAGCGCCATGGCATTGGCAGGTCCCATGGCAAATGTGCTGGTCGCAATTGTCCTTGCAATCCTCCTCCGCGTTTTGCCAGAATCAACTTCGGGCATCTGGCCCGGGATTTCATTTCTCCTTGTTCTGCAAGTCTGGGCAATCCTTTTTAATCTCATCCCGCTTCCGCCGTTGGATGGCTACAATGTCCTTGAACCTTTCCTCCATACTGCCATCCGTACGCAAATGGATCGTATTCGAGGTTACGCCATCTGGATACTCATCCTTGCTCTTTGGTATATTCCATTTATTGGAGGATTCTTCTTGTTGGTTGTTTACATCATTGCGTCAGTCCTGGGCGTGGATATATCTCTGGCTCAACAGGGAAGGGATTACCTGCTGAACTTCTTCAAATTTTGACCGTTCATGCCAAGTCGGTAACTGGTCTTGCTAAACAAACTTTTTCAAGGCGACAGGTTGATGGTTTATCTGTCGCCTTTGTGTTTCGGGAACAATTTGACAATTCAGACCGTCTTGGTTATAATAATTGTGTAATATTTCACAAATAGAGAGCGTCAAAGAAAGTGAAGGATAATCATGAACATAAAAACTCCCCCCCACATTGTCATCGTCGGCGCAGGATTCGGCGGAATAGAGACCGCGCGCAGGCTGGCGAAAGCGCCAGTTCAGATTACGCTGATAGACAGGCATAACTATCATCTATTCCAGCCGTTGTTGTATCAAGTTGCAATTGCTGGGCTCGTCCCCTCGCAAATCGCCTATCCTTTACGAACTATATTCCGCAAACAAAAGAACCTGATCTTCCAAATGGGGGAAGTGAATTCGATTGATTTCGATTCCCGCTATGTCAAATTAGATGGTTCGATCATTGCGTACGACTATCTGATCCTGGCGGTCGGCGGGCAGACAAACTTCTTCGGAATGAGTTCCGTCGAGCAAAACGGTTTTCAACTCAAGAGCATTGAAAGCGCCATCAAGACGCGCAATCATCTGCTCAAGATGTTCGAGCAAGCCAGCCGTGAAGTGGATGTTGATAAACGTAATGCCTTGCTCACCTTCGTTGTCGTTGGCGGTGGGCCTACGGGAGTCGAGACCGCCGGTGCGCTGGCTGAATTGATCACGCACGTGATGGTGAAAGATTATCCGCAAATGGGAATGAAGGACGTCCGCGTATTATTGATTGAAGCCACCCAGCACCTGATTGCGTCGTATCCAAATGAACTCCGCAAGGCGACGCGTGATCTATTAGAGAGTAAAAACGTTGAGATTCTTACGAACACGAAACTTGCCGACTATAACAACCAACAAGTGACCCTCGGAGACGGCCGGCAAATCGGAACTCACACATTGATCTGGACGGCGGGCGTGAAAGGGGCTGAGGTGTTGAATCACCTTGGGATCGAGCAGGCAAGTTCGGGACGAGTCCGCGTCGCGTCCACTTTGCAGTTGCCTCAGCGTCCCGAAGTCTTTATCCTGGGCGACGCGGCTTATCTCGAAAATGGAGAGGGTCAGCCATTGCCCATGTTGTCAACGGTCGCCATCCAACAGGGAAAGGTCGCCGCGCGGAACATTCTCAGAATCATAAAAGGACAAAGCCCCGAACCGTTTCACTATAAGGACCCCGGCTTGCTTGCGACGATTGGGCGCAACGCAGCTGTTGCGCGCATCTGGGGAATTTCGTTCAGCGGATTCATCGCCTGGGTAATCTGGGTCTTCCTGCATATTTTTCGGCTGATCGGATTCCGAAACCGCATATTGGTCATGGTGAATTGGGCATGGGATTATATTTTCTATGAAAACCAGGTGCGGTTGATCACGAAGGAATAACGCCAGGGAATTGGGTCGCCGCATAGGCAGTGCATAACCCGAAGGCGTTGACGAGGAAATGCAAAATAATTCCGGGCCACACTGAGTTTGATCTGTGAAACACGTACGCAAGCACACTGCCCAAAACAAAAGTTGGGATGAATGCGACAGGATCCAAATGCGCGGCGGCAAAGATCGCCGAACTTAATAGCGTTGCAGGTATCCAGCCGTATTTCTGGCGAAAGCCCTGAAATAAAAAACCCCTGAAAAATATCTCCTCCACGATCGGGGCAAAGACAACGCCCACGAGGAAGAACCATATTGGGGATTCAAGTGAATCAAACATCTTTAAGATCTCGTCCCCCTGTGTGTTGACGCCGAGAAAGTATAAGACCGAGTTATGTAACAATATGATGACATAAGCGACGATCAACAGACCGCATCCCAAGCCCAGCGCGTTCCAATTGAACTTGCCGAAGCCGAGATGTTTCCAGTTGATGCGCCGCCATGCAAAGATCAAAAGGACGGGCAGAAGATAAACGAGTTCGGCGAAAATGATTCCCACGCTTTGCACAAGTTGAGCGCCCACATCTTGCATCACAACTGCAAGCAGGGCGGCATCAATTAGAACCAGGAGGATGACGCCCATCCAGTTGTCGAAGACTGACCAGGGAACGGAATATTCCTGCATTTCATTGATTGGAACGGGCGGTTGTAGGTTTTGATCCATTATTCTTCTCCCATCTCGCGATAAACAAACCATTGACCTTTGCGGTCATTCACATTTTTCATGGCGCGGTCGTAATAAATATCAAGGATTTGATTTGTATCCACACGCACGCGAAAGTAAAACCTTCCACCATTCAACGATCCTCGACTTGATGCAACCGCCGCGTGCGCGGGACGCATGTTGCGGGCCACCTTTCCGTGCCGCGTGAAATCGCTCCATAAGGAAATCATCTCGGTCACGCGATAGGTTTTATCCTCCCAGATGAATCCATTTGGGCAACCAGGAGTCTTTTCACGCGCGGGAGGCGTATCGAAAATCGGCTCTATGAGTTGGTCGAAGAAGTGGATCGCCTTTTGTTCCATTGTTCCCTATTTTTCGGCAAGATGGAAGCGGTGAAGGAAACGATGGAAGATCGGCGCGGCAAGCACACCCACAGAAGCAAGCAGGACCACGCCCGAATACAGGGCATAAAACGAAGCAAAGATCTTTCCTGCGGTGGTCTGCAATGGATTGACAGGTCCCATGCCTCCAAGGATCATGGAAGCGTTTAGCAGCGAATCAATCCATGAGAGGTTTTCAAAGTAATGATAACCAACCACGCCGATGCCCAGGGAGAATGCCAGTAACAGTAATCCGATGACCCCATTGCGCTTCAGGCGTTGGGCAAATACCTCTTTGCTTGCCAGTGGTTGTTTATGATGCTCGTACATTCAGCCTCCATTATATTTCCAATCCCAAAACCAGAAGGCGAGACCTTTGAATTCGCCCCATTTCGCGAATCGCTTCTCGACTTCTTTTGCGGTAATAGGTTTGCCGCGATACCATTCGTGTGAGACCATTTTGAGGGCGTATGAATCAATCGGGATGAAATCGTGGCGCCCCAAAATCATGAGCAGGTTCGCGGCGGCGTAGGGACCGACGCCTTTGATGGTCATCAGTTCCTTGCGGAGTTCGAGTGTTGGGAGTGAAGATGTTTTGAGAGATTCAAGGTCATACTTTCCAGATGCAACGCGGTGGGCAAGATCATAAATGGCGGGCGCGCGGTAGCCGACGCGTATCTTCTCTTTTATGAAGTCAGGATTCGATGCCGCGATTGATTCGGGGGCAGGAAAACATTTCTGGGCTTCGTCTACGGGTCGCGAAGAACTCGACCCGCCGGTCACATCGTCCCGATGTTCTCTCGGGAGCGCGATGCCAAATTCATCCACTAATTTGCGAGTCATGTTTTTCGTCGCGCTCCACAAAGTATTCGTTGTCAGAATCGTTTTGATTACGTCTTCGAACAAAGTAGGTGAACGAAGGACGCGGCCGAGAGCCTGTTTTTTGGCGCGCGCCAGTTTTGGTTCGACGCGAGAGGCGGCGTGGAAGACGGAGAAATCCATGTCGAGTCCGAACATCCATGTGACTTTATCTGCCGCTTCTTTTTGTTCGGTTTTGTTGAGTTTCTCTGTTTCGATTTGCACGCCGTCCGTCGCATCGCGCAGTCTGAGTTCGATCACGCGCCCATTTAAAAGCCGCAATGTATAAGATAACCTGTTGGAATTTTCATCATACAAAAATGGCGCGAGTTGACGCCACCCATGCGAATTGACAACGGAAAGAAAATTGAAGGGTTTACGCGCGGGCAAGGTGAATTCCATTGACTATCCTCCTAAAGCAATTTTCACCAACCGCGGCTTGGCGATGCGGATGTAATCAGCGAGTTTCATAAAGATGGACCGGTCAAGGCGACCGGCATTGAACACAACTTCTTCATTCTGCTGGATGAGCGGATCAGCCAACACTTGAAGCTGGTCGCTGAACGAAAAAGGCGGGATCGCCCCGATAACGCATCCCGTTAACGCCTGCGCCTTTTCACGGGCGGCAAACGCGACACTATCGGCGTTGAAGTGATTTTTGACTGCATCGAAATCTATGCGGCAATCGCCGGGAACGTTGGCAAGGCAGTAGATATTTTCTTTTCTATCCAATCTCACTTGCAAAACCATGGACTTGATGGATTGCTCGATTCGGTTGCCGCGAATCTTTGCGATCAACTCCGTGCGGCCCTCGGGTTCATGTTCGATGACACGATAGACTGCCTCTTCGCAGTCTAATAACGCGCATAGCTGTTTATGGATATCACTCACGTTGAAGCCTCTAAATTCAAATTAATAATGCCGATCAATTCTTCTCCGCGTTTCCAGTAGCACCATCCTAAAGCATTGACGATGATCAATGCAACGAACATACCTGTCACCACACCAAAGGAAATATTCAAAGCTGGAAAGGATTATTTATACGCGCCCGTTTGGATTGCCGCGATCATAGCTCACGCGAACAACATCACCAAAATCTGTTTTCGATCTGCCCTTCCTGATCACATGCATCTGAACTTCTCTTATTTCCTGGCTTTTTGGGAAAGCCAAAGTTTACTGGAGAATATCTTTTGCCTTGTCAAGCTACTTTGTGAAATCCATATCGTGCTCGTTACCAGACATTGACCGGCAAAAGAGGTGGTGATATTATCACAACTTAGCATCCAAAGTTAACAAACAATTGAATAAAGGAGATTGCCATGCCCAAAACTCATTTTCCTAATGGTATGAGTATCCATACGTATGAGTCACCGCCCGCTAAGTTTAATCCGCTCACTGCATCCAATAGACAATTGCTAAAGTACGGCTTCCCTACTCGCCCCGATCCCAAGAAAGAACCCGAGCTATACAAACTGTGGAAGTCCGCAGTCTCCAACAATCTGACCCTTGTCCCGCCGACTTTTATATTAAAAGAGACCCATAAGTTGATCGGCGAAAACATAGAGGCTGGCACAAGCGCGAATTGGTCGGGAAGTGTCGTGTCGGTTCCCAATGTGGGCAACAGTTTCCAGTGGATTATGGGCAGGTGGACCATCCCCAACTATATCCAGCCCCCGAGACCTGAGAATCGCCAACAAGAGGCCGTATCGGTATGGATCGGAATTGATGACACCTTGAGGGTGGGTATTGAATGGGGATGGCTTTGGCCGCAGCCCTCACAAGGACCATTAGTAAATATTGAGCCTGCGTGGTTGAACATCACGGTCTGGTGGGAGTGGCAATATGAAGATGACATATATAGGCAGGATCTCAAAACCTTTCCGGCAGGCCCGGGCGATGTGATATGGGGTGCGTTGTGTGTTAACTCTAATACCTCAGCGACCATAGGGCAATCGCATCTAAATTTTGATGCCTAAATATAGGCATAATCGCTTATTGAGTGCCTTGCAGACAAAATATGGGAAACCATATTTAGACAAAACAATAGATTCAATGAAACATTGCCTATATATCCGATTGTTTAGACAGCAAGATGCAATCGCCCTGCAGCGACCATCCTATTAAGTAATGTAGTCCAAAGAATTGGTACCACATTTACAGTTACTGCGCCGACGTATGCACCACCACTTGTAGGCAATAATGCTGAGTGGATTGTAGGGCGGCCCCTGAATTATGGGCTTTTACCTAGGTTGCTAGACTACACTTTGGTTTATTTTGATGAGGGCCGTGCAAGCTACGCGACAGGTGCCCCGGGCAGCAAGCAAAATCCAACAGAGATTGCCTTGGGGCATGGTAAGCCTCTGACCATGGTAGGGGATAACGATGTTGTGCTCTCAGTTCCAACAATCGAGAGCGAGCATACCATGAAGGTAGTCTGGTGGAATGCCATCTAAATACCAGATTTGTGTTACGATATCGCGTCAATTTTAGAAAATAAAGCAGAGTACAAAAACAAACGAAACGGGATGAATAGCTTCATCCCGTTTTGCAATATAAGAAGTTGGTTACATCAAGGACATGCCCCCAGTGTATCTCCATGACCAAGATGCGCGGGCACGGCGGAGGAAGAGATGCTCAATGTCTTTCCGCCGTTTTTATCCGGCTTGTGACAGACCAGGACCTTTTCTCCCTCCACAGGAGTCCCGCCGGCGCTGGTATCGCCTGGATTAACAATGATGATAATCTGCGCGATCACGATCTGGCCGTCATCCGATGGGCATACCACGACAAGCACGACCTGGTCCGGGCTTAATGTTACTCCGCCTCCCTGTTGTTCTTCGTTGCCTTCATCTTCATCTCCGCCCCCGCTCTTGCCGCCCTCGATTTTAACATCACTACCGAGCGTCATCATGGGCCAGCCCATAAACTGGACTTCGTTCCCATCCACCGAGACCACCGTAGCGACAACCGTTACGCAATCTGGAATCTCTGTAACAGCGCCAAGCGGAGTGATGCTGAGTGTTTCCCAAGTTCCATCGGGCAGGAGAAGGATCTCCACACGCACGAGCATTCCAGGGGTAATGTCGCCTTGAATGCTCGTTTCATCCGTGACGTTGAGTTCAATCCCGTTGACCGCCCAGGGATCAATAGAGTCTACGATACCGATCAGGATGATGATTGGATTGGTTTGTTCTTCGGCGAGTTCAATGGAAAAAGCAAGCCATGTTCCATCTTCGAGGATGATGCCCCGCACGTGCGCAAGGTCGCCGACCTGCAAGCCGTCTTCGACCTGGGTCGAATCGTTAGTCTCAAGAGTCACACCCGCGACTTTCCAGGGATCGATGCTTTCGAGTTCGGCGGTCAATTCAAAAGTTGAGGCTCCTGCCATTGGCGTCCAGTCGCCGTTCTCGTCCACGATCTCAACCACGCCGTTATTAATCTGTATTGTCCCTTGTTCTACATCTGACGACCCCACTGCAATTCCCATGCATGCCAGCATGAACGTTACAATCCCCAGGTATCCTGCAATCAGCGCAAACGATTTTCTGTTTGTACCCATGCTTACCTCCGTGAGAATATTATCAGTTTACCGAACGATGCCCCTCGATAAAATAATAGCACAGATACCCCCTCTGCGTATCATTACATTTGGGGGAAATATTGCTTCTCCCCGTCTTAATTTCTTTTTTTGGGGAAAAGGATGAAATCTGTAAGGGCGACTCCAATAAGGAGCAGGATGAAGCCCCACCAACGTACTATTGAACTGAACAGAGAAAGGAAGATCGCGCCTGCCAGCAGGGAACTCATCCGTGAAATATCCGTGTCCCGTTCGTTGAGCGGTTTGCGATCGCGCAGCCAAAGCGCGCCGCCAACGATCATGCTCAGGATACTGCTTGCAAGGACCAGACCAAAAGATTGCGCGCCCGTGAGACCCAGGAGGCTGAACAAAAAGATGCCACATGCGCCCAGCCGGGAGGGATTGTCGCGGTAGCGCGCCAGGAAAATGTTTGCCAGAATTAATCTGTTGAAGATCGTGTCTGACGCATCCACCCTCCATTGAAGTGTTTTGGCTTCCTTGGGCGCCAGGGAAAGCGTCTGCTCCACAATACGAGAGTCGCTGCTGTGACTGATTTGAGCCGATAGGGCTGGTTTGATTTCCTCATTTGTGGAATTGACGATAACGGCGCTGATGATTCCCGATTCAGCGGGCGAAAGCATCAAGGGACATTTGATATGCAATCCTTCATCTGAGGGATACGTCGTGCGAAGGCGAGCCTCAACTTCCCCCCATAAAATTCCACCTGAAAGAAATAGTCCAATGAACACGCCGGCAGGGAAGAGCAAAATACCGAGCCAGAACATGCGCGAGCGGGGCTTCATGGCGACGGCTTATGGCTTCCAGGATGCCATCGCCTGCTGGATTGCCGCGACCAATTCCCGGGCTTTGGGCAGAATCGCTTCGTTGACGTCCGTAATCACGAGCACATATTCGCCTTTGATCTGAAGGGAATATTTCTCCTTGCCGCGGCCGACAGGGATGATCTCAATAGATTTGATGTGACCGATGTGGACCCTCCTACTTCCATTTCTAAGATCATCATAGAAGAATTCAATTACGTGACCATCAAAAACCACAATGGGTTTGGACATGGCGTTGGTTGAGAGTTGAAGCTTGATCATCGGAATCTCCTATTCATGTCATTGCGAGTAAAACCACAGCGAAAACTGTCGCCGTTCAAAGTGAAAGAAACAAAGCCTTTAGCCACAGATTGCACGGATTATCGCGGATTGTTCTTAAAAAATTCGTGCAAATCGGTGAAATCCGTGGCAAAAAATGCTCTTGAACTTCTTGTTCCTTAGTAGGGCGTTAGCCCGACGAAGCAATCCCTACCATTCTGAGGAGATTGCTTCGTTGCTGAAGAACGCTCCTCGCAATGACATTATCGAATCGCATACACTGCGTAGCCGCGCGGCGGGGCGTAGAACTGGGCGCGTCCGTCGCGGTCGGTGGATTGGGTGATCGGGCGCGCCATGTCGGTTTTGCTCCACCAGGCTACAGGTTGGAAGGAAGTGTTCGTCCAATTGGCGGTGACCAATCTTCCGTTCCAGTTTCCGCCAAGATTATTGAGCACGTAGATCAATCCGGGTTTGTCCCCAAACCCTGCGCGTTGCATGATGTAAATATTGTCATCCACATACAGGACGTTGGTCGCGCCGCCCGCGTATTTTTCGTGCGCGCTGACAAGCGCGGCAATGCCGTTAGGCGTATCGTTGAGCGCGAGATTATGGTTGAAGTAATCGTGCCAGAACACGCACGGAAAACCTTCATGAGTCAGAATGTATGAATACGCCAGCAGTTTATCATTCACAATCGGCCTGCCCTCATCGCGCAGATCATGATTCTCCACGAAGGTCACGGTGGTCTGCGGTTGTTTCTGCAAGATGGTTTCCCACGTTGTGAGGTTCTTCAAACTGAAACCGTATTGATCGCACATCGCTTTCAACATTTCGCGCAGCGGGAAATCAAACGCATCCACAGGATTCGAGTTGGAGAAGTTTGCCTGATCCACCCAGCGAAGCGTGTTGCTGGCTGAGTCCCAAAACTCCGCCACACCATACGGCACGAACGGTACCCCGCCGCGCATGTAACGATATTCCTGAAAAGCCGTGATGGTGTTGGCGCCATAGCCTTTGACAAAATCGTAGCGGAAACCATCGAACCCAACTTCTTCAATGAGCCAGCGCGCCAGTTTGAGCAACTCGGCATACACATACGGATTGCGGTGTGAAAGGTCAGGCATGTCGCCGAAGGTCATTTCGTCCCACTTCTCATACATGCACGGATGAAAACATTCCCAGTTGCGCGGGAACTTTCCGCTTTTTGTATTGAACAGAGTCCAGCGCGGTTGATTGATGATCGGATTGATCTCCTGTTCGTCCGCCCCATTGTTGTGATTGATGACCACGTCCGCGATGAGACTCAGCCCGTGCCTGTGCGCCGTTTCGATGAGACTGAGCAATTCAGCCTTTGTCCCGAACCAGGTCGGGACACTTCCCTTCTGGTCGAATTCGCCGAGGTCATAGAAATCATACGGGTCATAGCCCATGGAAGGTCCACCCAAATTTGCAGCTTTATGAACCGGCGGAAGCCAAAGCGACGTGAACCCAACTTTGGCAAGCGATGGGATTTGCTCGCGGATAGTGTTCCACCATTGGAATTCCTTGGTGTCCACACGTGGACAATCCCAAAAGAAGGTTTGCAGCATGACGCCCATGATCTCATCTCCTCAATCTCTTCACGAAAACATTTCTACGATGGCATATTGTACATGAATCTTGGTCGTATCCAAAAATGGAATTCCCTTGTATTGAAGATCCTTCAGAATTAACGGAAGTTCGGTCCCGCCCAGAATCAATCCATCAATTCCCTGTTGATCAATCATCTTGTCCACGATCATCAGCAAGCCTTCGCGCGTTTCAGATAGAATAATCCTATTGATCAACTCGTTCATATACTTGTCATGGATATAATCCTGCTCATGGAGTTCTGGGGCAACCAGCGTAATTCCCGCCTTTGAAAAAACATCATAATAAAACTGCTTTTGCACGGTGAAACGTGTGCCGAATATCCCGACCTTTTTCAATTCGAGAGCCTGCGCTTCCTTACAAGTGACTTCCACAATACTGATGAGTGGAATCGGCGACCTTTGTTGAATCTCACCAAAAACAATGTGAGGCGTATTGGCGGCAAGCAGACCAAAATCCGCGCCTGCTCGCGCCAATTTCTGCACTTCATCAGCGAGATATTCAGTGACCTCTGCTAATCTGTTCGCTCCAATCAAATCCAGCATCCTCGTCAGGTCAATGCTGTTGATGATGATCGGGGGATAACTCCCATCACGTTTTTGCTCACGATATGACGCGACAATCAAACGATAATAGGCGATAGTCGACTCGGGTCCAATTCCGCCAACAATCCCCAAGGTCTTCATCTTCGGCAATCCCAAAAGAAGGTTTGCAGCATGACGCCCATTGAATTACTCCTAACTGAGGTTGGTTGAAGGAATTTTACCGCGAGTAAGAAAAAAGGACTGGCGTAATGCCAGCCTCATTTTTTTGAGATCAGATCGTTCCCTTTAAAGTAATCGGAGACAGCCATGTCGAACGGACGTTTGTGCTGTTTGGCAGCTTCTTTTTCATAGAGCGCGCGTGCTTTTGGCTCAGCCATCGCCGCCTGCGCATATGCCACTGCCTTCTTGAAGCGTTGACGGTGCGCCTTTTGCGCCTTGCTCCATTTCACGTTGGACATGTCGGGGAGCTTCGTTATGGTCATTTCGCCGGTATGGGCGAGACGGAAAACTATGTTACCCATTTTGCCCTGGGCGCGCTGCACTAGCGGGTTGAGTGTGATTTTTGCCACTGTTCCTTCTTTCTTCTATCGTGGTTGAGCAGTAGATCAGCCCTCTATTCTGTACTAGTCCTGTACTAGTTCGGTAATAGTTCTGAAGTATAGCGACGCTGACGGCTCGATTATAGCATAGGCTGGAAAGGAAAAGCCCTCGAAAGCTGACGTTTCAAGGGCTGGCTGGGCAAATAATGGATATACATCGAGATCATTGAGTTTTACTTTTTTAGGGAAAGAGAAAATGTAAGTCCCCGTCACATGGACGAGGACTTGTGTATCTCAGGTGCAAACGCGTATGCCAAAGACCTGACAGGTTTCCGCGACACCTTGCCCGGCTCGCCCCATTGTCCACGCCTGAGTTGCGATTGACTCGTATTACGATAAAACCTGTCTGGTCTCATCACAACTCTCCCGCAAACGCCTGACTGAGCATACTCTGATATAACGCTTCCACTCGCTCAGCGGACTGCACCTGCGCGGACTGCACGCCACGCGCTTCCTCCACTCGAGACGCAAATTCACGCTGGAGGGCAAGCGGGGAAGGGGAACGGTGGTTTCAAAAATATCTTTATCAGAAACAGCAGGGTAATTTGCTCCACGAACTTTTGCGACTAATTGCTCGGTGAACCAATAATTTCTTGTTATCCCATAAAGATATTCACCTTCAATGTCGCTCTCTGGTCTCAGAACGCAAAAACCTGTGGAGGCTATTTGATCATTGTATTCGCTATGAACGAGTGCGGTCGCGCGCAAGTTTGGTCGAACAGTTGAAACTAAAACATCATTTGTTTTTATTATTTGTCTTGCGCGACTAGGAGCATCAACACCTTTTATAAGTTTAGGTGACTCAATAATCCCTTTGCTACCATTTACTGATGCAATGTCAATATAGATAAACTCGATTTCAGGTTTGAGTGAAGGATTTCTAGTTTTGCATTTTTCGCAGATATTACTTAATTTGACCATCTTCCATTTTTTGGAGTTTGTCTCAATGTCCCCAAACATCTCCTGAAACAGCGCAGGGACAAATTGCTCCATGCGGGCGTTTGCGCGTTCACGTGTGGCTCGCAGGGAGTCGGCTTCGTCCAGCAGGCGCACGATCCGCTCTTGTTCGGGGAGAGGAGGAAGTGTTATTTTGAGTCGTGAAATATCATTTCTATTTATAGCAGTGAAGGTACTGCCAACACCTTTGCTTGCAATTTCTTCTTCAAAGTATTTGAAAAAGAAACGTAAATATCTTGTCAGTGCAAATTCTGGCTTTGCTCGAATTGAAGCCAAGCCGCGACCAATGCAACATTTTTCAGAAGCAATATTAGTTGGTCCAACAGGAGCGCGAACTGTTAGCAAAATATCGCCTGCTTCTGCAATACGCACAGGCGCAGAGCACCACTTTACAGGGGTCGGATGTTCTTCGCCAAACTCTGCTTTCCCCTGAAAAAATGGCAAGCCAATTTTTTGTGTGTTGTATGTTTCGCTTGGTGGCGATTGCCCCATTGTGATTTCAGCAATTTCACCTAAAGCATAAATTGATGATTTCATTTTGAAATTGCCTTTACCAAATTTTCTGTCTTCTTTGTAATCTCACCTTCCAATTTCAATACCTCGTGCAAAATATCCTGTGGCGTATCGTGATTGGTTTCTTGGGCTATTGTGGCTTTATAACGCCCTGCGGAAAGCGAGTAGTCTTCACTTTCAAGAATCTTTGCAATCGGCACACGATAACTATTCGCGCCTTCTTCGCGCTTGTCCCATTTAGCGATTACATCGGGAATGTCATTGGCTTCAATCGGCGTGCGTTTGTCATCCAACGAGAAACCATCGGCGGTTAAGTCATAAAACCAGATGAAATCATCTTTTTTGCGTTTCGCTTTGGTTCTATCCAAAATAAGAATCGCTGTGCCAACACCAGAATATGGTTTGAACATACCCGAAGCCAAACTGATTACGGCTTGCAAGCCATATTCATTAACCAGTAATTCACGGATTTTCACAGCAGCTTTGTTCCCGCCGAATAAAACGCCGTTGGGCACGATGACGCCTGCGCGCCCTGTGGGTGAGAGATGATCCACAAACCATTTCATGAATAACAATTCCGTCGCGCGCGTGTCGAGGTTTATATCCGCGAGAATGCTTTCGGTTTGGATTCTGCCCGCGAAAGGCGGGTTGGCGAGAACAAGGTCAAAGGTTTTGCCAGGGTACGGGGAGCCGATGCCAGCCGTCAGCGGGTTATGGAAGCGAATGTCCGCCTTTTCCATTTTGTGCAGGTAGAGATTCAAAATAGCGATCTTCACCATGTTGGCGTCGTTGTCAAAACCTGCGAAGGCACGCTCTTCGAGAAACTTCCATTGCGCGGGCGTGAGCTGGTCGCCTGTGATTCTGCCGCGCGCCAACTCCGCTTTGCTGGTGTGCTTGCGCTTGATGTGCGTGAATGTTGAAATAATAAAACCCGCCGTGCCGCAGGCGGGGTCAACCATGCTTTCATTCGGCTGTGGGTCGATCAACGCCACGATCAAATCAATAATATGGCGCGGCGTGCGGAACTGTCCGTTCGTGCCAGAGGTGGCGATCTGGTTGAGCAGGTACTCATACATATCGCCCTTCAAGTCCACGCCTTCATGCTCGCTCAAATCCATTTCATTGAGGACTTGAATCACCGCGCGCAACGTGGGGCGGTCATAGATTTTGAGAGTCGCGCGCTCGAACAGCAGTTTTCCCGTCTTCGATAGATTCGGCAGCTCATGGATTTTTTCAATCGCGCTTCGCACCGCGTCGAAAAGCTGGTCGCCCGTCAACGTGACGAAGTTGCCCCACTTGAACTTTGTCCACTCGCCGGAAAAAATCCGCTTGTACCTTTTGCTCAGCGCCGCAAATTCATCATCGCGTTCTGAGATCAGTCGCAAGAAAAGCAAATACGATAACTGCTCGATAGAATCCATCGGGTTGTTCACCCCGCCCGACCACAGGATGTCCATCAATTGGTCTACTTTTTGGCGCAAGCCAGAGTTTTGAAAATTGGAATTCAGCATGTTCTTCTATTCTCCTCTCCTGAAATGATCTTTTTCAGGAGAGGTTGGGTGAGGCTTCCCCACCCCAGCCCTCCCCTGAACGAAAAACACGTTCAGGGGAGGGGGTTAGGGCGGGAGGTAATTTCAATGATTTTTTGTAATACGTTCGATAAATTCTTGTTTACTTCTTCGTTACGAAATCGAATGACACGTAAACCGTGTTCGTTCAAAAAACTTGTTCGTTCTTCATCGTATGCCGCTTGATCAAGTACATCGTGAACGCTTCCGTCCAATTCAACCACCAATTGATATTCAACACAGAAAAAATCCAGAACATAATGTTCGTAAGGGTGTTGGCGTCGAAACTTTAGCCCATTCAATCGTTTTCCCCGCAGAGACTCCCATAAGATTTTTTCGGTTTCTGTTTCAACCTGTCTCAATTCCCGTGCAGCGATTACATAAGACCAGGTTGTTTTTCCTTTTGATTTAGGAGACATAATTTTTCCAACTTTTTGATTCCCCTCCCCTGAAGCGCTCGTCTTCAGGGGAGGGGTTAGGGGTGGGGATTACCCATTCAACCCGCTCGAAAGCGACTGCTGAATAATGGATGATTGCCGCAAGGCTTCAAAGACATTATCCCGATCTGAAAAACTTCGTAAGGCTTGCACTCCGCCCAATTGCGTGAATTGTGCTCGGGTAAATATGGTCGGGTCATCTTCAAGGAATTGTTGGCGCGCTTCTGGTTCAGCCACAACAAGCCGCGCCAATGTCTGCAACCATTTTTGTTCGCTATACCGTAAATTGAAACGCGCTGCGAGAGAATCAATTGTGTCACTGACGATCTGTTCAATCGTGGGCAATAACTTTTTTCCAAGCGCGTGATAAACAAATCCCGAAGTCGGCGCAGGCACGCGATAGGATTGCACCAGTTTATCGGGGGAGTAATACCATTCGGGCTTGTGGAAGAATTGTTCGTTGAGAATTGTTTCCACCGCGTCGTCATCTTCATTTTCCACGGCTTTCTGGAAATCAGGCGATTTCTGCGCGAAGTCTTTCAAGTCACGCTCGAACGCGCCTCTAAAAGTCATCACGTCCACTTTCTCGCCGTCAGGTCCAACAATATGAATCTCAGTCGAGACGACTTTATCCACGCCGCGCCATACTGGAATTTCAGGACGCTGCTCACCGCCTCCACTCGTTTCAGCCTGCCCGCCTTCATACCTGCCTTTTTCATCACTGGCTTTTTTCCCGCCGCTTCCCTTTAGTAATTTGCCTTCCTTCGGCAGTTCCAAAGGCACACTGTAATCATATTGTTCTTCAAAATATTCAGCTACACCGCAGAAATCAAGCAGGAAGAAGTATTCCTTCTCATATTCAGTGTTTCCATCTTTGAACGTAAATCTGCGCGTGCCGCGTCCCTTGATCTGGATATAGTCAGTGGGTGAGAACACTGGTCGCATTAAAACGACATTCAACAGATCGCGGCAGTTATAGCCTGTCGAAAGCATGTCCACAGAAACTGCGATTGGTTCTTTGCGTTTGCCATCGCGAAAATCTTTGGCAATCCCCGAAGCGTCTGGAATCCGTGAAGTGATCGTCACCGCACTTTCGGTCTGTAATCCGTTAAATATCTTGGTCAATTCCGTTGCATGTTTTTGATTCACTGCAAAGATAATGGATTTGCCTAATTTTCCATCGGGCGTTTTTTGAGCATTTTCAAGAAACGCTTCACACATCACGCGGTTGCGCGCGGGTGTGAAGATTTTTCGTTCCAGATCCTGCACTTTATAACTTTCTTCCTGCTCATTCATTGTCACTGTCCAGCCTGTGTCTTCAAGGGCTTGCGTGGTGATGTCCGAGCGAATGACAATAATTTTTGGTCTGCACAGGAAGGGACCTTCGGCGTCTTTCACCGCATCGATAATGTCATAGCGATATGTAGGATTGCCAGGTTCACACCCGAAGTAATGATAGGTATCGCGCAGGAAACGCGCTTCGAGTGCTTTGGGGTTTTCATCGCCAAGTTTTTGCAAGTCAATATTTTTCAAGTAGGCTTTGGGTGTGGCTGTCAACCCAATGCGTGTGCCTTGAAAGAATTGCACCACTTCACGCGAGTCGCCGTATATCGAACGGTGCGCTTCATCATTTACGACCAGATCAAAATAAAACGGCGTGAATTCTTCGCGGTAACGTCTGTCCACCATAAGGGATTGAATCGTCGCAACAACAACGCTTGAACCAAGCAGTTCACCTGTCCGCCGTGCGTTTTTGTAAATCACTGGGCTGTATTCACGCAAAACGACATTGAAATCTTCCATCGTCTGCTTGGCAAGTTCAATGCGGTCAACAATAAATAAAACTCGTTCTGCATTACGGGTTTCGAGAAAACGGCGAATCAATGCCGCACATAACAGAGTCTTGCCTGTGCCTGTCGCCATCTCGAGCAGAAACTTGCGGCGTTTGTCGTTGTCGTATTGCCTGGCGATTTCATCCAATGCCCGAATTTGATAATTGCGCAATTTAATATCATCACGAAAACGACGCAGGTAATCAGGTGAGAGTTTTTCAGAAAGTAACGGCTTTGGTGGTTGCAAGTTTTTGAGCAACTGCCGTTCCATATCTTCACGCGAAGGCAGGCGCTCAATACGATAGGCATCGTGCTCATCGGCGCGTTCCAGATTCCAAAACCAATGTTCCTTGCCATTGGAAAGGATCACAAATGGCGCTTTCAGGTTTTCAGCATAGCCGCGCGCCTGTTCTTTTGCATCATAAGGATCTAAGTCTTCGCGTTTGGCTTCCAGTACACATAACACACCCCCGTTTTTATCCATCAATAAATAATCTGCCCGTCCATCCCGCGTATGCGACTCAAAGCGCACCTGATGCGAGTCGAGTAAATCCCATCCGCTGTATTCAAGTTCTTTATCAATTAGGATTCTGGAGAAGGCTTCGGGTTGATGGGTCATAATTTGATTTCTAAAACTTCGGTTCAAACCCTTGCTCTTTTATGGCTGCGCGGCTCTCTTCGGGATAATGCTCGATATAGTAATACTGGGCTTCGAGCATAACTTCCCTGGCAAACCTGAATTCCATCGGCACACCATCTACCAGCGCGATGGTGGATGTGCCGCTGATCAGGAAGTCAATCACAGCCTGGATAGGGATGGTTACTACAAAGGCGTGCTCGTCTTCGCGCAGGATGGTGGTGAAATCAATCATGGTTGCCCCTCCGCGCGAATGCGTCGCACCTTACCGACAGATGAATCTGATTCAGTGGCAAAATCCACTCGATGAGATTCGTCCTGTTAAACATGGTGCGACGCATCCTCACTTTCCCTTCCCAAACAACTTCATCGCCGTTTCGTACTCGGCGCTCAAATCGAATCCAATATTCTGCTCAGGTGCGATCCTCTTGAACGCCACGTACTCATAGCACACCAAATTCAAACCGCTGTAATTTCCCTCCAAACTTTTCAGCGAATACTTTGCTTCAGGGCTGTTCACATCCAGTCCGTGTGTACCGAGCATGGCGATTTCAAAGCCAATTTGTTTTACTTGTTCGGGCGGTAACTTCTCGAATTTCTCCAATGCCGTAAGGCAGTACATCACCGCGTCCATGCGCGGCGTGCCTTCGGCACCATGAAATCCCTTCTCTGCAATGCCCGTCCGCGCCTGTCTCGCGCGTTCTGCAATTTCGCTGAACTCATCGAGATCAATCGCTTTGACGTAAGCCTTGTCCGCCGCAAGCGTTTCGCCGTTCAATTTCAATGCTTGAGCGTAGCCATACCAAACGGTCGGGTCATCGGGTTGTAAATCTCTTGCGAGTGCGAAATGTGTCACTGCTTCGGCGGGTCGGTCTGCCTGCAACAGTCCCGCGCCCAAATTGCGGTGTGCCCAGGCGTTATCGGGGTCTTGTTCCGCCGCCGTTTGCAATTCACGAATCCCCTCTTCAGTTTTGCGTGCGCGCAGCAAAGCCACACCCAGCGCCACGCGTCCGTTGATGTGTTCTGGTTCCTGCTTTACCAATTTCGTCAGCAGTTCAATAGCGCGCTCCAAATTCCCCTTATCGCTATATGCCATGCCCAGGTTATAGAGCGTGTTTGCATCTTCGGGATTATCGCTAAGGAATAGTTCCAACAGCAAAATGCCGCTATCCAGATTTCCTTCCTGTAAAATATGCGCGATCCTTTCAAACGGATCTTTTCCCGCGTTTGCCTTCCACGTGATTTCAACGTCCGTGCCGCGCACAGACATGGATTGCACGACGCCATCCAGCAGATTCAGCGCTTCACGGATTTGGTCTTTATTTCCCTGCGCATGGAAATGATGTTCGCGGGTCATTGTGCCCCTCTGGTCGTCATGTCATTGCGAGGGCTGTTGGTTGAGTAGGCGGTGTTCGTCCGCCGTATCGAAACCCAGCCCGAAGCAATCCCCGCGCTAATGGGGAGATTGCTTCCTCGCTCACTTTCGTTCGCTCCTCGCAATGACATATTCACTTTACCCCCTCGTAGTGCGTCCACACATACCAATCCCGTATCCCCAACGCCTCTGCCCATTCATCCACCAATTCATAATCGTGCGCGGGGTCACCTGGGACGGATGCAAATATCTGCAATAACTCGTTCCCCGCTGATTCGAATCCATGCAAGCGATAGGGATTTGCAATCTCAGGTCTTTCCAAACGGTTCGACCAATACAGCGCATAAGCCGTATTGATCTTGTGCGTCGCGTCATAGACTTTCTGGGGCATCATCTCGCGCATCTTGTCCGATAACCCTTCATGGTTCATCTTCAATTCCCGCTCAACGTGTTGAGCCTCAAACTCAAGCAATTCAGGGTAATCAATTGTCAACATTTCACTGACGCGCAACCCCACCGCGACGGAATACAAATGCGTGATCAAGCCCTGCAAAAGCTGGTCACGCAATGAATCGGTCTGGGCTTTGGCAAGTCCAAACTTTTGCGCCAGTCCATTGGGCGCGGATAAAATTTTTTCGAGATGTCCGGAAGTTTCTGAAGTGCTGGCGATCTGAAATCTTTGCTCAGGCTGGCGTTCAAAGAGACGCAGAGCCAGCGAGCATTGCCAGCAGATTGTATAGTCAATGGGGGGGGTGTTAGCGGTTTATATTTCAAGATATGCGCGGGCATGTTCCCACGCGCAATTCGTATTACAGCAATTGTGGAAAGATCAGGGTCTTCCATCACCTGCACAGGATACCCGGATGTTTCCTCCAGCCGTGAAATGATCTTTCTCGTTGTATCACGAAGTTTCATTGTCGTGTCCACGATATAAGTATAACTTGGTTTCACTTATGAAAGGAAGAGACCTTATGGGTTACTGTCTCCCACCCGTCGCCTTTCGAGCGTACAAATATAAGGGCGGCTCTCCCATTGCCTGCACTCGCCTTGTTATGCCAAACATCCTTGTCGAACGTATTGATCGATATGCCTTGGCGAGTCGCCCCTACGTTTATTCCTTGATCAGTATGCTTTAAACTCGGTTTCGCGAAAGTGACTATCGCGTGGCATTTATTTCTTCAATTGATTCACCCGCTGTTGAATGAGATCCATTTCTTTCAATACATCTTCAGGGTGAACGTCTTTTTCCAGGTCAAGCAGTTCCTGGTCGGTATCATTCTCGATGCCCAGGTAATCTTGAATCGCATCCAGCATTTTGAGGACGCGAGTTAATTCATATTCGGTGAGGAGACCAATTTGCAGGTCGAGGTCTGCGCGGCGATCCGCCTCGGTGCTCAAGCGATTTTGGCTGATCAATACAAATGTTGCGAGAAAAATCGCTTCCAGTGAAACGATCATCGTCAACAGACCAAACGGGAAGGGGTCAAATGGTTGCGTGCCAAAAAATCCCAGGTTGATCAGAATCCAAATTCCAAACCAGATAATATGGAAATACACAAAATACGTGCGCCCAGAAAAAGCGGTGATCGAATCGGCGAGACGTTCTTCTGTGGTGCGCTGGTTAGCCGCAACATGGCGGGCATTGATAATTGTGTGAATATTCTGCTCGATGATTTTTGCAAGACGCGAATCGTGTCCCTTTGAAGCAGAAGCGGATTTTTTACGAGTCATTACGAGTCTCCTGATATAAAATTATTATTATTCAAAGCAGGAAAAGAATGCGCACATTATATCTTGTAAAAAATCAAGAGACATAGGACTTACGCAAAACTGAGTAGTTGACGAACAGGCGAATAGGCGATAAGTTTGGGAGTATGAAACCGAAGCCCCAAACTGTGACACGCTTGGATTATTGCCAATACCTGTTGGTCAGTCAAATCAATTATACGCTGACGAATTTTGCTGAACACAGTGAGCAGTTCAGTCATGATGCCCTGAACCGCTATCTGGATGGAGAAAAGCTTAGCCCGAAATTGACTTGGGAGAACGTCAAATCCGAAGTTGTGCAAACGCCACAGGGCTACCTGATTTTTGACGATACGGTGGCTGATAAGAACTTTTCGCACAAGATTGAATTGGTGCGGCGTCAATATAGTGGTAACGCCCATGGCGTGATCAACGGTATAGGCATTGTCACGTGTGTGTATGTCAACCCGCCGTTGGATCAGTTTTGGATCATCGACTATCGGATTTACGATCCAGACGGGGATGGCAAGACCAAACTCGATCATGTGCAAGAAATGCTCCTAAATTGTGTTCACCAAAAGCAATTGCAGTTCTGGGCAGTCTTGATGGATAGTTGGTATGCCACCAAAGAGATCATGCTGGCGATTGAAAAGTACAAGAAAATCTACTATTGTCCACTCAAAGATAATCGCCAAGTGGACGATTCCGGTGGCTCACAGCCTTATCAGCGTGTCGATAGCCTGACCTGGAGCGAAGTCGAAAAACAACAAGGTAAATTGATTAAGATCAAAGGCTTTCCTGGTCAACATAAAGTGAAACTATTCCGGGTGGTGCTCACTACTAAGCGCACGGACTATGTTGTGACTAACAACATGGCGCAAGACGACACGCAGGCTGTACAAGAAGTGTGCAGCTTTCGTTGGAAGGTCGAGCAGTTTCACCGCGAAACCAAACAATTGACCGGCTTGGAAGGTTGCCAATGTCGCAAAGCTAGAATTGTCCGAAATCATATTGCTTGCTCCATTTTGGTTTGGATACGTCTCAAGCAGGTTGCCAACCAAACCAAACAAACTGTTTATCGCTTGAAGCACGAATTGCTTTCTGAATATCTGCGCCAACAACTCAAATCACCGTCTATTCAAATGACTTCTGCGTAAGTCCTGAGACAGTCACTTTAGACTCAGCCCGTATCAATCCCAACCACTAACGCGGTGCGCTCCCAATCACCCAGTGTTTTGCCTTCGTAATCAACTTGCGCGCTGTAAAACCCCTCGCGCTTTCCACCCTTCGCCATTCGAGACGCCAAAAGTAAGGGCGACTGTCCCATTGCCATTTGTTATTTAATGCGAGCAATTCTTTCTTCGGCAATCCTGATGTATTCGGCGTCAACGTCGTAGCCCACGTATTTTCTTTCCGATTTCAATGCGGCGATGGCTGTTGTCCCGCTTCCCATGAACGGGTCGAGGACAATATCGCCTTTGAAGGTATAAAGTTGCGTCAAACGATATGGCAATTCGACAGGGAACGGCGCGGGATGTTTTACCTTCCTTGCTGATTCGGGATTCATCGTCCAGACTGATTTGGTCCATTCCATGAACTGCTCTTTGGTAATCGTGTTTTCCCCATCCTCCCTTTTGCGGTCAAACGCGCCTTTCGAGAAAATGAGAATGTACTCGTGCGTATCGCGTAAAACAGGATTCGATGCTGACTGCCAACTGCCCCACGCCATTGAATTCCCTGCGCCCGCGCCTTTTGCCCAAATGATTTCCCCGCGCATTTTGAAGCCGATATCGATCAACATGTGAGAGATATAGTCCGAAAGCGGGATATATGGTTTTCGTCCGAGATTGGCGACGTTCAC
This sequence comes from uncultured Anaerolinea sp., assembly GCA_964543585.1. Taxonomy (GTDB): domain Bacteria; phylum Chloroflexota; class Anaerolineae; order Anaerolineales; family Villigracilaceae; genus Defluviilinea. Next base: position 1,892 of record CAZIYY010000055.1, on the reverse strand, counting down.
ACAGGCGCGCCCGCCGTAAACAAGCACACGATACGTTTCGGTGAAAACATTTCTGAGAACTTGCAAATATTCCTTCAAGGACAAATCCTCATCATATTCCTTGGAAACATTGTAGGGCGGCGACGTGACCATTAAGTGCAAAGAGTTGTCAGGAATTTCCTTCATGCTTTCGGAAGTTCCCAAAATAATTTTGTTCTCGTATTCGGCAGGAAACGGATTCCCCTCAACGGGTTTTGCGCCGTTTCCATTATCGGGCAATTCAGAATAAAGTTTGGAATTGTAGTAATCCGACGAGTCATGACTGACTCTCGAGGTTGTCCCAAATTTGCTTGTTTTAGAACCTCTCTTCATCCCGCCATTATAGTACCGTTTTTTACCGGGGCTGCACACTGAGAATCCTACAACGTACGTTTGGATCGACGCTGTAGTGCAGATACATTTATGTAATTGAGTTCTAAATCCCTGATAGGCTTGCCTGCGTGGTCATTCTGCCATCACTCGATTGCGCCCTGCTTTCTTGGCTTTGTACATCATTCGGTCCGCGCGGCGCAGAAGATCATCGAAGGATGTGTCGTCCGAACCCGTTTCTGCCACACCAATGCTCACCGTTGAGTGGATTAGCGTGCCGTCCAGGTTAACAGGCGAATTTTCCCACGCCTTTTGAATGCGCTCCGCCACCACCCTTGCCTGCTCCAGGCTTGTCTCCGGCAGGAGCAGTCCGAACTCCTCCCCGCCCAACCTGCCGAATGTATCCTGGACGCGCTTCTGCTCCATTGCGACCAGCGAGAAACTTCTGAGAACAAGATCGCCTGCATGGTGCCCGTATGAGTCGTTGATATTTTTAAACCGATCGAGATCAAGGACCAATGCCGAGAACGGCCTGTGGTAACGCGAGAAACGCAGGAATTCGCTTTGGGCAATACTGAAAATATGACGCCGCGTCAGGCTTTTCGTCAGCGGATCGATGTTTGCCATGTATGCCACCATCTCTTTGGCGTCTTTTTCCTCCATGTAAGCCTTGAAGGACCTTCGGCGATAGGATTGGATCTGTAACGCCGACCCCAGCCCCAGTGCGTGGACAACGAATTGCGCCGCAGTCGCCGCGCTCAGTGTGATCGGGTCAATCCCTACCTTGAAAAAATAATCCACATATAGAGTGCCTATTGAAAAACCGAAAGCCAGCGCAATGTTACGGGACAATTTGAGGGGCGAAAGCGCATAAATGGCAAAGGGAACAATAATATCAAACGTTGTGCTTAGGTAATCTGTGGGGCGCGTAAAATTGAACAGGACAATAAACAGAACGGTAAAAGATATCCACCCAAGCGCCAGACGGTCAAATACTCTCACTTTGGTTGTTTTGATGATTGCGATCATGACAACGACGCTGGCAACGACAAAGCCTCCCCGATAAAGGGCCATCAACATGAACAGGTCTGGCGTACCCTTGAACAACAGCGCATCCACCCGCAACGCGCCCAATACGCTGACGCTCGCAATGAACATGGAAAGAATACTTTGCGCGATATCGTTCTTCAGGTGAAAAACACGATAATCCCCCTCCAGCTCGCCCAGGTCAACCAGAATTTGGCTGAAAAATCCTCTGAACATCTTAGCATCGGCCTCTTCCACCAAATCATAATCCACTATCTCGTAAATCATAACCCCCTGGGAATAAGCATTGGTTACATCTCACGAAGGATTCGTGAGGCGGGAACGTTAATTCAAAGTGATACAATACGAATAAGATGTTCACCCGGAGGAAAACATGAGTTCCCAGATCAACGACCTTGTCGCCATGCGAGATATTGACGCGCTCTTTGAACTAATGACGGAGGATGACGAATGGATGACCCAGCTCGACGCCGCCGAGGGACTCGTCAAATTGGGTG
>CAZIYY010000054.1:0-26373 GCA_964543585.1 uncultured Anaerolinea sp. | reverse complement strand
TAAAGAGCAACTCAGGGTATAACTGCAAGAGTTTTTACATTGAAGGTGACTGTCACCTTTGTGGAGCGTGATGTCACACATCGAATCAAGCATTCTAGTATCCAAATCCGTTGAGGATACATTTTTATTCCTGAACACGAGTGAGAGTCATCTCAAGTTCATTCCGCGCATTGTGGAATTCAATCAAACCTCTGCGGGCGCGTTTGGCCAGATCGGCGCGAGCCTGAGAGGTACGCTTCGATATTTCGGCGTAAGCATCCCCGTAGATTATGAGATTATTGAACATCAACCTAACGAAAGACTTGCCATGCAAGGGAAAATGGGACCCGTGTTGTTCAAAGATGGCTATGTGTTATCCGCTGAAACGGATGGCACTCGCATTTTGTTTTCGCTTGATTTGACGATGACAGGATTGACAAAACTCTTTCAGCCGTTTGCAGGTTTGATCGGAAAAATCCATGCGTGGGAGACGCTTAGGAATTTGAAGAGAGAAATAAATAACTCGGTGGTCGAGTAGCCCTGCGTGTTCGTTGCAGGGCGTATCGAAACCACCGATAAGCAAAGAAACTTTAGTTAACGTGAATAATGGATAACGATAATTTGTCATGCTGAGGGGTGTTTGTTGCCCCGAAGCATCTCTACCCAGCTATGTTCGAGATCCTTCGGTCGCTGAAAACCGCTCCCTCAGGGTGACATGTCCATAGTTTTGCTTATCCGTTATTGACGTCAGTTAGAAGTTTATATTTGAAAACTTGTTGGTTTCGATACGGGGCGGAAAAGCCCGCCCCTACTCAACCAACGGAGTACACCAATAAGATGGCAATTGACCTTTACAAACCATTTACCAATCCAATCACGAAAGAGACGTTTCGTTGCATCGCATCCACACCTGAAGCCTACAGCATGGAATGGACGGTGCATCCTGGCGGCTACGTCCCATTTGAGCATGTGCATGTCGCTCAGGATGAAATCTTTCATGTGGAGAAGGGTGAAATCCGCGCCCGGGTAGATGGGCAGATCATCTTGGGCAAACCAGGCGACAGACTGGTCGCTCCGCGTGGAGTAAAACACATTGCCTACAATGATCGGGACGAAAAACTTGTCTGCATCGTGGATTACAAACCCGGTCTCGATCATTACACCACCATGCAGTGTTTCGCAGGCTTGACTATTGATGGCACTATCGACAGGAGAGGGATGGTCAACATTCCAAAGATAATGTACATGTTGAAAAGAGCGGAAATTCTGTCACTTCCCCGACCTGCTTTTGTTCCTGATCTGGCATTTCGCTTCGGTATGAATTTTTTTTATGCGATTGGCGCGGTATTGGGATGGGACTCTTTGTATAAAAAATATACGCGTAAATAATCCGTTGGTTGAGTAGCCCTGCATGGTTTTGGCGGAGCGTATCGAAACCAACGACGTAATAATCAAAACAGGAGAACGAAAATGATGAACCTCAAACTCTGGTGGTTTGCACTGCAAAAACCAGTCAAGGAAAACGACAAGAAGGTCTGGGACGGCTTCGACGTGATCACCAAGTGGCTGATTTCCACGCGCGCGACGGTGACGCAACTCACCCTGCTCTCCGGTGTCATCGCGGGCTTGCTCGCCTTCCGCGACGGAGTCTTTGACCTCCCGCTTTGGCTGGCAATGACTCTCGGCATCTACTTTGCCCACTCGTCGGAGAATCTTGTCAACGACTACATTGATTACACGCGCGGAATTGACGAGGATAATTATTATCGGGGACAATACGGCATTCACCCACTCGTTCATAAATTCTGGACAAAACAGGATTGGGCGCGCTGGTTTTTCATCGCAGGGTTAATTGCGGTCGCCTGCGGCGTCTTCGTTTTGTTTTACACAAGCTTCTCTCCCATTGTCATTGCGCTGTTCCTTTTTGGTATCGCAATCCTGCCCACGTATGCGTGGCCTCTGAAATATCTGGGGCTGGGTGAAATCCTGATTTTTGTAAACTGGGGCATGGTATTGATCCCCGGCATGTACTCCATTCTGGCACGCGGCGTTCCAGATAATCTTTCAACCCTTGTGCTGGCAGGCATGGCATTCGGGTTTGGCTTCGGCAGTTTCAACTGGGGCAAGCACATTGATAAGATTGACGCAGATAAAAAGAAAGGTGTTGGCTCGCTTCCTGTGAGATTGGGCGAACCTGCCGCGCGCTGGGTTAACATTTTCACTGTCGTGCTTTGTTATGCGATTGTGTTGTATCTCGTGTTTGTCACGCGCTTCTATTCGCCAACCGTTTTACTGGTCTTCTTCGCCGCAAAGCGTGGATGGAATGTGATCAAGTTACTAAGCCAGCCGCGTCCAAACGAAGCGCCAGCGGGTTTCGCGCTCTGGCCCCGCTGGTTCTCCACGCCGCAGTTGTTACATATCCGCCTGTTCGGCGGACTGTATGCGCTGGGAATTATTCTGGACATCATCCTGCGAAATATGATTCCAGGATTTTGGCAATAGCGAGTCCTGTGGTCTTGATACGTGGCGCAAGGCGCCACTACTCGACCACCATATGGAATGAGGATTATTTATGAAAGTTGCAATCACTGGCGGAACTGGCTTTATTGGGAAACATTTAGCGCGTGATTTGGTTCAACGAGGGCATGAAGTCGTCGTTATTGCGCGCGGATTGTATAAGCGAAATGCCGAGGCGATCGAAGGAGCGACTTTTGTCGCGCTGGATGCAAACAAGACCGACAAACTACAAGAAGCCTTTCATGGCTGTGATGCCGTGGCGCATTGCGCTGGCACGAGTGTTGAGGATGCGAATCAAACTTTTCAGAAACTCCATGTGGAAGGAACCCGCTCCACTGTAATTGCCGCAGAACGAGCGGGGGTGAAAAAGTTTGTGCTGGTCAGTTATTTGAACGTCCGCCCGAATGTGAAGTCTGAATATCACACCACCAAATGGCAGGGCGAGGAAATCGTCCGCGCGTCGAAATTGAATTACACGATTCTCAAAGCGGGACTTATCTATGGGCAGGGCGATCACCTGCTCAACAATCTTAGTAATCTGTTTCGCAAAATGCCCGTCTTTGCCACGGTTGGAATTAGTGAGAAGACGGTTCGTTTGATTGCTGTCGAAGATCTTGTGACGGTCATCCGAACCGCCCTGCTGGATGAAAGCCGCCTCTCACGTCAGACTGTGGCTGTTACCGGACCCGAGGAATTTCCCTTCAGCACAGCCGCGCGGCGGATTTCGAAAGCGATGGGAAAACCTTTCCTCATTGTTCTCCCCTTCCCTGTGATTTTCCAACAAATGCTTGCTTGGTTCTCAGAACGATTCATGCCCAAGCCGCTAGTGACGAAGGCACAAGTCCAAATGCTGGCGGATGGTATTAGCAAGCCGTTACCAGACAGTCAATTGCTTCCGGATGATTTAACCCCAACAACTTTATTCACTGAAGAGCAGATTCGAAAAGGATTGCCGAGGTAGATAGGGAACTAGAGATTTGAGACTGGCAACGATTTCAACCCGCGAAAGACGGGATGCTCCTGCCAATCCAACTTTTCGGTTGCGAGTTTGAGATTTGGGAAGCGGCGAAGAATTGTTGCAAAGGCAATTTCAGCCTCCAGGCGGACGAGCGACGCGCCGATGCAGAAGTGGATGCCGAGTCCAAAACTAAGATGACGCCCCTCGTTGCGTGTGATATCAAAGCGATCAGGGTCCGTAAAACGCGATGAATCCCGATTGGCAGAGCTGATGATGGTATTTACCAAATCGCCTTTGCGAATCAATTTTCCGTTTATCTCCGCGTCTTCAAGCGCAGAGCGGTATGTGATTTGCACAGGGTTGTCATAGCGAAGCATTTCTTCAATCGCCGATGTAAGCAAGGCGGGTTGATTTTGTAATTTTTGCAGTTGGTCGGGGTGTTGCAATAATGCAAGAAGTCCATTGCCAATGAGGTGGGTTGTAGTTTCATGACCCGTGCTGAGCAGGATGTTGATGTTGGCGACGAGCTCCTCCTGCGTCAGCGTGGAGACGGCTTCTCGTTCACGAATCAGGTGTCCCGTACGCTGCGCGTGAGGCGAAGCGGAGTCAGGCGCAGGATGAGGGCAGGCTGTCTCTCCATCGTCTTCTGCAACTGCCAACAGCGCGCTTAGCAAATCATCCTTTGGCTGATCACGGCGTTCAAGACTTAGAGCATTTACATACTCTGTCATTTCATTCAGACTCCGCGCGGCGCGCTCCATCAGATGAGGCAAGTGGCGGACTGTGCCAAGGATCGCAAATAAATCATCCGACCATTTTTTGAAGCGGGCGCGGTCATGCGCGGGGAGACCAAGCAATTCTGCAATGACCATCACGGGCAATGGATACGCAAAATCATGGATGACATCCATTTCGCCCTTTGTTTGCGCGGCGTCCAGCAAATCGTCCACGATCTGTTGAATGTAGGGACGCATCTGCTCCACCCTGCGCGGCGTGAATGCGTTGTTCATCAACCCGCGCAAATGTGTGTGATACGGCGGGTCGGCGTAAAACATGGTTTTGGAAAAAGAGTGATAGACTGGCTCAGCGATGCGCTGTTCATCTTTCGGCAGGCGCTCGAAGCCGCGCATCAGTCCCTGCGCCCTCGAGAAACGATCGTCGGTATATAAAGAATCAATATCTGAATATCGAGTGAGCACCCAGAAGCCCATTTCTTCATCCCAATGGATTGGGTCTTGCGAGCGAAGTTGGGCATAAAAGGGATATGGATTGGCGCGAACTTCCTCGCGCAACAAGTTCGATAAACTGAGCGTCTCATTCGCAGGCGATAACATTGGAAAAAACCTCACGTGGAATTATACTACCGACTTGTGAAATCGGATACAAACGATGGGAATTGTCCATAGTACCGGGAAACAACAGGATGAATCTCCCGCATTAAGACGCGGGCGGCTGCGGCAGGGTGAAATAGAACGTCGCGCCGTTTCCCGCTTCACTCTCGACCCAGATCCTGCCTCCGTGAAATTCAACGATTCTTTTCACCAGAGTGAGTCCTATGCCTGTCCCTTCGATTTTCGGATCCAGGCGATTGAAGAGACCAAAAATCCGCTCATGAAATTCCGGGGCGATGCCCATGCCATTATCACGGATAAAAAATGTTGCAACCCCATTTTCCACTTGAGCCTCCCCACCAATTTCAATTAATGGATGCGGCTGATCGCCCATAAATTTTGGGGATTCGTCCTGATTTATTTTTCCTGTGGAAGAGTAAAAAAGAAAGCGGCACCCTGCTCCACTGCGCTCTCAACCCATATTTTCCCACCATGAAATTCGATGATGCGTTTTACCAAAGCCAGCCCCACTCCCGTGCCTTCCACCTTCGGGTCGAGACGATTGAACAAGCCAAAGATGCGATCATGGAATTGAGGCGCAATGCCGATCCCGTTATCGCGGACGTAAATGACGGGTTTGTTGTCTTCATAGCCCTGCAAACCCACTTCAACACATGGCTTGGCTTGCGCGCCCATAAATTTCGCAGCATTATCCAAGAGATTCTGAATAACCTCCAATAAGCGCTGACGGTCCCCGTATGCATACGGAAGTCCATCCTTGACCTTCACGCATACGCCGCGCTCCTGCAAACGACCTTGAAGAAGTTCGCGGGCTTCATGAACCAGTTCCTGCAACGCGATCTTCATGGGCTGATTCATCAACCGGCCAATGCGTGAAAGTTCCAAGAGATCATTCAACAGATTATGCATTTTGTCCGCCGCGCCACTGATCCGTTGTATATCTGTCCTGAGTCGTTTCACATTGCCCGATAAAGCATCCTCCTCGAGGAAACCCAAAAAACCTTTAATGGTGATAATGGGAGCCTTTAGATCATGAGATACGGTGTACGCAAACTGCTCCAATTCCGCATTCTTTGACTCCAATTCTTTGATGAGACTTTCGCGTTCCTGTTCGGTTCGCTTCTGTTCTGTAATATCCTGAACAGCGCCATAGATCCCAATGAGTTGATTTTTCTCAGAATCCCAAACAGGATGAGTATAGCTTCGCACCCAGCGAATGGAACCGTCTTTATGAATGGTACGTAATTCAGATATAACCCGCTGATTGTCCCGCAACAATTCCATGTCACGAGCATCCTGCTGGAGATCATCGGGATGAACGGTTGAAACCCAACCTCCGCGCGCGTTGAACTCTTCAACAGTGTAACCGGAAATCTTTTCAAGCGCGCCTGTCACCCAATCGATCACAATTTCACCTTTCTCATTTTGATTGTTGGAGAATGCGTAATCAGATATTACTGAAGAGATCATGCGGTACCGTTCTTCACTCAGGCGCAGATTCTGCTCCATGCGCTTGCGCTCAGTAATATCTTGAATGATATATTGGAGATGTCCGTCCGGCATGAAGCGACCGCTTACCACCACATGCAATCGCGATCCATCCTTGCGAACCAGAACGCGCTCGCGATTCAAAGGACCTAGCGCCTTTATTTCTTCGATCGGCCTAGGTGGGTGTTGAGCAAGATCGTCAGGGTCAACAAATTCAATGGATGAATGACCGATTAATTCTTCCGGAGAATAGCCTGTCATCTGGTAAACAACTGTATTTGCCATGAGGATGCGATGATCCTCATCCACGATCAATATTCCATCAGGCGCTTCTTCAAACAACATTCTAAAGTATGATTCGCTTAGTTCCGCCTGGTGGATAGCATCATTAATCCTCTCAAGAACTATTCCCAATACAAAGGCAGCGCTCAGAGAAAAAACCACCTGGACCGCCCAGATTGTATAACTGGTCTGCGGAGTCCGTTCCATGAACAGACCAGCATTCTGGGCAAAAATAAGGGCGAGCCCGCTGATCATGTTTAATCCTGCGAAAGCGAATGAAGCCTTCCAGCCAATGAGCAAACCAGCTACGATTACAACTAAGATATATCCCTGCAAACTGGTTCCAGATATTCCGCTTCCATCAACTGCAGCTGCGACAGTCAGATTTAACCACGTCAGGGAAACAAGTAGTATGCTGGCAAGGTAAACAAACCCTCTCCGCATTAAGTATAATATACCAAACGCAAGGGGGACTGCAAGAAATGTAAAGGTAAGGCGTTGAATTTCACTGTGAGCAAATCCCAATAAAAGCGCAGAATATATCAGCACGCCCCCAAGACTAATCATTAATATTGCGTGCAACGTACGCGCCACCCGCGTTTTATTTTCATCCCTAGCAAACACAGGCGGTTTAAGCCAATTTCGAACAACAGACAACATTTCAAGACTCCTATGCCTATAAATTGGTTTCAGGATAATAAGGTGTATTCAATTTGTTCTGGAAAGGAGATATAAGGAACTACAATTCACTCACCATGCAAACTTTTTGGGATCTACACGTCAACTGTTTTTCCAATCCCGGAATAACTTCAACAGATCCTGCCATTGTTGCTTCGTCAGTGTTTCCATCTGCAGGTGTCCCATTATACGGATCGTTTGCCGCATCTGCCCCAGATAGGTGGTACAACCGCTGCAAGTGGAAAGGTGCTGCTCGAAGCGCACATTATCCACAGCGTTCAGTTCTCCTTCCAAATAATCCGTTACCAATTCTACAAGTTCTTTGCAGCTCATATCCACGACTTTAATGCTCCTTATGCAGGTAATCTTCCAACACTTTGCGCACTTTAGCACGGGCTCGATGAAGTAGAACTCTTTGATTTGTCTCCGAAATCCCCAAAACGTTACACACATCTTCCGATGAAAATCTATCAACATCACGGAGGGTGATAACAGCCTGCTGATTTTCAGGCAATGATGCAATTGCTCTCTGAACAATATTCAACATTTCCCTTGAGAGAAAGGCTTCTTCTGGGATATTGGTCCATAGCTCTGGCGCCACAGCCCAATGACCAGGAAGGTTTGGGGCAGTGGGTGGTTTGAACCGTTCAGGATCAACTGTTGGCTGATTCTCGGACGTTTCTTCCAGTTCTGAATAAGCCAGTGTGCGAGGTTCGCGCTGGCTGTGTGTTTTGGCGCGATTCGTCAGGATGGTATAAATCCATGTCTTCAGACTTGAACGGCCTTCAAAACGGTTTAATCCTTTCAGGACGGCCATCCAGGTTTCCTGGGCAACTTCCTCAGCCGTGGATCGATCATGCACATAAAATGATGCCAGCCTCACCAGCGAGGCATGATATTGCTCAACCAATTGGGTAAACGCGATTTGATCCCCTTTGCGCAAGGATTCTAACAGCGAGGACTCATCCATGTCAGCGCGTGATGCTTTCACGTCATTTAGAATACTTCATAATATGGACGATGTCAAACACTGCCTCTCCCATTGTCGCGGATGAAAAGACAAGCCCATTATTTTCGTAATAATTTTCCGCAGGGTCGCTCGAAGCGCGCGTTTTGTGTCTTATTTTCATCCTCGGGAAATATGGGCGGCTGAAGCCAACTACGAAAAGCAGATCACATTTCAAGACTCCGTTTGTGGAAGAGTAAAATAAAATGTGAAACCTTTTCCCGCGTCCGATTCCACCCAGATCCTGCCTCCGTGAAATTCAATGATTCGTTTCACCAGGGTGAGTCCTATGCCTGTCCCCTCGATTTTCGGATCCAGGCGATTGAAGAGACCAAAAATCTGCTCATGAAATTCCGGGGCTACACCGATGCCATTATCACGAATATAAAATGTTGCATACTTATTTTCCGCTTGACCTTCTTGACCGATTTCAATTAATGGATGTAGCTGATCCCCCATAAATTTTGCGGCATTGTCAATCAGGTTTTGAACAACTTCAAACAAGCGCTGGCGGTCGCCATATACCGGCGGAAGTTCGCTCTTCACAATCACTTCAACCCCGCGTTCGCGCAAACGCCCATGCATGATTTCGATGGCATCTTCGACCAGCGATTCGAATAAGACCATTTCCGGCGCATTCATTAACCTGCCAATCCGTGAAAGTTCAAGAAGGTCCGTCAATAATTCGTGCATCTTGTCGGTTGCTTCGTTGATCCGGTGAATGTCGGCTTCGAGGCGTTTTGTGTCTCCTGCCTGGGCGTCCACTTCAAGAAAACCAAGAAATCCCTTGATGGTAATGATGGGAGCTTTGAGATCATGCGAAACAGTATAGGTAAACTGCTCCAATTCCTGATTCTTTGCCTCCAGGTCTCTGATCAAATTCTCCCGCTCATGCTCAATACGTTTTCGATCCGTAATATCCTGAACAGCGCCATAAATTCCCACAAGCTGATGTTTCTCCTCATCCCAAACAGGATGGGCATAACTTCTCACCCAGCGGATCGTGCCATCCTTATGAATCGTGCGGATTTCAGAAACGACTTGTTGATTGTGTCCCAACATTTCCATATCACGCGCATCCTGCTCAAGATCATCGGGGTGAACGGTGGAAGTCCAGCCGCCGCGCGCGTTAAATTCTTCTACTGCATATCCTGAAATTTGTTCGAATGCGCCTGCCACCCAGTTAAGTACGATATCGCCGTTCTCATTTTGGACATTCGAAAACGTGTAATCAGATATAACTGAAGAGACCAGGCGGTAGCGCTCTTCGCTCAGACGCAGTTCCTGTTCAATTCGCTTTTGTTCGGTAATATCCTGAACAGCGCCATAAATCCCAACTAGCCGGTTCTTTCCTTCATCCCAAACGGGATGACTATAGCTCCGTACCCAGCGAATGGAACCATCCTTGTGAATGATGCGAATTTCAGAGACTACCCGCCTATTATTCATGAGATTTGCGGTATCTTGCGCGTCTTTTTCACGATCATCAGGATGCAAGATCGAGAACCATCCCCCACGATCATTAAATTCTTCGAGAGTGAATCCTGTGATCCGTTCGAAGGCGCCCGCGACCCAATTTAAGTTTACTACGCCTTTTTCATCGAGAATAGTTGAAAATATATAATCAGATATCACCGAAGAGACCAAGCGATATCGCTCCTCGCTCAGGCGAAGTTCCGCTTCCATTCGCCTGCGTTCTGTAACATCCTGGACGATATATTGGATGTGACCATCTAGCATATAACTACTGCTAATAATTGCGTTTAACCGCGCCCCATCTTTACAAACCAAAACACGTTCTCTTTTCATGGAGCCGCGCACCATAATTTTATCAACCGATCTGGGCGGACGGCGGGCAAGATCATCCGAATCAACAAAATCTATTGCGGACCGACCAATCATTTCGCGCCCAGCATAACCTGTCATCCGAGAGAGTGCCGTGTTAGCTATGATAATCGTATTACTCCCGTCCACAACACAAATTCCGTCGGGCGCTTCTTCAAATAACATGCGATAATAGGATTCACTGAGAGTCGCACGTTGGATCGCGCTATGCAGACTGTCCAGAGCGTGTCTTAACACTAACGCCGCCGAGATCGAAAAAACAGATTGGGCAGTCCATATCACGAGACTGGTTTGCACCACCACCCGATCAGGCAGTAAGCCCGCATATTCCAGATAAACCAATACTAAGCCGGAAACGCTGTTGAGCAACGCGAACAGAATTGCGACTCTCCCGCTGATAAGCAAACCAGCCGCTATGACAATGAGAACATACCCAAGCAGACTGGTACCGTGTATCCCGTAACCATCCGCAACGGCCGCAGCGGTCAGATTCAACCATGCCAGGGAAACGAGTAAAGTGCTGGCAAGATATATATATCCTAATCGCATCAAATACCAAAGACTCAAAACAAGAGGAAGCGCCAGGAACGCGAAGATAAGGCTTTGTTTTTCACCACGAGCGAAGCCAATTAACAGGGTGGCATACATCGCCACCCCGATAAGGCTAATCAACAAGATCGCATGCAAGGTGCGCGCAATGCGCGTTTTATTTTCATCTTCAGGGAACCCGGGTGGCTTAAGCAATTGACGAATGACCGATAACAACTCAGACCTCCTTCTGCGGAAGGGTGAAATAAAAAGTGGCTCCCCTGCCCGCTTCGCTCTCGATCCAGATCCTGCCTCCGTGAAATTCGACGATGCGCTTCACCAAAGCGAGTCCCACACCCGTGCCTTCAATTTTCGGATCGAGACGATTGAACAAGCCGAATATGCGCTCATGATACTCAGGCGCAATGCCAATCCCATTATCACGGACATAGAATGTCAAAAACCTCCCTTCCGATTCACCATGCTGACCAATCTCGATTGCAGGATGCGGTTGATCGCCCATGAACTTTGCGGCATTGTCAATCAGATTCTGGATGACCTCCAGCAAACGCTGAGAGTCTCCGTAAACGGTGGGGAGTTTTTCCATGATATGAATATTAATTCCGCGTTCACTGATCTGTCCCTGCACCAGTTCCATTGCTTCACGAACCAGGTTGTCAAAGGGTATTTCAGCGGACAGATTCATCATGCGGCCGATTCGCGAAAGTTCGAGCAGGTCGTTGAGCAGACGGTGCATTTTCTCGGCTGCATCGCTGATACGCTGAATATCAGATTCCAAGCGGGCTGTATTGCCAAACATGGAATCTTCACGCAGGTAGCCCAAAAAACCTTTGATCGTGATGATCGGCGATTTCAAGTCATGCGAAACCGTATATGCAAACTGTTCCAGTTCTGCGTTCTTTGATTCTAATTCTTTGATCAATTCCTCGCGATCGGCTTCAGCCTGTTTGCGGGCAGTGATGTCTTCAATCACACCCTCATAATATAGAGTCTTGCCTTTATCGTCCCTCGTGACGCGAGCATTCATCGAAGTCCAGATGGGATTGCCATCCTTTTTGTATTCGTGCAATTCGTAATCGCGGACTGCCCCATCTCTTTCGAGTGTCGTTTTAAATATCTCGCGGTCGCCTGGATTCACGAATAATGCTTCGGCAATGCTGTTGATCTCCGAAACCATTTTCTCCGGCGATTCATATCCATAAATGTCAGCCATAGGCTGGTTGACACTTAGAAACCGCCCGGCAGGGGTACTTTGGAAAATACCGTCAAACGCATTTTCAACAATGCCGCGATAACGCTCTTCCGCGGTGCGAAGCGACTCTTCTGCCAACTTTCTATTGGTGATATCCACTACGGTGCCGGTCATACGGACTGGCTTGCCCGCCCCAGCGCGATAGACTTTGCCGCGTCCTTCCAACCAGCGCACTTCGCCATTCTGCCAGAGGAGCCGATGCTCTACCAAATAATTCTTTTCGCCGGAAAGTGCGCGATCAATGGCATCCTGCACACTCTTTAGATCATCGGGATGGATCAGGGATAGATACGTTTCATATTTGCCGTCAAATTCATCTTTTTGCATTCCAAACATCGGCTCGATCTCAGCCGACCATTGAATTGTTCCCGTTTCGATATTCCAGTGCCACGTCCCGATCCGCGCGGCTTCAAGAGCTAATCGCAGGCGTTCCTCACTGTCGTGCAATTCAGCCTGACGGTCCATCTCAATTTGATCGCGATGGCGCATGGAGATCAAAATGAGCGCCGCGCCAATTACAAAGATTGCGAGCGGGCTGATGATGAAACTAAAATGATGGAACACCTGCGGAATGATGCGCGGCAGGAGCAAAATCCCAACTGCATTGACGACTGCCAGAAGCATTACGCCGCGCTGGGTTAATAAGATACTGCTGACAATCAATCCTAACACAAGAAAGCCGAGTGAAACAGCAGGTACGGTCGCCTCGCCCCGAATGATCGAGGAGAAGATTACGGCAGGGAACATTGCCACAATCAAGCCCGATGCCGCATGATAGTACCGAGTACGATTGAGCACGTACGCAGTAAGCAAAAAAACATATCCATACCACGGGATGGTATATCCGGGAATGGTCAAAGCGTATGTCGTATCCAAACTTGCAAAAATGAATATCATCACCAAAAGAAATGCTGAAAGCAAACGAGATTTATGAAGAGTCGCTATATCGTAACCCTGAGGCGGCTCAATCAGCACATGTTGCAAACGCTTGAGGGCAGATGCGATCATAGTTCACCTCGCCGGGTCGGCTGAAGCGGAAGCGTAAAGAAAAAAGCCGCCCCTTTGCCCACTTCGCTCTCGACCCAAATCCTGCCTCCGTGAAATTCAACGATTCTCTTTACGATGGCAAGCCCAATCCCCGTGCCTTCAGCGTTTGGATTCAGTTTATTGAACAAGCCAAAAATCTGTTCGTGATATTCCGCGGCAATCCCAATGCCATTGTCCCGGACAAAGAAAATCGGTTTTCCTTCCTCACTGCCGCTGGAACCGATCTCGATGCGCGGGTCGGGCTGATTCCCCATATATTTTGCCGCGTTGTCGATCAGGTTCTGAATAAGTTCGAGCAAGCGTTGACGATCCCCGTAAACCTCAGGCAAATTGGGCTGAACATGCGTCTGCACGCCGCGTTCCTGTAACCGCCCCTCCGTCAGTTCAATCGCTTCCTTTGCCAGTAAATCAAACGAGACAGGTTCGGGGTCATTCATCATACGACCAATTCGTGAAAGTTCCAAAAGGTCTTTCAATAAATTTTGCATCTTAAATGACGCCTGATAAACCCTATCCATATCTTTTCGGAAATCCTCAAGATTTCCTTTCTGAACGTCGTCTTCAACAAATCCCAGAAAACCCACAATGGTGACAAGCGGCGATTTCAAGTCATGCGATACCGTATAAACAAAACGCTCCATCTCGGCGTTTTTTGCTTCCAATTCCTCGATCAAATTTTCGCGCTGCTTCTCTGCCTGTTTGCGCTCTGCCAGTTCCTGCTTCACCAGCGCTTCGCTCTCACGCGCGCGCTGGAGTGCCTGGCGGGCAGTATTCGCCGATAATCCCTGTAACATGGCTACCATTCCAAAGATCGCAACATTGGAAAACCACAAAGTGAACGGAGTCTGCTGGACAATGGAGGACGTTAGCAATCTATTATTCTCCGCGAGGACCATCAAAAAGCCAAAAGTCGCCGAGAGAATGGCGAATACAACTCCCACCCTCGCGCCCAGCAAAAGTCCCGCAGTAAAAACGACCAGCATAAAATTTGTGAAGGCGGAGGCACGAATACCGCCTCCCGTCCAGACCGCCGTGGTATTCAGCAGCCAGAACAACCCGAGTAAGAGCCAACTCGCAAGGCGAACTTTTCCACGCCGAAGAAGAATGAACATAAATGTGGCTAATATCAGAGCGCCCAAGCCCTGGATGGCAATTGCCATGTTTCCCGCAGGCAGAAGCAAGGCAAGCGGAAATGTAAGTAAAAGTGTGATACCGACAATGGTCACAAGGATGCCATACAACAGCCGTGCCGCCAGGTTTAAATCATCATTGTCAAAGGTCGGAGGGGAGAGCAATCTTTTCATTTGATTCTCCAGGGTTTTCTAGCTCCATCAATTGTCAAGAAAATTAGTAACTGATATTACGTATCATCCTGAAGGTTTGGACAGCTCAACAGTATTTTTCAAGGAAATGTCGCCACGGCGCCACAGCAACGCCTTCGGGACGTTCTACATAAAGCGAGTGAGTGACTTACTTCGGAGGAGAAGGCAAAGAGAAGAAAAACGTCGCTCCCTTCCCTGCTTCGCTCTCGACCCAGATTCTGCCCTCGTGAAATTCGATGATGCGTTTCACAAGCGCGAGCCCAATCCCAGTGCCCTCACTTTGCGCGTCCAGTTTGTTGAAGAGCCCGAAGATATTCTCCACGAATTCGGGCGCGATTCCGATCCCGTTATCCCGAACATAGTAAACAGTCATCTCGTTGACAACACCCTGCGCGCCAATTTCGATTCGAGGAGCAGGCTGATCGCCCATAAACTTGGCGGCATTATCAATCAGGTTTTGCAGCACCTCCAGCAGGCGCTGACGGTCTCCAAATATCGGCGGGAGGTTTTCGCCAACGCTGATAGCGATACCACGCGGCGAAATGCGGCCATCCACGAGTTCAAGCGCATCGGCAACCAGACTATTGAATGGGACTTCCACCGGCTTGTTGATCAAACGTCCAATGCGCGAAAGCTCAAGCAGATCGTTGAGCAGGTTTTGCATTTTATCGGCGGCGTCACCGATGCGCTGAATATCTTTTTCAAGCCGCTCCATATTACCGCTTTGGGCGTCCTCCCGCAGGTAGCCCAAAAAGCCTTTCATGGTGATAAGCGGGGATTTCAGGTCATGAGAGACTGTATATGTAAATCGTTCGAGCTCGGCGTTTTTCGCCTCCAGTTCATCGATGATGTTTTCGCGCTCACCTTCAACCCACTTTCGCAGCGTGACGTCCCGTACCATGGCGAGGACTGTATACGAGTCGCTTGCAACGATCCTTGCTTCGTAGGATTTATTTTCCCCGTCTATAGGCAATTGGTATTCAAACACATGTAGCTGACGCGATTCCAGGGCGCGTTGGATGGCAAACATCGTTTGATCAACAATGCTGGGAGGTAGGATTTGACTGATATTTTTTCCCACGAATTCTTCGGGTGGCAAGAGCGAGGCAGTCGTGGGAGAAGGGCTGAATTGGCGAATGATCCCCGCACTGTCGAATTCAAAGATCATGTCGGGTATGGCATTCAGAAGCGCGCGCGTGCGTGCTTCGTTCCGCCGCAGCGCCTCCTGCGCATCAACTTGTTCGGTCAGGTCATAAAACATCGAGAGGATGGCGGGCTGGTCGTTCACATTGATCAACTCATAAAAGGCCGTCGTAGTTCGCTGGATTCCATCTGCCCCAAGAAAACGATACGCGGGGTTCCTGACGGACTTCTGTTCCAAGATGGGGCGGATGAAATTTTCACGATCCGCTTCGCTATTCCACTCGCGCAATTCCAAAGTTGTTTTGCCAATTGACCTTCTGGGATCATGCCCTGAAAGTTTCCAATAGGCATCATTGGCTTCTATCAACCGCCCCTCCTTCAACGTGGTGATGACAATCGCAACGGGGCTGACATCAAACACTTTACGAAATCGCTCCTCGCCTTCCCGTTGGGCTTGCTCGGCGCGTAAACGTTCCTGAAAATCAGTATGTGTTTTAGCCACTGACTCGCTCAAGGTATTTACCAACAGATAGGTTAGCGCGCCTTCCAAGATGAAAATTGCCGTCAGATCTCGGGCAATATTTACAGACGCTTCTACGCGGGGGATCAGCAAATTGTTTGTCTCGGAGATTGCCAGTCCCCAGACGGATAGGATGCTCAAAAGTGTAATGCTGGCGGCAGTCCGCCAATTGGTTACCATTGCTGCCATGAAGATAAGAAGCACGTAGGCCATCATGGCGACATCACGAACTCCATTGATGCTCCAGGCTTGATAGGTTGTGCTCAACCAGCCCGCAATGACCAAGGCAAGAGCGGTCTGATCAACATAGCCTCGACGCAAGGCAAATAAAAGGAGGGATTGAAAGCCGCCCAACGCAAGCAAAATGAGATTTTGTATATCCAAAATACTTCCGCCCTGCGCGAGGCGGTACAGCAACAGCAATGAGACGATCGAGATCAAACTCACCAGAACTGCATTCACGACCTTGACCTTTGCAGCGCGGCGGTTATCGTCGGATGATTCAGGCGGGGCGAAGATCAGGCGGAGGAAATCAAATTTCATATCTGGCTTCTCTTATTGCAGGCTGGAAAAGTATATCACGGCATAATAAGCCAAGACTCGAGGCGATATGACATTGAAATCGAGATGATAAAAAAACTGCCGAGTCGTTGTCAACTCGGCAGTTTGTCATTTTTTGAGGGGGAGCGCACTTTCATACAATGCCATGATACGATCCCATTGGGTGTTCATCTCTTGATCTATTGTTTGGAATTCGGGATGAGACTGAAACCATGTCAACGTGCGCCGCAGGCCCTGCGCCCAATTCACCTCACACGAAAATTCAGGAACGAAAGCCTTGATCTTGCTGTTATCAAACACAATACTATTGACTTTATCGCCAATCAATGTCCCCAATTTGGTTGGATCGTGCGCGGCGATCAAATCTGATGGGATATGGATGACGTTCGGCTCCAGGCCCAATGCCTGATACACCTCGAAGAAGATTTGATTCCAGGTGAGCACTTCGTCCGACGTAATTTGAAATGCCTCGCCAATTGCTCTTTCATTCCCCAGCAAGCCGACCAAGCCTTTGGCAAAATCTTCGTTCCAGGTGAGGACCCAGAGCGAGGTCCCATCGCCAGGGATGATGATTTTTTCGCCGCGCTTCATACGGTCAATGATTGTGTAGGGGTGCAGCCAACTGGCGCCGACCAGCGGTATTTGCGAGTAACCGTAAGTCAGCGACGGACGAATGATGGTGACGGGAAATCCCTCATCCCGATAAGCTTTCATCAATCTTTCTTCGCAAGCGATCTTATCGCGTGAATATTGCCAGAAGGGATTCTGTAGTGGAGTCTCCTCCGTAATAAGGTAATGCTTCGGAGGTTTCTGATAGGCGGAGGCGGAACTGATGAAGACAAATTGATCTGTTCTATCGCTGAAGAGTCGAATGTCGCGCTCGACATCGTTGACGGTAAACGCGAGGAAGTCCGCGACCGCGTCGAAACGGTGACCAGCCAAAAGCGACGCGAGACGCCCTTCATCCGCGTAGATGTCGGCTTGTAAAACAGTCGCGCCTTTAGGGACGGGATACTTCGTCGAGGTGGAACGATTCAAAATAAATAATTCATGCCCGCGCTCGGCGGCAAGATCAGAGCAGGCAGAACTGATCAAGCCAGTGCCACCGATGAACAAAATTTTCATTAGCCTTCCCCCATTCCAGGAATTGGCTCCACGGGCATACGATTCGCAAGATAGTTCTCCACCCAGAAAATAAGGAGCGCCAGCCAGACGAGACCAAAACCGATCAGACGCGATTGATCAAACGCTTCTTTGTAGACAAAAACGCCGAGGAGAAATTGAATCGTGGGCGCAAGATATTGCAAAACGCCGATCATCGTGAGCGGAATTTGTTTCGCTGCGGAGGCAAACATCAGAAGCGGAACCGTTGTAACAAGACCCGCGCCGACCAGCAGAAGATCTGAAGTCATGCCAGTGTGCAGGAACGCGGCGGTGTTGTTGACCTGCAAGATGCCGAGATAAGCAAGTGCGGGTAAAAAGAGAATCCCTGTTTCAAGAGTCAGCCCGTAGAGCGAACCGAGCGGCGCGAGTTTTTTTACAAGCCCATAAAAGCCGAAGGTGAACGCGAGCATAAGGGCAATCCACGGCGGACGACCGTATGCAAAGGTGAGATAGATGACGCCGAGCGCGGCAAGCGTGACAGGGACCCATTGCGCGGTGCGCAAGCGTTCGCGCAGAAAGAGAACTCCCATCAACACACTCAATAGCGGATTGATGAAATAGCCCAGGCTGGTTTCAACAATGAAGCCCGCGTTGACCGCCCACACATAAGTCAACCAGTTGACGCCGATGAGAAGCGCGGCGATCAAATAGATGCGAAATGCGCGCCCATTCAACGTCGAACGAAAATCATCCCACTGGTTAGTGATGAGGATCACACCCAGCAATAACAAAAACGACCAGCCGATGCGATGACCGAGCAATTGCAGGGCTGGGACATGATGCAAAAGTTTCCAGTAGATTGGGAAGAAGCCCCATAACGCATATGCGGCGATACCGTTCAAGATTCCTTTATTCATATGTCTCCTCAAGACAAAATACGGGTGATAAACACTTGAGTTAGATGTAGTGGGGTTTCCAGTGCTTACATCAGATAGCGTTTCCAAATTCTTTGGGCTACAGATAAACTGAATGAAAAGGATTGCATAGATCGCGTGCCGCGTACCCCGCACGATTCGGTTTTATCCCTTTTTATCGATGATCAAAAGTTTTCTATCGGCTGTCGCCCTGCAAACCCCGCTTCGACTTCATGCCAAAATGCAATGTCCTCTTCCCCATGCTGCCAGCAGAGATAGACTTCGCGCCCATCTTTCAACGCGGAAAAATCCAACAAACCAGTGTTGATGTCTTTTATTTGCACGCCTGTATCCTGAATTTGATGAACAAGCGCGTCAAGTTTTTCAAAATCCTGAACCATTTGACCCAGCGCGCGATTGCCACCATTCCCTGCGGACTTTTCAATCGCGGGCCAGGCTTCGGGCTGCTTATCGAGGATTTTTTGACGGATTGCTTGAACTTCATCCATCAACGGGCGGATGATTTCCAATGCTTTATTAGCTTCTTGCAACGTGAACATTTTCGGCATAAGTTCCTCTTCGTTGGCAAAAGTATACACCAAATAAAAAGGACGACCGTTGGTCGTCCCTAAACTTTTATATCTTTACCCTTCTCAACCTCAAACTATTACTCACCACAAACACACTGCTGAACGCCATCGCCAGTGCGGCAAGCATGGGGTTCAAATATCCCAGCGCGGCGGCGGGGATCAATATCGCGTTGTAGAAGAACGCCCAGAACAGATTTTGCTTAATGGTGGAAAGCGTCTTGCGCGAAAGCGAAATCGCGCGCGCAACGCCGCGCAGATCGCCGCTGATCAAGGTCACGGGGGCGGCTGCCATCGCCACATCGGTGCCTGTTCCAATTGCAATGCCCACGTCGGCTTGCGCGAGCGCGGGCGCGTCGTTGATGCCATCGCCGACCATGGCTATTACATTTACGATTTTTGATTTACGATTGACGACACCTGCACTTGCGTGCGGTACAAGTGTTGCGGTTTGGAGTTTTTTGACTTCGTTGGATTTTCCTTCCGGCAAAACTTCAGCAAGAACCTGATCAATATTCACTTGTCGCGCAATCGCTTCGGCGGTTTTTTGATTGTCGCCAGTGATCATCGCGACTTTGAGTCCCATGCGATGCAGTTCAGCAATGGCTTCCTTCGAGCCGTCCTTCAACGTGTCTGCAACCGCGATCACGCCAGCAATCTCACCATCTACAGCGACGATCATCGGGGTCTTGGCTTCTGTTTGCAAACGCTCCATATCACTGCGAATAAGATCAATTGATATGTTCTCTGTTTCCATCAACCGCAGATTGCCAACAAATACATGCTGTCCGCCTACATCTGCTGAAATGCCCATACCAGTCAGTGCTTGGAAATCTGCAATCTCAGCCAACGGGATGTCGCGCTCGGTTGCAGCCGCAACGATGGCTTCACCCAACCCATGTTCACTCCCTTTTTCCGCCGAAGCCGCCAGCCATAGAATGGCATTCTCATCCCAGCCCGCGCAAGCAACACCATTCCTGCCAGTGAGGCAAGATCGTTCGGCGGGGATTATGTCCGTTACCGCAGGCTGCCCTTTCGTAATTGTTCCAGTCTTATCCAATATAACAAATGAAACTTTTCCAGCGCGCTCCAATGCCTCACTGCTTTTGAATAAGATACCCAACTCCGCGCCTTTCCCTGTTCCTACCATCACAGCCGTTGGTGTGGCAAGTCCCATCGCACAAGGACAGGCAATTACCAAAACAGCAACCATATTGATGAGAGCAGTGGTAAGTGGGGAATCAGTAAATTGGTAACTCGTAAATTGAGGGATGACGAAATACCAAACGGCGAATGTCAGCGCGGCAATTGCAATCACAATCGGCACAAACACAGCCGAGACCTGGTCTGCAAGTTTTTGGATGGGCGCTTTGCTTCCCTGCGCGTCTTCAACCAATTTGATGATTTGTGCGAGGGCGGTTTCTTTGCCTACTTTCGTCGCTTCAAATTTTAACATGCCGAGTTTATTCAACGTCGCGCCAATGACTGCGTCGCCCTGTTTCTTTTCAACAGGCAGCGACTCACCCGTCAACATGGATTCGTCCACTGCGCTTCGCCCTTCGATCACCACGCCGTCCACGGGAATCTTCTCGCCGGGTTTAACGAGAACGATGTCCGACACGCGAACTTCGTCTATAGGCATATCAACTTCAAGTCCCGCGCGAACAACGTGGGCTGTCTTCGCGCGCAGTCCCATTAACTTTTTGATCGCGTCAGAAGTGCGACCCTTTGCGCGGGCTTCCAAGAATTTGCCCAGTCGAATCAAGGTGATGATGACCGCGGCTGTCTCAAAATACACATGCCCTGAGATCACACCCAGCACAATGAAGATCGAATAGAAATATGCGACCGACGATCCCATTGCGATCAACACATCCATATTCGCTGAACCGTTACGAAGCGACTTGAACGCGCCGACGTAATACTGCCACCCAACATAAAATTGCACAGGCGTGGCCAGCGCCCACATCAACCAGATGACCCAAGCTTTGATCCCCGCCATCATACCTGGCATGGATCCCATTTCGTAGAAAAATGATGGCAGCCAGCCAAGGTCACTCGCCATCGAAAAGAGGAACAGCGGCACGGTAAAGATCAAACCGATGATGAGCAGGCGGCGTTGTTCGTTGATCTCACGCTCGCGGGCTTTGGCTTCGGCATCTTCCGCTTCACCGCCGAGTTCCACGGCTTCGAATCCAGCCGATGAAACTGCGCGGCGTAACTCTGCCTGTGTCACAATCGTCGGGACGTATTTTAGGCGCGCCTTCTCGCTTGCATAATTTACATGCGCTTCAAGCACGCCTTCGAGTTTGAGCAATGCCTTTTCCAATCGACGCGCATCGTTATCATCAGATAATCGCTTGATGACAAGGTCTGCTTCCCCTGTCGCAACTCCATAGCCTGCGCGTTGCACGCGGGCGATCATCTCCGGGATACCAAGCTTGGCAGGCTCGAACTCAACCGTGGCGCGCTCAGACGACAGATTGACAACGGCAGTATTCACACCATCCAGTTTCTTGAGATTACGTTCAACGGTCGCGACACAGTTCGCGCAGGTCATGCCTGTTATGGGTAAAGTTAGTTGTTTGGTGTTAGACATAATTTTCACCTTTCATTTAGATTTTTCTCAAATACTTTTTCAATATTTAATTCGCTTAGTTGCTGATTAAGAACTTCTACATGAAAAACAAGAGAGAGGACAAACCAGACAATGCCCAACCCAGCCAGAGACCCTGTGATAAGACGCATCCATGAATTGAACGAGCCGAGCGCATCGCCTACATAAAACCAAGCAGGGAAAGAGTTGCCAGTTAACATGGCGAGCCATTGGTTTGTATCGCGAAAGCCCTGACCGATTCCAGCCAGATCACTGAGCATATGCGTTCCGCCATCCAACGCGATGGGCAGTAGAAAAAGAACGAATCCCCACCACTTCAGCGGCTTGACCCTGCGTCGAAATGGCGACCACAATACTGCGAACACCCAAATACTTGTGTAAAACGAGATCATACGGTCGGACCAGGCGATCTTCCAGCCCATGTTGGCGTTGCCGATAAATTTCCGCAGGATAAGCGGATTGATTGTATCCTGCCATGCGGCTTGAATTTCTGTGAGTGAGTACATGGTCTTCTCGCCAAATAGAAAGAAGGAACGCTCTGGCAGTTGATGACAGAAAAACGAGTAAATAAAATACAATGCTTTTCCCGCGACATCCCAGCCGATGCGCATGAATACGGGCGCAAGAAAGGGAAGGAATATCCAAATGCCATAAACGACGAGAAAGGTTTCAAACCAATGACGAGATAATATAAGTGTAATGCGATTAAATAACATACCCAGTGGAACTCGCCTGAACGAACCGGGAGTAGTGGTTGTAGTGTGCATTTAGACATATTCCTTTTACAAGGAAGGATCATGTATTTGTGGTATTACCATCGTCTGCTGGATGATCGATCTCGCCTGCCGTAAAGGGATCGGGGTTGTTTGTCACCAGACATATCAAATTCCAAAGAACAGACCATTGATAAATCCTATGTCAATCATTACAAAGATCCCTAATGCCATGCTCAGCGCGCCTGCCATTAATCTAATCGTATGATTGAGGGACACAAATCGTTTTGACGACAAGGCAAACGGTAGACCAATCAAGGTACTGATGATCGTCATCCCTAGTATGGAACCAACTCCAAATACAAGAATGTAAATGACACCCTGAATGGGTGATTGTATCGTGCTGAGCACTAGGAGCATCAACGCTGCACTCCCTGCTAGGCCATGAATCATCCCAATTAAAAGAGATCTGTGTTGACGCGTAGAGTGATGATGAACATTCTCCTCGCCATCTTTATGAACGTGAAGATGCACGTGTGTATGTATCTCATCGCCGTGATCGTGCACATGAGCATGTTTCTTTTTTGGACGATATTCCCATAGTATTTGAATGCCCAACGCAAACAGCACCACCCCAACCAAAAATTCCATTGAGAGGGCTAGTTGATGAGGAATAGCGATTTTGAAAAAGATCACTGCCATCCCGACGAGCAAAAGCGTTGTCGTATGACCAATACCCCAATAAATTCCCGCCAGAGTAGCCTTGAGCACATTACGATATTGGCTGACTATTGTTGAGACCGCCACTACATGATCGGCATCAAGAGCGTGCTTGATTCCGAGAGCAAAGCCGAGCACCAATGTTGTTAATAGTGTTGCGTCCATTTATCATTTACCTCTAAATTTCTCAGATGTCACATTGACAACTGCAATCTTAGTTAATCGTCCCTTTGAATTATGCATGCTCTTGATCACATACTATTCATCCTCTTCATCAATGGGATGTTCAATCTCACCTGCCATAAACGCATCAGCGTTTTCTTCGAAAGCATGCAGACAGGCGCGGGTACAAAAATAAACCTTCTCACCGTGATAGACAGCATTGGGAAAGCCTGCTGTATCTTTCAGTTTTCCGCCGCATACAGTTTTTGCAATTGGAATCTGTGGTTTATCAAGCGATGTTTCGGCCATAGGAATGCCTTTTCAATTTAGAATACGTCGCCGCGCCACCGAAACCAGAGCCAGCCTAGGTCGATGCCCACAATTGCACCGATAACGCCTGAAAGCCAGTGGATCGGATGCGGCTTTATCTCAAAGGCCATCTCACCGACAACCAAATAGCTCGCAAGTCCCAGTCCAATTGCCCATAAATAGACGACCACGGGCCATTCTTTTTCTTCTTTGATCTTTTGATTTGAACGTTTTTTGGACATTTTATTCCTCGCTCTCGAGATATTTCTCAGGCTCTTTGTCAAAACTCTTCTTGCAACCAGGCGAACAGAAGTAATAGGTTTGCCCGTTGTACTCAGACGTGCCCGCGGCAGTTTCAGGGGTGACGTCCATATCACACACAGGGTCTTTGAAAGTTGTTGTCATTACAATCTCCTTATTTGATATTGTTATTGAGTTAAATTCACGCGTCGCAATAATTGAGCATTAATTGCAACAATCACTGTACTAAGTGACATTAAGATTGCGCCAACTGCAGGCGAAAGCAGGATACCCGCCCAAGCCAGCACACCCGCCGCTAATGGCAAAGCGATGATATTGTATCCAGATGCCCAGATCAAATTTTGGATCATTTTGCTATAGCTGGCGCGGCTCAATTTGAAAATTTTTACTACATCCAACGGATTACTTCTAACCAATATAATGCCTGCCGATTCAATTGCCACATCTGTTCCACTGCCAATCGCAATACCCACATCTGCGCGGACAAGAGCGGGCGCATCGTTAACTCCATCACCAACCATCGCCACTTTTTTGCCCTGTTTTTGCAATTCAATGACTTTCTGGTCTTTGTGTTCCGGGAGCACTTCGGCAAAATACAAGTCGATGCCGAGTTCGTCTGCCACTGCTTTAGCGACTTCCTTACTGTCGCCGGTCAACATGGCAACCTGTACATTCATTTCATTCAGTTTTTTAATCGCTTCGTAACTCTCCGGGCGGATCACATCTGCCAGTGCGAAGGCCGCGAATATTCTTTGGTCAACGACAAGATAGACCACTGTTTGACCTTTCCGCCCTGCAACGGTTGCGAATTCCGCGATTTGGGCATAGGGTTTTAAGTTCAACATTTCCAACAAACGCGGACCGCCCACCCATATATCCTTTCCATTGTGTTTGACGCGGATGCCGCGTCCTTTGATGGCTTCAAAATCAGAAACGGCTGGCAGTTTCAAATTCTTCTCTTGCGCGGCTTGGCGAAGCGCTCGGGCGATGATATGTTCCGAGTCCGCCTCAACAGCCGCCGTCAACGCGAGAGCGTGGTTTTCATCCACACCATTGACAGACTTGAAAGCGACCATGCCCTGCTCGCCTTTCGTCAACGTGCCTGTCTTATCAAAGATGACGACGTCAATCTCGCGCGCGGCTTCAAGCGCCAGACGATTACGGACTAAAATCCCGTTCTGCGCGGCGGACGTGGTGCTGATCGCCACAACCAGAGGAACAGCCAGCCCCAGCGCGTGCGGACAGGCAATCACCAAAACAGTCACCACACGTTCCAATGTGAAAAGATCAAAGCCCAAGGCAAAAGTCCATAAAATGGCAGTTAATGCGGCTACGCCGATGGCAAGATAGAAAAGCCAGCCTGCGGCTTTATCTGCCAATATCTGAGTATTTGATTTGCTTTGTTGCGCATCGTGGACCAGCCGCATAATGCCAGCCAGCGCGGTTTGCTCTCCAACTGCTGAAACCTTTACACGTAAACTACCATCGCTGTTGATACTCCCAGCAATGACTTTGGCTCCTGAAATTTTCTTAACGGGAAGTGACTCTCCCGTAATCATCGATTCGTTGACATCGGACTCGCCTTCGATTACAACGCCATCCGCAGGGACGCTTGCCCCAGGACGCACAAGCACAAGGTCGCCTGTTTTCAACGAAGAAGCGGGCATGGTGTGGATACTGCCATCTGGCATGATGTGGTCGGCAGTATCGGGCATCAACTTTGCGAGTGCACTCAACGCGCCAGAGGCTTGTCGAACACTACGCATCTCGATCCAATGACCTAGAAGCATAATATCAATCAAAGTAACCAGTTCCCAGAAAAAACCTTCTCCTAAGTTAATAAAGACTGCTACAAGGCTATAAATGAATGATACTGAAATCGCAAGAGAAACAAGAAGCATCATGCCAGGCTGCCGATTGCGAATTTCAGGAATCGCCATCTGGATAAATGGCACCCCGCCATACACAAAGATGATAACGGCAAACAATGGTGTTATCCATTGACTGCCTAAAAATTCGGGCATCATGAATCCAAACCACATTTGGAGCATGGGCGTGTAGAGCAGGACTGGGATGCTCAACAACAAAGAAATCCAGAAGCGTTTGCGGAACATATCCTCATGGCCGCTATGATCTGTATGTTGAGTATGATCTCCTACCTGCGCTTGAGCTATGCTATGCATCGCGTGCATGTCATGCTGGCTTTTTGTCGCGGCGGCATGGCTCGTATGACCGGCATGCGTATCCGCTTCTGCATTCATATGTTGATCATGTTCCATTTCGGAATGGTCATGTTTGTTATGTAAATTAGCCATTTGACCTCGCCAACATTCAACCAAATTAAATAAGCAAAAGGTGCCTACTCAACGTCCCTTAGCCCGAACGCATCGCGGATTGCCGCGCGCTGCAAACGGTGGAACGTCTGCGCAAGGTTTTCGAGTTTGTGGGGTTGGAGCTTCTCCAGCCACCATTGCACTAGCGCGATCT
>CAZIYY010000053.1:10936-26450 GCA_964543585.1 uncultured Anaerolinea sp. | reverse complement strand
GTCGAACCCACCGCGGCCCGCAACGCGACCCGCCACAGGTTTTGAAGACCAGGAAGCCCACCGGGACCTAACCACTCCCATTTGAAGAATACGTGTAAGGATAATCGATGGAGAGAGCCTTTGCAAGCCGCTTTATCACTGTGTCTTAAGGTCTAATATTCATGGGCTGTCAATAAAGAGACCCTAAAGGTTTTAGAAACCTTTAGGGTCTGATACCTGTCGGGGCGAGAGGATTTGAACCTCCGACCCCTTGCACCCCATGCAAGTGCGCTACCGGGCTGCGCCACGCCCCGATTGACAAGGCAGGATTATAGTCTCATTTTATCAATCTGACAACACAATGACATTAATCATTGATTATGCTAAAATACACGGTACAGTGCTATTATCCAGACCTGTGTTTGCAATCCTGACGAACAAATCGAGTCTGGAGATGAATGCAGGAAGCAACAAGTAACCAGTTGGAGTTCCCATGACTGACATGATTGAAGTTCAAATAGACAGTGTCCGCGTGCACTTGATGACGCCCAGCCGCCTGGTCGTGCTAAAACAAGTTAACTCTGAACGTTACCTCCCGATCTGGGTGGGACCTTACGAAGCGGAAGCGATCACGGTCGCCTTGCAAGAAGTGGAAATGATCCGCCCGCTCACGCATGACCTGCTGAAGAACGTCTTCGGCGCGTTCAATGCACACATTACACGCATCGAGATCAGCAAATTGGAGAATGACATTTATTACGGCACCATCGTCGCGGAAGTGGATGGCAGGGAGGTGCAGGTTGATTCGCGTTCGTCGGACGCGATCGCGCTATCTGTGCGCGCGCACGTGCCGATCCTTGTGCATCCGAGCGTGATGGAATCGGCCGGCATCGTTCCTGAGCCGGATATGCCGGCGGATGGTGAAACGCCTGAGAAAAGCGAACCCGCCCCTCTGTCAAAAGAAGGAGTCGAACGTTTGACCGTCTTTGAAAATTTTCTCGGAAAACTTGACCTGGATAAACTCGACAACAAAGATAAACCCGACGAAGGCGACCCGCCTGAGAAACCGAAAAAGCCAAAGAAGAAATGACCGATACCCTGCCTCCTGAAATCCCCTTTGGGGATACCGCCCCCGCAGCGCCAACGGCAGTCCCTCACAGCCGGGAAGCCGAAGAAGCTGTCGTTGGGGCGGTTTTCATTAACCCCGAAGTTTACTATGATGTCGCGCAATTTTTGAATGCGGATGATTTTTACATTCATCGGCACAAATGGGTTTGGGACGCGTTCACAAGCCTGCACGAACAACGCATTCCCATTGACCTGCTGACTGTTGCGAATGAACTGGATCGACGCGGTCAATTGAACGAGGTGGGGGGACCCGCCTATTTAACCTCGCTGGTTAATCAGGTCCCATCATCGCTCAATGCAGAATCTTACGGTCGTATTGTTGAAGGATATTCGGTGCGTCGCAAGATGATCAACGCCGCCAACCAGATCGCTTCGATTGCATACAACGAAAAAACAAGCGTTGACGACGTGATGGATGAGGCTGAGAAAGCCGTCTTCAACGTCAGCGAACGCCGCCTCAAACACGACCTTCAGCCGATCTCGTCCGTATTGAGCGAATACTACGACCGAATTGATGACCTCGCCAAACGCCCCGAAGAATTTTACGGAGTGCCAACGGGCTTCATTGATCTCGATAAAATGTTGACAGGCTTGCAGCCCTCCGATCTTTTGATCATCGCTGGCCGCCCCGGTCAGGGGAAAACGGGTTTCCTGCTTTCGGTTGCGAAGAACGCTTCGTTGACGCACAAAAAACACGTGGCGATCTTCTCGCTTGAAATGTCCAATGAACAGGTGGTGCAGAGATTGATCGCGCAGGAAACGGGCATCGACTCTCAACGCCTGCGAACGGGAAAATTACAGGAGAATGAGTGGCCTCTCTTTACACATGCGATTGAAGTCTTCTCAGATACGCACGTCCATCTCGATGACACGCCCGCCATCACCCCGCTTCAATTGCGTACGAAGTGCCGCCGCCTGCACATGGAATTTGGACTCGACCTGGTTATCGTGGATTACCTCCAGTTAATGAGTGGGGATACGCGCACAGACAACCGCGTGCAGGAGGTCTCTTATATTTCGCGCAATCTCAAAGTATTGGCGCGCGAGTTGAATGTTCCTGTCCTTGCCGCGGCGCAGTTGTCGCGCGCGGTAGAGCAGCGCTCGGATAAACGCCCCGTGCTTTCGGATCTTCGCGAAAGTGGGAGTCTTGAACAAGATTCAGATATAGTGATGTTCATCTATCGCCCCGACCAGTATGAGAAGGATACTGTGAAACAAAATGTCGCTGAGATCATTATAGCGAAGCATCGTAACGGACCTGTCGGTAGCGTGGAACTGGTCTTTCGCAGCGCGCTGGCAAAGTTCGAGAACGCGGCGACGAGGGTGTTTAAACCGAATGAATAGACATGTCATTGCGAGGCGCTAGCCCGAAGCAATCCCCTCGTCGTGAAGGAGATTGCTTCGCCGAAGAGCGACTCGCAATGACATGAAAGATACATGTTAAATTTCAAAGGTTTTACTGACTCTGAAACATTCACTCAACTCCCAGATTCGTTCTTTCATCAATTAATAAAAGAGATTGATGATACGGCGGAGTTGAAGGTCACTTTGTACTTCCTGTGGCGTATCGAACACATGGATGGTCCGTTTCGGGCGTTGAGCAAAATGGACTTCGATGTAAAGACGTTGGGGCTTGCGGCGGAGAAGATCACGCGCGGGCTGGAAAACGCCGTCAAGCGCGGGAGCATATTGAAGGTTCAGAACGACGCGATGGTATATTTCCTATTGAATTCTCCGCGTGGAAGAGCGGCAGTTGAGGCAATAGAAAGCGGAAAGTGGAATCCAAAATCCGCCTCCGCGCCGCCGATGGAACGTCCGAATGTGTTCAAGTTGTACGAGGAAAATATTGGTCCCCTCACGCCGTTGATTGCGGACGCGTTGAAAGATGCAGAAAATATTTATTCCGATGAGTGGATCGCAAAAGCGATTGAATTAGCGGTAAAAAACAACAAGCGCAACTGGAAATACTGCGAAGCGATTTTGAAGCGTTGGAAAGAAGAAGGCAGGCATGGACAAAAAGATAAACAGGATAATGTCAAAAGTTCTGACAGATACACAAAAAGCGAATTCGCTGAATATCTCAAACGAGATTAGTCCGTCTGCGCAAATGCTGGGGAAACCTGATTGCCCGCACTGCGGAGGGGTGGGCTTTTTGCGCGTGGATGTTCCGCTTGGCCATGAAAAATTTGGGCGGCTTGAGCCGTGCGTGTGCAGAAGCGGAGAGATTGCACAGAACGCCCGCAAGCGCTTATATGAATTGAGTAATCTTGCGCGGTTGAGTCACCTGACCTTTGAAAACTTTAGCCGCTCGGGGAATCCCAAAGCGGAATTTATTTCACCGCAGGAGGCTGCCAGCCTGCACGATGCTTATGACGCTTCGGAAGAATTTGCAAGGAACCTGGAGGGATGGGTATTGCTGGAAGGCTCGTATGGCTGCGGTAAAACGCATTTAGCGGCGGCAATTGCAAACGCAGCAGTTCACAGGGGTGTTCCCACTTTATTCATTACTGTTCCAGATTTACTGGATTCCCTGCGGTTCTCGTTCAGCGACCCGGAGACATCTTTTGAAGCGCGCTTTGAAGATATCCGCAATGCAGACCTTCTGGTGATGGACGATTTTGGTACGCAGAATGCAACGCCCTGGGCGCAGGAAAAATTATTCCAGATCATCAATTATCGTTATATCAATAAACTTCCAACGGTGATCACAACGAACTTGATTTTGGATGAGATCGAAAGCCGCATCCGCTCGCGATTGCAGGATACAGAATTCGTGAAACACACACGCATCACTGCATCCGACTTTCGCCGCCCGAAAGAGACGAGCAACCCCGGCATCTCCATGCTGTCATTTTCGGATATCAAGGAAATGTCTTTTGGGAATTTTGAAACCAGGGACGATGAAGTTGGCAAGGAAATCGTTACAACAATTGTCAAGGAGCGACAGGATAGATACGGAAGACCCTACAAGGACAAGGAAATCGTCCGGGAAAAAGTAATGCCGCAACATATCAAGAGATTGCATGTGGCTTTGGATGCCGCCGTGCAATTTGCGGAAAACCCAAACGGCTGGCTGGTATTTCTGGGACAGTCACATTGCGGTAAGACGCATTTAGCCGCGGCAATTGGAAATTATCGTCGCCTCGAGGGAGGACAAGCCATCCTGGTCGAAGTTTCCAATTTGCTGGATTATTTGAAAGCGACATTCCGCCCCAACTCGGACGTTACGTTTGATCGGCGTTCCTACGAGATTCGCACCACGCCTCTCCTGATGCTCGATGATCTCAAAGAAAGCGGCATCAGTTCTGTTTGGGCGGAGGATAAATTGCATCAAATCCTGAACCACCGCTATTATGCCCATTTGCCGACAGTCATCACTTCAACTTTGGACCCTGATAGTTTTTCAAAAAGTTATCCGAGTCTGTGGAACAAAATCCTGGATACGAGCAAGTGCCAGGTGTGTGTGATTGATATGCCTCCGTATCGACGCGCAACAAAGATGAAGAAGCCAACTGCCGCAAAAAAGAGTAAGTGAAGGTATTTGTCATCTTCTTTTTGAAGGCGAATTTCTATCAATTATTTGATAAATATCTTGTCAAGTCAGGAATTCACGGGTAGAATGCCTTTATAAATTAGCCTCTTTGCTGGCTGATTTTTATATCATTCACAGTCCGCAAGGAAGGAAAACATATGAGCCTAATTCAAACAGTGATACTTGGCGCGATCGCCGGCTTCACGATTTATCTGGGATTGCCAATCGGCAGAATCAAAGGATTATCTGAGAAGTTGCGTTCATTCCTCTCGATGGTCTCAACCGGTATCCTGCTCTTTTTATTTCTGGATATCTTCGGAAATATTGCAGAGCCAATCGAGACGAGCCTTCATAAGGCAAACTTGGGCGAGTTTTTTGCGTTTTTTGCAATCTTTGTCGGTGGGCTTGGCTTCGGTTTGCTGGCGCTGATTGCTTTTGAAAAACGTTTCATCCATTTTCGTGTTGACCCAAACCAGGCATTATCCCCCACGCGGCTCGCTTTGATGATCGCCAGCGGTATCGGATTGCACAACTTTTCTGAAGGGCTGGCAATCGGTCAATCGGCAGGACGCGGCGAGATTGCGTTTGCCGCAGTCCTGATCATCGGTTTTGGCTTGCACAATGCCACTGAAGGTTTTGGAATCGTTGGACCCTTGATGGGGAAGGAACAGCCTTCATGGGCCTTCCTCGGTCTCGCCGGCTTGATTGGCGGAGGACCAACTTTTATTGGAACAATGGTTGGCTATTATTTCGTATCAACAGCCATGTCCATTTTATTCCTGTCACTGGCAGCTGGCGCACTGGTTTATATTATTGGCGAATTATTTCAGGCAAACTGGCGTTCAGCTACAAAACAACAGGCAAGTTGGGGCTTTCTGGTCGGCTTCTTATTCGCGCTGCTAACCGATCTGGTCTTGGTCTACGCCGGGGCATAAGCAATAGTCCATTAAACGGAAACGGGCTTCGCATCTTTTCGGATGCGAAGCCCGTTTTATATTCCAAATATTTCGTGAAATGAATTAACCACTTCCTGCTTTACAAGTTCCATCGGAGGCGGACGCTCGAACAGATCCGCAAGTGAAACGATTGGCTCGTCCTGCAACCCGCAGGCAATGATGCCATCCCAATAATCCATATCGGGATTCACGTTCAACGCAAAGCCATGACGCGAGACTCCGCGCGCGTCCACTTTGACGCCGATAGCCGCGATCTTGGCTGGCTTCTTGCGATCCTCCGGCTTGCAACGCGGACAGCGTGAATGGACATCTGCCTGAATCCAGACACCGGTCAATCCCGACCTTTGTCCTGCTGCGAGCCCAAGACGCGCCAACGCGGCGATAATTGTTTTCTCCAACTTGCGGACGTAACCAACGTAATCTGCCTGTAGGATTTTCCCCTCTTCCATTCGCGCTGAGCGGAGCGCCAGCGTAGTCGAAGCGGGGAGAGGGGTGAGGGGCATTAGCGGATACCCAACCAACTGTCCAGGCCCGTGATACGTGACATCGCCGCCTCGATCCACCCAATGAATAGCGATGCCCTTTTCTTTTAGTTGCGATTCGCCCCACAACAAATTTTCCTGTTTCCCGCGCCGACCGAACGTATAAACGTGAGGATGCTCAAGCAACAATAATGTCGCCGGGCGTTTTCCCTGTGCGATTTCCGCCGCGTATTCGTTCTGTAAGTTCCAGGCGGTCTCGTATTCGATCAAACCTAGATCAATGACTTCAAAATTCATTGTTTTGATTCCAGCCACCTCTCCCACGCGCCCAGCCCATCATACGCCGCGTACTTGTATAAATCTCCTAGCGTTGGATAGTTATAGACCGATTGGATGAACGCGTCAATTGTGCCATTCGCGAGCATCACGTGCGCGGCGATGTGGATCAACTCAGAAGCTTGCTCGCCGATGATGTGCGCGCCGAGCAGGCTTTTGTCTGCGGGTGAGAAGACGAGTTTGATCATCCCGCTCATGTCGCCGATGATCTGCCCGCGCGGGTTATGATCGTAAGAGGCGCGCCCAACGAGATATGGAATTTGCTTTGCCATACATTCATCTTCCGTGATGCCAACCCACGAAATCTCCGGGATCGCATAAACCGCCAGCGGCAGGACAGACGACATCTGCTCCTTATATTCCAGGTCGAACGCGTGCACCATCGCGACACGCGCCTGTTCCATGGAAGTGGAAGCCAGCGCAGGGAATCCGATCACGTCGCCCGCCGCGTAGATGTTTGGTATGCTCGTTTGAAATTTTTCATTGACGATGACAAGCCCGCGGTTGCCCATGTTCACACCTATTTGCCTCAATCCAAGTTCCTCCACGTTGCTCTGCCTGCCTGAAGCAATTAAGGCAATATCGAACTCCAGTGCTCCTCGCGCCTCCAAAGTTAATTGGACATGATCTTTATGCCGCTCGATTGCCGTCATTTTGTCACCTAGCGCAAAATTAAGTCCCAGAATCTTCAATTGATCCATCAGGCGATGGATCATCTCTGTATCAACAAACGGCAAGACGCGTTCCTTCGGTTCGATCAATGTCACCTGCACACCGAGTGCAGTAAAGATTGAGGCGTATTCGGTTCCAATCACCCCCCCACCCACAACCGCCATCGTTTTCGGGATGCGGTTCATGCGCAGAATGGAATCGGAGTCGTAAATCAAATCCCCGTCGAATGGAATATTCGGCGGATGAAAAGGTGAGGAACCGGTCGCGATCAGGATGATGTCCCCGCTGATCTCCGTTTCACCATCAGGCGAAGTCACCCGCACAATATGCTCGTCCTGTAGTGAAGCCTCACCGTGAATCAGGGTGATTTTGTGGCGCCGAATATTGTCTTCAATAATCCTGCGCTCATTTTCGACGACAATGTGTTCGCGGTGCATAAAATCCGCAACCGACATATTTTCCTTGAGCGAGTAATCAATGCCATACAAACCGCGCTGTTGCAAGCCCGAGTAATATAACGCGGCTTCGCGCAGTGTCTTGGATGGCACAGTGCCTGTGTTGATCCCCGCGCCGCCTACATACGGAGATCGCTCGATCAACGCGACGCGTTTGTCAAAATACGCGGCTTGAGCGGCCCCCTTTTCCCCTGCTGGTCCCGAGCCGATGACAATCAGATCATAGTGTTCCATAGATTACCTCACAGCACTGCATGGCAGATCAATTATCATCCAAATACTCTCCGATACAAATCTGATTCTAACAAATTATTCGGGTCACAGCGCTTCTTGAGTTTTTTGAATTTCGCAATCGCTTCATCACCCAAGAACCTGCGCGTGGTCTCAGCGGATGTTTCGCTATTCTTGGCAAAGTAAAACCGGCCGCCAGCATTAAGGACAATGCGATCGAATTCCTGCAACATCCGGCTTAACTTTGCGCGATTTCGGTCAGTCACTTTGAAATCCATCGCCAGTGAGAAACCATCCACTGCATGGGTCAATAAGAATTTATCGGGGCGATGGCGTTTGGTGACACCCAGGTAGGAAGGCACTCGATTCTTATGAGAGAGCTTGAGTATTTCAGTCCACGCGGCTTCGGCGGTCTCTTTTGGAACAAAGGATTGATATTGGATCAATCCACTGTAGGAAAATAAGGGGACATAATCCAATAAAAAGTGAAATGCCCCGTGCGATTGGCGAAAAGTATGTTTGCGTAATG
The DNA here is from genome assembly GCA_964543585.1 of uncultured Anaerolinea sp. GTDB lineage: Bacteria > Chloroflexota > Anaerolineae > Anaerolineales > Villigracilaceae > Defluviilinea. Next base: position 18,150 of record CAZIYY010000053.1, on the reverse strand, counting down.
ACGAGATATATTTTCCAGTATTGATTCCCCACATGCCCAGGTTATTCGTAAACGGCGACATGAAATAATGCATAATGGATGTGGGAAACACACCAAACATGTAAGGTGATACAACTTGTTTCTCCAACTTCATTGTCTCCTGCGGATTTTGATCTTCGCCTTTATGCAGGAAACGCGCACCGTGGATCTGTCCACGGCCAAGGGCTTTGCCGCGCGCGGTCGCGTCCAGCCAGCCTACAATGTAATCGTAATTGGGAGCATTATCGAGCAGGCTGGAGAGGTGTCGGCGTAGATTCTGCACAGGCCACGCGTTCACAGTCATAAGTCCAGAGTGGATGCATTTCATTTGTAAGGTGATGGAGGTGAATATTCCAAGCATCCCCAATCCGCTGATCATGGCGTAAAACAAATCCGCATTCTTTTTTGGAGAGCAGGTGATTTCCGCACCTGTGGGCAGGGTGGCAGTAAACTCAAGGACGTGTTCGCCGATGGGACCCATCTTGAAATTATTCTTGCCGTGAATGTTCGTGCTAAGACAGCCGCCCAAAGTTGTTTTCATTGTGCCAGAAACAACGGGAGGCCACCAACCGTCTGGTTCCACTTTTTGCCAAAGCTGTTCAAGTGTGACGCCAGGCTGTGCGGTGACTTCGCCTGTGGATTTGTTCCATTTGGTAATAGCATTCATGCCGCGCATATCCAGCACGATGCCGCCGCCGTTGAGCGACGCGTCGTTGTAACTGATGCCCGTGCCGCGCGCCGTAACTTTCAGCCCAAGTTTTTTAGCGAGTTGAAAGGCTTCGAAGATGTCTTCTGTTCTATTGATCTGAATTCGATAGGATGAGGCTTTGAGGGAATGCCCAAAGTTTTCGAGTTGAGTGAAGGTGTTCAGGGGGAGGGACATAGTTGCAAATTGAGGTGACGGTCACTTTCGAAAGTGACTGACAGCTGTATGTTTAGAACGACAAACGCCTGAATATGAAGGACGGCGTGTGTTGGATGACAAGCATAATCCAGCGCCAGATGGAGGCGGTGTAGATCACCTGTTTGCGTTTCTGCATGGCCTTCAAAATATCTTCGGCGGCTTTTTCGGGAGGGATCGCAAACGGAGTCGCGCCCTGCGCGGCTTTGAGCATTTCGGTTTTCAAGAAGCCGGGTTTGATGGTCAACACGTTGACACCATGACGTGTAAGACGGTTACGCAAGGCTTCAAGATAAGTTGCCAGCCCTGCCTTGGATGTGTTGTAGCCAGGGTTGCCGACGCGTCCGCGGTCGCCCGCCACGGATCCAATGCCAACGATCTGCCCCGCTTTTGCAGATTGGAACATCTCGGCAATTGGGTGCAGCCACGCCATTGCCCCAATGAGGTTTACTTCGATCATCTTACGGTCATTTTCAAAGTTGTATTTTTCCACGCCGCCGGGCGGATCGTTCACGCTTGCCACGAAAATGACCAGGTCCAGCCCGCCAAGATCGGAAACGATTTTTCGGAGAAGACCTGGAACCTTGTCATATTCCATCACGTTATGAACGTAGGCAAGCGCGCGTTGTTCATTGGAGGCGTGATTGATCTCATCGCATAATGAATCGAGTAATTCTTGCCTGCGCGCAAGCAGGGCAAGCGTGTATCCCTCACGGGCAAGGCGGAGCGCCAGCGCCGCGCCGAGTCCGTCGGATGCGCCGATGATGATCCCACGTCGGCGCGGATTGAGCGGTGTGGCGGCTGGGAATACTTTTGAAACGGCAGCGGGCTTACGAGATTCCCCTGAAGGGATGATATCTGACACGTTATCCTCCAGATATGGGTGAGCGGATTCTAACATACCCATCCCTACTCAACGCTGCAGGCCCGCATTTTCATGTAAAACTTCCAGCATTGACGGGGGTTGTAACGCGTATGTAATAATTATTGTTAGGCGAATTGTTATAATAACCCTAATTCAAAATCATCGGTTGAGAAAGGACTCTCTCAGGGTTTATCCGATTTATTTTAGCGTTATACTGAGAAGTAAAAAGAATGGGTGACAATAGATCAAAAATTTTGGTGGAGGCCCGCCGCTTCCTGGAAAAACAGGGCGATTCCCAAACCGACAGGGAAGCCCTGGTTAAACTGCTTGATATTTTAACCGCCGCGCTGGAAAAATATTCCCCTGATGATATAGCCAATACGCAAGGCATCGCTCGTGAGTTGATCAACAATCGGGCTTTGCTTGCCATGCTCAAACAACAGACCGACGAACTGGATGCTCTGAAGAAGTTAAGCATCAACCTGACCTCGAGCCTGGACCTGCCTGACGTGCTGGACGCGGTGGTGTCGGAGGCCATGCGCCTGATCAAGAACACGCGGGATGTGCATATTTTCCTCTACAGGAATTACAAACTTTCCTTTGGCGCGGCTCTGGATGTGGACGGGGCGCGCAACAAACCGTGGTCGAAGCCGCGCTCCAACGGTCTTACCTATACGGTTGCGCGCAACGGTGAAATTATCATTGTCGAGGATATTCACAACCACCCCTTATTCACAACAGCGCCCCAGGACTGGGCAGGCTCGATTATAGGCATCCCGCTCAAGGTGGGCGATAAAGTGCTGGGCGTGATGAATCTTTCGCGCTCGACCCTGGGCGGCTTCGCGCCTTCTGAATTACGTTTGCTCAGCCTGCTTTCCGACCAGGCGGCGGTGGCAATCTCGAATGCCAGCCTGCATCTGATGATCAGCAAGCAGGCTTACAGCGACACGTTGACGGGCCTGCCAAATCGCCGCGCGCTCGATGAAAGGCTGGAGGAGGAAGTTCAATCCGCGCGCAGGAACAATTATTCCTTTGCGGTCATTATGATGGACCTGGATGGATTTAAAGACGTGAACGATACGTACGGCCATGCCATAGGCGACGATGTTTTGCGCCTGGTCTTCAACCAGATGGCGCGCGGCGTCCGCAATACGGACTTTCTGGCGCGTTACGGCGGCGATGAGTTGACCCTGATCATGACTCAATCCGATATGTCCTCTGCGCAGATCGTCGCTGAAAAGATCGTCGAAGGGATCGGCAAACTCAAGTATAAACTTCCCGATGGCAGGAAACTTAAACTGGGCATCTCCGGCGGAATTGCCATCTTCCCCGTCAACGCCCGCAACGGACCCGACCTCCTGCGGTCGGCGGACGCGGCTCTTTATCAAGCCAAGAAGCATGACCGCGGAACATTCCAGGTGGCGCGCGGCATCACAGGTCCGCTCGCAACGCACAGGATCGGAAGCGAATAGCCTACCCTCCATCGCCGCCAACCACGCGGCGATTTTCTTTATCCTCCAGTGTCAATGGTGGGATAGGTAGAGAGGTCGGGGTTATAATTAATCATCAAACGGAGGAACCCTCATGCCCCGCAAAGTCAAGATCATCCTCAACCCCATGGCCGATATGGGAAACGCATGGCGCGTGGCGCGCGACCTGCGATCCATCACCGTGGAACATGGCAACGTGGATTGGAGTGGCACGGTATATCCCGGTCATGCAATTGAACTCGCAAGGCAGGCGGGCGAGGAGGGCTATGACATGGTCATCGCGATGGGGGGAGATGGAACTGTTCATGAAGTTATGAATGGCATCATGCAAACGCCTGAGGGCAAACGCCCCATTCTCGGCGTTGTGCCTGTCGGTTCGGGCAACGATTTCGCGCACGGCATTAGTGCAACCAAAAAATCCGACGAAGCCCTCGTGCGCGCGCTCAACGGCGATCCGTCCACCGTTGATCTTGGTTTGATGATTGATGAAAACGGTCGCAAGGAGTATTTTGATAATACGCTCGGCATCGGTTTTGGCGCGATCGTTACGATCCGTTCCCACAGGCTTCCGCTTTTGCGCGGCTTCCTCATGTATCTCACGGCGGTCTTACAAACGATCATCATTGACCACAACCCCATACACATGCAAATCGAAACCGATGGCAAAAAATGGGAGCAAAGCGTTATTTATCTTGTGATATGCAATGGTCCGCGCGAAGGCGGCGGTTTCCTGATCGCGCCGGAAGCAAAAATTGATGATGGCATTCTCAACTTTGCCATGATCACAAACGTCAGCCGCCCAATGATGTTCCGCATCGTGCCCGAGGTGATGAAGGGTACGCATCAGCGTTTCAAACAAGTGACGATGGGCACTTGCAAAAAATTCACCCTCACGGCAGACCGCCCGCTTTATATCCATGCCGACGGTGAAATCTTCTCTGGTCCTGGAAGCGACATTCGCAAAGTGAGTTTTGAAATCCTGCCGAATGCATTGAAGGTTGTGAGAGGGTAATTACGAAGGCAATGACCGGCGCTTGAAGGCAACGATTAACAACTATCTCTAAAAATGCCCCCTTGACAGTGGGCATTTTTCTATTAAAATCTAATTCGATACTTATCGAATTAGTTATGAGGCATGAAAATGGACACACAACCTGAAATCCTGGCCTTTGTCAAAGCTCTGGCGTCGGCAGACCGATTGCGAATTGTCGGTCTGTTGAGCCAGGGATCGAAGCGCGCCGCGCAGATCGCGGAGTCGTTGGGCATGCACCCGTCAGATGCGAATCGGCATTTGGAACAATTGACAGGCTCGGGCGTCGTCAGTGAAGCGGACGGAGTCTATGACCTGGACGAGAAGGTGATTAAGTCGCTGGCGCGCGGTCAGTTTGAAGGCAAGCGTTCAGTCTATGTTCCTGAGGAAGATCGGGAGGAAGACGTTCGCAAAGTGTTGAAGACCTATCTCAACGCGGATGGCGCGATCAGGCAAATCCCGCAGATGGGAAACAAACTGCTCATCATCCTGAATTTCATCCTGGACGCGTTTTCGTTCGACGCCAACTACACAGAGAAGGAAGTAAATACGATCCTGCGTCGCTTCCACGTGGATACTGCCGCGCTGCGTCGTCATCTTGTGGATTATGGTTTCATGGCGCGCGAGAGCGATGGCACAAGGTATTGGAGGGTGAAATGAGCGAGGAACTCGTCACCTTCTTCAAGGCGCTGGCAGACGCGAACCGACTCAAGATCGTCGGTCTGCTTGCGGAAAAATCATACAGCGTGGAGGAACTCGCCGCGTTGTTGAAACTCAAACCGTCAACTGTTTCGCACCATCTCTCACGTCTGGCGGAAGCGGAATTGGTGACAGCGCGCGCCGAAAGTTATTACAGCGTCTATCAACTCGATCAATCGGCGCTGGAGGAAAAAGCGCGCATGATGTTTTCGCAGACCGAACTTTCGTCCATCGCCGCGCAAGTGGATGCGTCTGCCTATGACAACAAAGTGATTAAGGATTATTCAAAGCGTGATGGAAGTTTGAAAACACTGCCCTCCCAGCGTAGGAAACTCGAGGCGATCCTGCGTCACGTTGTAAAGTCGTTCGATGCAGGCAAAAGATACAGCGAGAAGCGCGTGAACGAAATCTTGTCACATTACCATGAAGATACCGCGACACTACGCCGCGAACTGGTTGGCTCTGGCTTGATGAAGCGCGAAGGGGGAGGGGAAGAGTATTGGCGGGTTGAGTAAAAAGAATTAGCAACACAGCAAACAGAGTTCTTTGAGTTAAGTTCTCAGAATCTCTGCAGTCTGATATGAAAAGAAACTCCTTGAGCCTCATGGAAGAGCTCAAGAGCAAACCACTGAGCCACGGAAACACGGAGAAAACCACTTTAAAACTCCGTGTGGCAAATTAATTTTCGCCAACGGTATGCAGCAGTGCCATGTTCGGCGGGCGCAGGGCGCCGACGGGGAATCCGCAGACCAGCACGACCTGATCGCCAGACTGAACCACATCAGATCGCATCAGGGCGGCATCCACGTGAGCGAGCATTTCTTCGAGCGAATTTGCGAACGCCACGCGCTGCGGGCGCACACCCCACATGAAAGCCAGTCGCTGATACGTATCCTGGTTTGGGGTGAAGGCCATGATCGGGACGCGGGGCCTGATCTTGGACATGAGCCACGCCGTTTTTCCCTGTGTTGTAAAGCAGGCAACGGCAGTTACGTTCTTGTCGTCTGCCAAGGCTTGCGCGGCGCGCGCCATCGAAGCCGCGTCGCTTTGCTCAAAACCAAGCATGCTTTGTTCGGCGCCCCACTCCAGAAAATGTGTCTCCGCCTCGCGCACGATGCGATCCATCATTTGAACGGATTCAATCGGATATTTTCCCGCTGCGGTTTCAGCGGAAAGCATGACCGCATCTGTCCCATCGAAGATCGCGTTCGCCACGTCCGAGGCTTCGGCGCGCGTGGGGAGCGGATTCATAATCATGGATTCAAGCATCTGCGTCGCGGTGATGACAAGTTTTGCGCGCGCATTTGCAGTGCGAATAATGTGTTTCTGCAAAACAGGCACACGCTCAGGTGGGAGTTCCACGCCCAAGTCGCCGCGCGCCACCATCACACCATCCACAATCTCAAGGATTTCAGTGAGATTATCGAGCGCTTCCGGCTTTTCCAATTTTGCGATGAGCATTGGAAGGCGCTTCCCGCTCGATAATCGCTCCATCGCATATCGGACTTTCTTCACATCTTCCGCGCTGCGAACGAACGAGATGGCAACTGCATCCACGTTTTGGGAGATGCCGAACGCGAGATCTGCTTCGTCTTTTTCTGTGAACCCCGCAATCCGCAGCCGGACTCCGGGGAGGTTGATTCCCTTATGTGAAGTGAGCGTTCCCCCAATGATGACTTTCGCGGTCAGCGCGTTGCGGTCTTTGACGGAAACAACTTCAAGCGTCAGACGACCATCGTCGAGCAGGAGCCGGTCCGAGGTCCGGACTGAATCGAAGAGTTGTCGGAAGTCCACAGGAATTTTTGTGCCGCCGTCCTCGGGAGGTATCGTCCCGGTTGCAAATAGCACTACGATTTCACCTTCAGCGAGTTGGACGATCTTCGTTAACTCGCCGACACGGATCTTCGGTCCCTGCAAATCCTGCAAAATACCGACCGAGACGCCAAGTTTTTCAGCCACCTTGCGGATCACGTCAATTCGTTGCGCGTGCTGCTCATGCGTGCCGTGTGAGAAATTCATGCGCGCCACATTCATGCCGGCGAGAATCAGTTTCTCGAGTATCTCCTCACTTTGACAGGCGGGTCCCACAGTTGCTACAATTTTTGCTCTACGTGTCATGGAATTTTTTCCAGTAAGAGAACACCGCCTTCGGGACGTTCTGAGTAAGATGAGTTATGACCAAGGCTCTCTTTAGCGTGTTTCTGGGGAAGG
>CAZIYY010000053.1:1321-10926 GCA_964543585.1 uncultured Anaerolinea sp. | reverse complement strand
CACAGTTGCTACAATTTTTGCGCTTCGTGTCATGGAATTTTCCAGTATCAGAGGACTTTGTGCCCGTCTGCATAAGGTGAGTTACAAATCCTTAGCGTGTTTCTGAGGAAGGACGCAAGCCATACTTTAAGAACAGCCACTTTGAGAACGAGCCATAAGCAAGGACCAGATATGCCACAACGTAAAGGATATCTGAGAAGGTACTGAGCGGGTTGCCCTGTTCCAAACTCCAGGCATAAATCCCGGAGAGTTGAAGCCAGGCATTCGTCCAGTCCGAGAACGTGAATACCAGCAGACCGATCCACGGGCGACCCAGCGCGCCTCCTTGAAAACTGCGCGCCAGCCAGAGTGCCGCAAGCGCAAGGGTCAAATCCGCGGAAGGGTAGAATGCATTGACAATCGTCTCAAGAAAACTTGACGATTCGGCTATAGGCTGGAAATATAGAAATACAAGCAGGGTAAGCGCGAATACGGATGCGGCTATCACCAGCGCGCGCCCGAATAATTCGCGCATTGTTGGACGGAAAAGAATTCGATACTGCTGAAGAAGCGCCTGTCCGATAAAGAAGTAGGCAATGATCCAAAAGAAATCCGGGACTCCAGTAGCGACTTCACCAACGGTCATGTTCAGATATCCCCAAGCGAGTTCACCTGCAAACCAGAGCCATAAACCGAAAGCAAAATAACTCCATACACGGCGGGGTGAATCTGATTTGTCGTAATATGCCCAGACCATTGTGGCAGCCAGCGCGCTTGCCAATGAAGCAATTTCAGATAGAACATTGGATAGGAGATCGTTCCAGAAGGAGGCGAAGGGTTGAACGAAATAAATATAAGTGTAGACGGCAATGATTACAATGAAAGTAATTACCGCCAGCCATTTCATTCGCGAAGAAGACTGTCTGGGGCTCCAACCTAATCTCATATCTTTGCTGTTTCCTTTCGGGCATCAAGCGCCGAATCGCCCAACCCATACCGCTTATACAAATGCTCGACCAGAAGTTCGCGCGGATGGGTTTCCATTTTTGCCAAAACTTCACGCTGAAGAGTTTCCGCAAGGCGCGGACCAATCGCAAGACTGGACTCTTCCTGGAAGCGCCTGATGATCCCATGATAGGCGCGGACTGCCTGTTCAAACGATACAAAGAAATGACGATTTGTTACACCATTGCTTGCGATCGAGATTTTCCAGTGCCCGCCTGCGCACCAGCCTGACAACTGATCGCACAACCGTCCGGCAAGGATGCGCCCGGCCAGTTCCTGGAAACGCGCAATTAGCGCTTGCATCAATGGGTTGAAGGCGAGGCGTAATCCGTTCTCATACCAGACGTCCTGCTTATTCGGGCAGGTGTAACGGACCACCTGATATTCCCCGCCAGCAAAAGCGTCGCGGTTGTTTACGTTACGGCGGGAAAAATGAGCGGAGCCGTTGACATTATCCACACATTCAAGAGTTGACTCCCCGAATCCGGTGATGGGGATGATGGACGAAAATTGGCTCGAACTGATCCAAACCAGGGAGCTCTCCTTCAAGGACGACCAGCCCTTCAATTGAGTTGTCAACTCGACCGAACTCAACAGGGATTTTTCCGCGCCACCAGTGACAGACTCAAGAAACATTTGAAAGACGCGTAATTCCTCCACTGTCAGAGCGAGCAGGCTGACATCGGCATCGGCGCGCTCCAACTCATGGGTCCAATTTTGGCGCGGAATATTCAGATTCATTTCTTCAAGGCACTGGAACAAACCCAGGTGATCGCCCTCCCAAAAGACCGATGCAAACATTTCACCGGCAGGATATTTTGTAACCATGACACCGGTAAACAACTCCGGGCGGTGCATTTGAATGAGCGCATTCACGTATCCCGCGGAGACATGCTGGTGAAGTATCGGAAGAGATGAAAACAAATCCTTCATGGTGAGGTTTATGAATTAACAGGGAACTGGGGACTCAACGGTCGATGCGTGACACTATACTTCCTATTCTAAATAATGTCTACCATAAGAAGACAGCTCTTATATCTCGATTAAGATTTTCTGCCGCGCAGATAAATGGACCAGTAAACCGCGGCCACCAGCACCGCGCCGCCGATGATATTTCCGATGGTGACTGGAATCAGGTTATCAATGAAGAACGATCTCCATGTCAGAATCTCGAGGCGCGGAATCCTGCCGCCTGCTCTCGAAACAAAATCGGGATCGAAATTCTTGATCAGCAGAGCATAGGGAATGAAATACATATTGGCGATGCTATGCTCAAAGCCCGCGGCAACAAACGCCGTGATAGGGAATATGATCGCCGCAATCTTATCAAGCGTACTGCGGGCGCTGAACGTCAACCAGACCGCCATGCAAACCAGCGCATTACATAAGACGCCGAGCGCCACAGCCTGAAGAAACGTGTAATCCACCTTGACAATCGCGATCCTGAGCGCGGCGATGCCCACCGCGTCCGTGCCAAAAGTATGTTGCCTGGTAAAGAACATCATGATCGCGGTCGAAATTGATCCGAGAAAATTTCCAAAGTAGACAATCACCCAGTTGCGCAGAAGGGCGCGGCCGGTCACCTTGCCGCTTGCCCAAGCCATGACAATCAGATTATTGCCTGTAAACAATTCCGCTCCGCCAACCACCACCAGGATCAAGCCCAGGCAGAAAACCAAACCAGCAAGCAAACGAGTCACGCCGTAGGGCAGACCCGCTGTAAAAGGCGCTGTCCCATCGGGCATTGTGACAATCATACTTCCTGATGATACTGTCGTTGCAAAGAGGGCGCCAAGTGAAATGAACGCGCCTGCCAGCACTGCCAGAGTGAACATAGCCAGCCCGGGCATCTCCGCTTTGCGGACGCCGATTTGCTCTGCCCGCACAGCCATTTCAGCGGGTAAGAGCGCATCAATATGGATTTCGTTCATGATATTTTCTCCATTGCGCTAAAGAACGCAGTCTACTCTCAATCTTCGTGATCTATTTGACATCTGGCATAAGTGAGCCGTTGTTTAGCCACAGAGTTCAGAGCTTTGAGAAAAACTCATTTTCTCTGTGGTCTCTGTGGCAAAAGACTTTCGCAAGAGGTCTATTGATAATGCAGTTCCTTTGCCTGTTTCTCCAGATCCGAACGGAAATCAGGATGCGCGATATTGATCAATTGCCGCGCACGCTGACGAATGGACTTGCCATAAAGATCAGCGACTCCATATTCCGTCACAACATATCGTACATGATTGCGACTCGTTACCACACCCGCGCCCTGTTTGAGCATCGCGGCGATGCGGGTGATGAGTGTCCCGTCTTTTAGCGTGGTTATGCTGGGAAGCGCGATGATGGGCACGCCGCCTTTGGAGCGAGACGCGCCGTAGATGAAATCAAGTTGCCCGCCCACGCCGCTGTACAGTTTGGGTCCTATGCTGTCAGCGCAAACCTGTCCCGTGAGGTCAACTTCGATGGCTGAGTTAATGGCAACCATGCGTTCGTTCTGCGCGATCACAAACGGGTCGTTGACATATTCTGTCGGGCGTAATTCGATCATCGGGTTATTATCCACCCAATGATAAAGTTCCTGCGTGCCGATGATAAAACCTGCAAGGATTTTCCCAGGGTGCAACGTCTTGCGCGCATTGGTCAACACGCCCGCGTTGACAAGTTCGATCACGCCGTCTGAAAATAATTCACTGTGAATGCCGAGGTCTTTCTTGTGATACAAATATTTCAATACTGCATTGGGAATGGCGCCGATGCCCATTTGCATAGTAGCGCCGTTGGGAATAAGTTCCGCGATATAGCCCGCAATTTTCTCGATGACCTCGGACTGGCCTTCCTCAGTCATCTTTACTTCGGGAATGGGATAATCAACAGGGATAATATGATTCAACCTGCTTACGTGGATGAACGAATCGCCCAGGGTGCGCGGCATTTGTTTGTTGACTTCGGCGATGATGATCTTCGCTGATTCAGCGGCAGATTTTGTCAGACCGACCTCAACGCCAAAACTGCAAAAGCCATGTTCGTCAGGCGGCGAAACGTGAATAAGTGCGACATCCAAAGGGAGGAAACCATTTTTGAACAACAATGGAAATTCGGAAAGCAGGACGGGCGTAAAGTCTGCGCGAGCCTCTTGAACAGCCTTGCGAATATTCGCGCTGATGAACATGGAGTTCACGCGCAGATGCCCTTCCATCTCAGGATTCACGTAATCGGCGGGACCAATACTCAATGCCTGGCAGATCTCCACATCGTTGAGGTTCGGAGCGTATTCCACCAAAGCGGAGAGAACTTTTTGCGGGACAGATACATTCCCCGTGAGAAAGACGCGGTCACCTGATTTGATGGCGCGCGCGGCGTCCTGCGGAGTCACGATGCGTGATTGGTAGGCGTAGGTCCAGTTCATTTATCTTCCTGTAAAAGACCCTAAAGGTACGCTTCGCGGAAACCTTTAGCGTCTCACAAATTATTTCATATTCAACACTTCGCGAATGGACGGGAGCGCCCAATCAATCGTCTCCTTATCAATCACAAGCGGCGGAGCGAAGCGGATGACGTTATCATGCGTCTCTTTCGCGAGAATGCCTTTGTCCTGCAACGCTTCACAGAATCGACGCGCGCCTCCCGCGCGTTCATACAGTTCGACTCCGATCAGCAGACCTTTGCCGCGCACCTCTTTGACATGCGGACTTGGGATTTCGGATAACTGCTCCATAAAGTATTCGCCCAACTGTTGAGAACGCTCCGCCAATTTTTCCTCCCGGATCACGCGCAAAGCCGCGCGTGCCACCGCCGCCGCAAGTGGATTCCCTCCGAAGGTTGATCCGTGCTCACCCGGCGTAAAGAGTCCAAGAATGGCTTTATCTGCCAGCACCGCCGAGACAGGATAAAAACCTCCAGCCAATGCCTTGCCCACGATCATAACATCCGGGCGGACACCTTCATATTCGGAGGCGAACAATTTTCCAGTCCGCGCCAGACCGGTTTGAATTTCATCCGCCATCAAGAGTACATTGTTCTTTTTGCAAATCTCCGCGACCCTTCGCAAATATCCATGAGGCGGAATGATGACTCCGCCTTCGCCCTGAATCGGCTCGATCATAACCGCCGCTGTATTTGGGGTAATCGCTTTTTCGATTGCAGACGCATCGCCATAAGGCACGCTGACAAAGCCGGGCGTGAACGGCCCGAAGTCATCACGATACAACGGCTCAGACGAGAAAGTGACGATGGAGATCGTGCGTCCGTGGAAGTTGCCTTCAGCAGTGATGATCTCCGCCTGATGGCGCGGCACGCCTTTGACTTGATACGCCCACTTGCGCGCGAGTTTCAACGCGGTCTCAACTGCTTCCGCGCCGCTGTTCATCGGCAGGGACATTTCATAACCCGTCATCTCGGAGAGCTCCTTGTAGAGAAGCGGCAACTGGTCGTTGCGAAATGCGCGTGAAGTAAGCGTGACCTTCCTCGCTTGTTCCAGTAACGCGTCCAAAATTTCGGGATGCACGTGTCCCTGATTGAGCGCCGAATACGCAGAGAGACAATCGAGATATTTTCTGCCGTCCACATCGTAGACCCAAACCCCCTCGCCCCTTTCGATCACCACATCCAGCGGATGATAGTTGTGCGCGCCGTACTCTTCTTCCATATTGATAAAATCTTGTGTATTCATGGTTTCCCTTTATACGTTTTTATATGCGGTGGTTGAGTATACACGAGCGTTCTTTGCGAGTGTCGTACACTTGCACCTGCATGCAAGCGCAGGTGTCGAAACCACCACTTTCAAGTTCATATTTACTTTTAGGTGTGGTCTCGATACGCCCCGCAAAAGCATGCGGGGCTACTCGACCACCAGATAAACTACGCCACACCAAACAACCGTGCAAGAATCGCTTTCTGCGCGTGCAGGCGATTATGCGCCTGTGGGAAGATCACTGAATGTGGACCATCCGCGACATCATCGGTCAACTCGTGATTGCGATGCGCGGGCAGGCAGTGCATCACGATCACATTCTTATCCGCTTCGCTGACCAGTTGCGCGTTGACCTGATAAGGCGGGAAGACCTTTTCGCGTTTGGCAGTTTCCTCCTCCTGTCCCATGCTTGTCCACGTATCGGTGTAAATCACTTGCGCGCCTTTGGCTGCTTCGTGGGGGTCGCGTACAAAATTAAGTTGGCTTCCCGTTTCTTTCGCAATATCTTTTGCGATCTCCACTGCTTTGGGAGTAATATCGTAATCTTCAGGATTCGCAATCGTAAAGCTCCAGCCCAACTTTGCAGAGACGTGCATCAGTGAAACAGCCACGTTATTTCCATCACCGACATAAGAGACGTTCAAGCCCTTGGCTTTACCGAATTTCTCTTGAATGGTGAGCGCATCCCCAATGCCCTGGCAGGGATGATTGTAATCGCTCAAGCCGTTGACAACGGGAATCTCGGACCACTTCGCCAATTCCAGCACATGCGCATGGTCAAATGTACGCGCCATGAGGGCATGCAAATATCCCGAAAGCACCCGCGCGATATCCGCAATAGATTCGCGCTTGCCAAGACCGATCTCGTTCGGTGAGAGATACAGCGCATCACCGCCCATGTGCCGCATCGCCATATCGAACGAGACGCGTGTCCGCAGGCTGGGTTTCTGGAAGATCATACCGAGAACTTTACCTTTGAAATACGGCGGGTTACCTTTCTTGAAATATTCCTCTTTTAGTTTGATTGCCAGATCGAGCAGGTCCTGAACCTCCCCCGAAGATAAATCTGATATTGCGAGAAAATGCTTCATTCCAACTCCTTGTAGTAAAAGTATATCTTGAACGAGCAAAATTACCCTGGTACAAGCATCATGCGTTAAGCGTGACATCCGTCAATTAACAAAGAAAAACAGCGCCCTAAAGCGCTGTTAATCTTATCATGCCATTCTTGTTTTCTTCCAATACCTCATCAACCCATCCGCGCTCATGCCGGGTGGATTCGCCAGTTCATAGGCGTTCATTACTTCTTCGCTCAGTCCCATCTGTTCGCCTTCAGCCACCATCCATTCGGTAAAGCTCCCGCGCAATTCTTCAATTGTGGGATCGGAAGGCATCACTTGCCCAAGCCAATGCGATGCTGAATTCAATCCCTTCTCCACTTCGCGCAATTGCCATTCAGGGTCATCGAAAATGCCGAAGTGGGTGGGTGCGAGGCGCGCGAACTTTTCCTTTCGCAGGCGCGCGAGGCTTTCATGCCAGCGCTCAATGTGGAGTTCAGGCGGCGGCATCGGGACTCGCAAATATTGATAGCCGGGGATTCGCACTCCGCCTATGTCACCGCAAAAACAAATATCTTCAAATAGATAGACGTAATGATGCTCGGCATGACCGGGCGTATTGATTGGGATAAATCTCAAATTTCCAATCTTTATTTCTTCACCATCTTCCACTACTCGCAATTTATTTTCTGGAACAGGCAGGAACTCGCCCCACAGCGACTGCATCTTGTCATCGTAAATGCGCGTTGCGCTGGCTAAAAGTTTTTCGGGGTTGATCATATGCGGCGCGCCGACGGGATGGACAACGATCTGCGCGCCCTGTTGGGCAAGCCACCCTGCCGCGCCGGCATGATCGAGATGAATGTGTGTGAGCAGGACGTGAGTCACATCGCGGGGAGATAAGCCTTCTTTTGCCAGACCAGCCTCAAGCGCGGAAAGAGTCGAGCCAGGTCCGCTTTCGATGAGGACAACCGCGTCCCCTTTCGGGTCTCGAATCAAATAAGACGCGATCGCGTGCGGGCGTCCCTGAAAATTCAGGTCAAGTGTGATAACACGGGTGGGCGCCATGAGAGTTCCTGGGAAAAAGTGTCCGCAGTAAAACTTGATAAGGTCGCGGAAAGATCGGCGTCACAGTAGACGCGGCAAACAGGCACGTTGCGCTCGGCGAGGGATTTGGCAAGTTCTTCGTTGCTTGCGCGATTGCCAAAGGATTGAGACATGAGCAAAACAACAACGGGCCGCAAACTGCGTCGCTGGAGGCTATCCACGCCGAGCAACAACTCAGACCAGATCGTAGGCGTCACGAGGATGGCGCTGCTGCCCTGCGGCAATTGTCCCATCTGCGCGGTGACAAGGCTGGGAAGCGTAAACGCGCTTTCCGCTTGAAGGAATGCGAGCTCCTCCAGGATCTTCGCCTCCTGTCGTTCGCTCCTCTCGGCAGGGATGATTTTATACGTGCGCCCCGAAGCCGCGACAAGACCCACAGAACGGCGCTGCCCAAGGAAGTAATGAGCCAATGAGGCGGTGATGCTGATCGAATACTCCAGCGTGGATGGAGGCAGTTTTACTTTGCGGCGGCGAAGCAGGAACAAGTCATCCACTGGAGGCGCTTCGTAGGTTTCACTTGGTTTCGCAAAATGCGCGGTCTTATGCGTATCTAGAAAGAACCATACTTCGGCTTGCGGGTCCTGTTCAAACTCTTTGACCATCAATTGATCGCGGCGGACGCTCGTGGGCCAGTGAATGCGCTTCATGGGGTCGCCTGAAACATACTCGCGCACGCCTGCGGCGTGAGGCGTTATGTCAATGGACTTGCGGCGGATGGCTTTGCCGCCGGGCAGTAAACCGGGAGGCGAAAGAAAATGATTCACATTGAATAACAGCGGCAAAACGACAAGCGATGAGTCCGCGGGGATTGTGCGCGAGGCGCGAAAGATTCCAAACGGATCACCGGATGTAATTTTGGTCGGTCCCAGTGTAAACCCGCCGCGGTTGGTGAGCCAGGTGCGGGCTGTATATGAGCGTTTTTGCTTCCCGCGCAAAAGAGTCAAAACGCGTGAACCGCTCGAATTGGGAACAGTCGTCTCGTTGGCGATTTCCAGCCAGAGTTTGGGTATCTTGCTGGTATTGTTGATTTCATAATGCTCTTCAAAAATATCGCCGACCGTGCCGCGTAGTGACCGCGCCCGCCGCTCCACTTTGATGCCGCGCAAAGAAAGGACCGTCATCAACCATGCCAGCACAATCAACAGCAGCCCGATGTACAGCATACGGACGTAGAAAGTGGCGCCGTTTACCACTGTCCCTATCGCGCCGAAGGCAAAGATCAGGAAAACAAAAATACGTCCCGGCGTCACTTCGCCTTGTCCTTTGTTTTTTCGGGGGAAGCGGTGGCTTGATAATCGCCGCCAGGCGCGGGCGCACTGTAAACCACCTCCTGCACGATTCGGTCCGCACTCAACTCACGCAGGCGCGCGGCAGGCGAGACAATGATGCGATGCCCAAGCACGGGGATGGCGAGCGCTTTGATGTCATCGGGCAGGACGTGGTCCCGTCCTTGCAGGGCGGCGCGCGCCTGCCCGGCGCGGAACAAAGCCAGACTGCCGCGCGGACTCGCGCCGAGATACACATCCCCGCTTTGGCGCGTGCGCCCAACCAGATCAATGATATATCTTTCGATGGCAGGCGAGACGTAAACCTGGCGGATGGAATCGATGGCGCTCAACAATTCCTTTACCTTGACCACCGACTTAAGCGCCTCAATCGGATGCCTCAACTGCTGGCCATTTAGAATCCTGATCTCCTCTGACGGGGTGGGATACCCCATGCGCACGCGCAGGAGGAAACGATCCAATTGCGCTTCGGGCAGTGGAAAT
>CAZIYY010000053.1:0-1311 GCA_964543585.1 uncultured Anaerolinea sp. | reverse complement strand
TTGCGTGGCAAGCACCATGAACGGCTTGGGGAGCGGATGCGTAATCCCATCCACGGTCACCTGGTGCTCCTCCATGGCTTCAAGCAGTGCAGCCTGCGTCTTGGGTGTGGCGCGGTTCACTTCGTCCGCCAGGATGATCTGCCCCATGATGGGTCCGGCGCGGAATTCGAACTCGCGCTTCTGCTGATTGAAAATGGAAACGCCCGTCACGTCGCTGGGCAGCATGTCGGGCGTAAATTGAATGCGGTTGAACGCGCAATCCAGGGATTTGGCGAGACTGCGCGCCAGCATGGTCTTGCCTACGCCTGGCACATCCTCGATCAGGATGTGTCCCTGACATAGCAGACCAATGACAACCAATTCTATTGACTGGCTCTTCCCCACGATCACCTGCTCGAGATTGTTGATGATGCTTTCACCGAATTTTTTGAGGTCGGTCATGAAGATTCCCTTTTCCGTTTTCTTTGTGTTGTAGGGGCAACCGTTCAAAGCCATTTTCACGTTCTTAATACATATGGCGGGTCGCCCTTACTGATTTACCGCCCTGATTGTACGAGGGTTCTAAGGGATGGGCAAGTGCATCTTGCCCCTCTGAGGAGGGGTATCAATGCAGTTGTCGGAGCAGAGTGCCGAAGCGATCCTCCCGCACTTTAGGGGATGGCTGCTGCAAGATAATATGAAGGAGTTAGACCAACTGCGGCTATGTAGTAAATGGTTTTGTTTTTCGGTTTAGTCATTGAATTTTTCTAAGCCCTTCGGTATTATCCTACTAGGTCTGAATAAGCGATTTAGAAATGCAGTTGAAGCTATTATAAGAAGACCAATTGCGAGTAAAACAAGTGAGGAGATTAATAACCCTACGAACCAAAGAATTAAATTGTCTGAATTCCTTAGTGATTCAAAAATGTCTTTTTGGAAATTTACGAAATACAATCCTATGAAGGCAACTAATGCCATGCTCCATAAGTTTCTTTTTTGAGTTGCTGAAAAAGCTATACCAACTGTTAGTTGGTCTGGTGAAATTTCAATGAGTTTTTGAACACCTTTAATATCCCCTGTCACTACTATATTTCTTGATTCGGTACCAGTGTGAATTGCTTGTATAACTGCACCTTGATTCTTGTCAAGATAATCAAAGTCAATATAAACATATTGACTTGCTTTGTCCAAACTCACTTTATAGTCATTTGAAGGATTATTCACTTGTAGGATTGAAGCGTCCAAGATGTCGCAAGTTTCTGACGAAATCCTAAGATGGTTGGGTAACCCTCCCGTAAAATGATACCAGTGAAAAGTAGAAAACTCATGGCA
>CAZIYY010000052.1:0-26611 GCA_964543585.1 uncultured Anaerolinea sp. | reverse complement strand
ACTTGATAGCCAAGTGCCTCTTTAGTGTCCAGTTTTATGGGTGCAGTACAAAGAGTACCCCAATCTCTGCTCCCACATGAATGAAATCTTCACTAAAATTGAGGGCCAGGAGACCGCCGTTTCCAAAACTAAGTCCTGCAAGCAAATACAAGGGAATGGCTGAAAACCCCCAGCGGCTCGCCAGGCGCGCCAAAAGCGCAAGCCCAATGACTGCCAGACCTAGTTCTATGAAAACCAGAGATACATCATTGGCGGCTTCGTTCATAATGGTAATTGAAGGATAAACCTGATCCGTTTCTCAAAGGAAACTTTTCACGCGATGTATTGAAGCAGCGTTAGAATAAAACATTGTAAGCGAACAATTTGATTAATTTAATGTCAATTGCCAGCATCTTTATAACAGGATTCTAATGGAATTTAGTTAAACTAGACATACATTAAGAGAATTTTGGAGAAGGAGTTTATCTTATGAAATGGCAATGGAAATTGGGCCGCTTTGCTGGCATTGACGTGTATGTGCATGCAACCTTCGTTCTTCTGATTGGGTGGGTCGGTTATAACTACTGGCTCGACTACCGGAAATGGAGCATGGTCTTTATCGGTATTCTCTTCATACTCGCGCTTTTTGTGTGTGTTGTCCTCCACGAGTATGGGCACGCGCTGACCGCGCGCAAGTATGGTATCAAAACTCGCGATATCACGCTGTACCCGATTGGCGGCGTTGCTCGCCTCGAGCGCATGCCTGATCGTCCGATTGAAGAGTTGTGGGTCGCGCTTGCGGGACCAGCCGTGAATCTGGTCATCGCTGGAATCCTGATTGCGTATCTCTTTCTAACGAACAGCCTGTCTCCGATTACGAGCCTAGGTCTGGCTCAAGGTTCGTTCATCGAACGTTTGATGGCATTGAACATTTACCTTGCACTATTCAACCTGATCCCCGCCTTCCCAATGGATGGCGGCCGGGTCCTGCGCGCCCTGCTTGCCTTGAAATTGGATTACGTCCAGGCGACTCAGATCGCGGCTAATATCGGTCAGGGAATCGCATTCCTGTTTGGGTTCATTGGTTTGTTCAGTAACCCATTCCTGGTCTTCATCGCCTTGTTTGTATGGATTGGCGCGGCGCAGGAAGCCAACATGGTGCAAATCAGGAACTCGCTGGGTGGCATTCCTGTGACACGCGCGATGCAAACTGAGTTTCACATACTTTCACCGTCTGATACTCTGGGACGCGCCGTCGAATTGATCCTTTCGGGTTCACAGCAGGATTTCCCTGTCGTCGAGAACGGACTTGTGAGTGGTATCTTGAACCGAGATCGGCTTATCTTGGCGCTTTCGAAGAACGGTCAAACCGCCCTGGTCGGGGATGTGATGCATCGTGATGTGCCTGAAATTGACTCGCATGATATGGTTGAAACAGCCTTGATGCGGTTACAGGAGTCAGGCTCGAAGACCTTGCCGGTCACACATATGAGTCAATTGGTGGGATTGATTACGTCAGAGAATATCACTGAGTTCCTGATGATACGATCGGCATTGAAAACAGCACGCAAAGCTTCAGGAATTTAAAATATATGTTGCATTGGCAATAGTCATAATTTGATTTACTCAGCCTCAAATATAAACTTCGTGGGGTCTCGTGTGAAATTTGACCATGCGATGCACTGACGCGGGGTGAAGACGAACAATCCGCCTTGGTCCCATGAGTCGGGTTCGGGTGCGTAGCCCAACTCTTTGTATTTTTTCCTGTATGCTTGTGAGAGTTTTTTTCCCAATTCAGGCAAAGGTTTGCCCGCAGGCTCCGCTGTACCTTCAAGGATGATGGCTTCGCTTCCGCTTTCGAGATGGACGGATACATTTGGGTTTGATTCAATATTACGCGCGTGACGCGTCTCTGGACTGCCGTCGTAATAGATTTTTTCGTCCACGTAAACGCATCAACGCGGGACAACGTGCGGGCGTCCGTTGGGGCGGACGGAACAAAGCCAGTAATGTTTGGAGTCGGTCACTTGCGCCGCGACCCAGTCCCACGTTAGGAAGGAGGCGGGGTTATCCACATATCCTTTCGGGAATTTCGGGCGGGTGATTCTTGGTGTATCCATATTTACACTCCTTGTTTAGGGCACGATCACCGCGCGCACATCGTTTGTGAAATTTTCCAAATCATCCAAGCGTTTGTTGATCTTATCCGCGTTCAATGGAATGACCTGCGAAACGACGTGTGACGTATCCAATATTTTTCTGCGCGCCATATCAACAAGCAAGGGCAACTCCTGCAAGAGATGGTCGTTCGAGCCGATGATCTCGGCTTCTTTGCCAAGCACCTGCCTGTAGGTATTGATCTCAATCGGTTGTTGATTCAACCCAACCATCACTGCGCGCCCCAAATTCCCAACGCTGTCAATCGCCTGTTCCATCGTCTTTCGCAAGCCGATGATCTCCAGCGCAACATCCACGCCTTTGCCCTTTGTCAGTTTGCGGATTTCTGCAACCGCGTCCACGCGGCTCGCATCAACTGGAATTGCATTGTATTCAGATGCCATTTCGAGTTTATCCTGCTGGATGTCCACCGCGTAGACTTCGACTGCGCCCATCGCCTTTGCCAATTGGATGGCGGACATGCCGAGCCCTCCCACGCCGAAAACTGCCACCGTTTCTCCGGCCTTGATCCTACTCTTACGCAGCGCGTGCAAAGCCGTTGCCGACGCGCACATTAATGTTGCGCCTTCCTCAAATGGAATCTCCTCAGGCAGATCAATCGCGTTGCGCGCAGGGATCGCGATATATTCGGCATAGCCGCCGTCTACATGATGACCCAGCATCTTCACTGTGTCGCAGAATTGTTCGTTGCCTGTACTGCAATAATAGCAATCGCCGCAGGTGATGTTGTAATGCAGACAGACTCGATCTCCCGCTTTTATTTTTGTCACTTGTGCGCCAATCTTTTCCACTACGCCCGCGACCTCATGCCCCAATGTGATCGGAAGCCTGCCCATGATCGAACGTCCTGCGCGGTAATGCGCGTCCGAATGACAAATGCCCGCCGCGCGTATGCGCACGAGAATATCCTTTTCGCCAAGGTTGGGAATGGGAATTTCCTGCAACTCCAATGGCTTGCCTGCTTCGATCATGCGGACTGATTTCATGTGTTGTCTCCAGAATTATCATGTCGCTCTGAGGGAGCGCTCTCTGCGACCGAAGAGTCTCGCTCGTCGTGTGGGAGATTCCCTGATCTCACCCAACTTGCAATCACGCGAATATCCTCAGGCGTGGTGCGGCAACAACCGCCGATCAGGCGCGCGCCTGCATCGTACCATTCCTTTGCCTGTTCGCCAAAAGATTCATAAACGGGATTGCCATCCCAATCATTTTTTGCTGCGTCGTATATCTCACCAGAGTTCGGATAAACAAGAATTGGTTTGTTCGTCGCCTTCTTCGCTTCACGGATTAAAGAAGAAATATATTTCGGCGATGTGCAATTGATTCCAATCGCGGCGATTTGATTGTTATTCTCCAGCTGTTTTACACAATCCACAAAGACCTGTCCTTCGGAAATATGTTTTTCATCGCGCGCCGAAAAACTGACCCAGGCCGTGACGTTTAGAAATTCCTTGAGCAACTTCGCAATTGCCTGCGCTTCGATCAAACATGGAATCGTTTCACACGCGAGCATGACTTGCCCTGAGCTTGTCGAAGGGTCAGCACCTGCTTCAATCAACGCTTTCATACGCAGACGGTGAAAGTCCATCAGTTCTTTTTCAGCCAGACCATAATTGCCGCGATATTCAGAACCATCTGCAAGGAAGGCGCCGTAAGGTCCAACTGACGCGGCGACGAAAGGCTTTGACCGTCCAACGCGATTGGATTCATCCCTCCAAAATTCATCGCGCGCTTCGATGGCGAGTTTGACAGATTTTTGGATCAGAGCAATCGCTTCTTTTTCGTTCAGTCCGCGTTTGACAAAACCTTCAATCGTGGCTTGATAACTGGCCGTGATGGCACAGTCCGCGCCGGCTTTGAAATAATCATAGTGGAGTTGTTTGATCGCGTTAGGTTGTTCGAGCAAAATCTTCGCGGACCAAAGTGAATCTTCCAAGTCATAGCCGCGGCGTTCCAATTCAGTGGCGAGCGCGCCGTCTATAATGAGAGCAGGTTGAATGTCGAGAATGGAAGCCATGGGGTTTGTCATCGTTGCGAGGATACCACTGATTATCTGACCCTTTGAGTTGGGATGCTGAAAAACGCAGACGAGCGCAGATTTTTAAAGCATATTTTCCAAAAAATCAATAAGGCTCAGCGTTTTCAGCGTTCATCTGCGTCCAGATTTTAGGAGTAATCAAAGGATACCATTAAAAATTTGGCCGACAGATTCTGTCGCCCAAAGGAATCAACGGTGTTAAGCGCTGGCTTTGCGGAAGGCAAATCGCATGTAAACGCGTTTCCCTTCTTCGCCGTGCTTCTCTGCCAGCCTGCCGCCAGGCGAACCAATCGTCGCAGCTTTGACGCGTTCGGGATGCAGAATGGTAAAACGATTGGCAAACATTCCGCTTGCAGAGAAGCCTTAAATGAAGACTTTTTCGTCTGTTTGAATATCATCTTTGGCGAGTTCGGCGCGGGCGCGGTCAATCATTGCGATCAATTGCAGATCAATTCGTTTGAGGTCGGCGCGCTCGGTAGTGAGTGGGTCACGATCCAGTGCATGGGTGTAGATATGCCAATCCTCGGGACGGATGAAAGCCGGTATGAGCAAAATCACGCCCAACTCATTCGCAATTTTGTAACGTTCAAACCCTGTGAACCACGCATCCCTGCGATGAACTTCAGGATCGTCGGAACTGATGCCTGGATTATTGGGTTGGACGAGAATGGTCACTTCCTTGCCACCCCGCGCCGCGCGTTTTGCACCGGGTGAGATGTAGAGATAAAAGTCGGCATTATATCCGTTGGCAGATATCGCGTCGAAGTGTTGGACGCGGAGCGCGTAAGGTCCTAACACTACAGCGGGAATGATAAGTATTGTGGCGGTTATGATAATTACGATACGTTTGATTTTCCGCATGGATGTTTTCGCAACAGGAGCAGGATCGGGCTCAAGAAAAGAGGCGATAGAGAAAGTGTTTTGGAGGATACCATTAAATCAAACATGGACAGCGATGTTTATGCTGTCCATTTCATTTTGGGTGGGAAAACCCCTTAAATCCGAAGGAGGGAAAAGGATATTGATTTCAAGTATTTCCCTTCGTATCACTTCTATAGCCTCAATACAAGCTGTAGTGTGTAAAAAGAGTCATCCTGCTAACAAGAATTGCAACAGGAACAGCGCCATCATCCCTGCAAGGATCGTGACCAGGGTGTTCTTGCTGAACCATGCAACCAGGATCGCTGCCAAGCCAGCCATCAAACGATAATTATCAAGGGATAGGTTCAACATCCCGTCACGCAGGAACAACTCAGGGAAAATGATCGCGGAAAGTACCGCAGGCGGGACGTAGTGCAAAGCCCTTCGCATCGGTTCTGGAATATCAAACCTGCCAAACAAATAAATCAGCGAGAATCGCATCCCAAACGTGATCAGCCCGCCGATCAGCATCACCAGCCAAATATTCATTTTCCTCCCTCCAATAATGTTCCAACGGTAATTCCCACGAGAGCCGCGACAATTAATCCAAGCCGATAAGGCAGGGAATAAGCAACCAACGCGACAACTCCCGCCGACAATGCCGCGGCAATCGCGGGGCGATTCTTCAAAACAGGCACAACCATGGCAATAAATGTGAGAGGCAGGGCGAAATCAAGAGACCATGATTCAGGGATGGCAGTCCCAAGAAAGATTCCAAGCGCAGTGCTCACCTGCCATGTGAACCAAAGCGAGAATCCCGCGCCGAGAAAGAACCAATGACCATGGGGAGTCACGCCCACTTTTTCATAATGGATCACCGTTGCAGCATATGCTTCGTCGGTGAGCAGGTAACTCAACAGCGTTTTCCAACGCGTCGAAACGGAAGCGACATAGGGGGCGAGCGAAGCGGAGTACAGCATGTGGCGCAAGTTGACGACCGCGATGGTCAACACGATCACAAATCCAGGAACCGATTCCCGCACAAGTTGCGTTGTGATGAATTGCGATGATCCGGCAAACACCATGGAAGACATCAACTGCGCGGCTGAGGCGGGTAACCCGGCGTTGAGCGCCAGCGCGCCGTAGATCATGCCGAATGGGAACACACCGATAAGAAGCGGGAATTCCGCGCGCACGCCCGCCCAGAAATTTTTTGTTTGTTCGGTCATAGACTCCTAAAACCATCGCGCTCCCGAAAGGCGCCGGGACGCTGTGAGCGGATGAACAGCGTTCTTCTGTTCGAACGCAGCGTTGCCCTGAGCCTGTCGAAGGGTCGAAGCGCAAGTATCAATGAAATTTAATGTTGACTTGAAACTAGACCTTCGACTACGTTTCGCTCCGCTCAGGACGATATATCATCTTGTTCAGGACGAGATAATAGACGCCGCGGCACGTTGTCCGCTTTCCACTGCGCCTTCCATGAAACCTTGAATAGGTGTCGCATGTTCGCCTGCAAAGAACAAGCGTCCGGCGGGTTCAAACAATGTGCGCCAATGCGCCGTCACCTGACCGGGGGCAAGCGCCATATACGAAGCGCGCGTGAAAGGTTCATTAAGCCATGCGACCGTTGCAGTGTGTTCAATGAGATCAGAAGAGCCTGGAAATAATTTTTCAATCTCTGCAACAGCAACTCGAGTACGCTCTTCATCGGACAACCCGGAAAGTTTCGCGCCCGGCTCGCCGCCTGCATACGCGGTGAGAATCCCATCTTCACTATCAACATGACTTGTGGCAAACCATGTAACTACAATCGGCGAGTCTGTTATGAGTCGTCCGTTCCAACCCTTGTCACTCCAAAAACGTTTGCGATATTGGATCATCACTTTGGTCACCGCGTCGTAGGAAATTTCGTCTACCATTCTCTGATGTGCGGATAGCAATGAAGAATTGAAATCAATCAAGCGCGCGGTCGTCAATGGGATTGCCAGAATGGCGAAGGCGGAATTAATTGTCAGATATGAATCGTTTTGTTTATAGGTAACAGCCACACTATCGGGCAGGATGCGAATGGATGTCACTACTGCGTCCATGCGTACATCGGGCAGAGTGCTCGCAAGCGTGCGCGGGATCAAATCGTTTCCGCCGATCACGCGCGAGTTATTTTGCCTCTCCGCTGTGCTGTAATACATCGCCGAGTTGCGCGCAAGGTCGAGCAATGAAAGACGCGCGGGCTCGGTCGTATATTCCGAGCGAATTTGCTGGATGAAATAATTCCTCGCGAGCGGATGCGCCTCCAGCGCGCGGATCCAATCCAAAGCCGATTGCGAATCGAGACGCTCCGCTTCGCGCGCCGCCTGGGGCTGTTTTGGGTCCTCGACACATTTCCCCAGTTCAGCGACCGCGCGCCAGACATTTTCAATTTCATCCGCAAGATTCGTTCCCCAAATCTTTTCATCCGACAACGGGCCAGACTTTCCCTCGAACGCGCCCCAATCACCATCCTGTTTCTGCCAGCTCCCTACGCGCCCTAATTGCAAATTGAATTTCTTGGCATAAGCAAGCATGCGCGTGTGACTGTCTTCGATAAATTCCCCGCCGCCTTCCGCAACCAGACCATTCGAGAAACTTCGCACGCTATACACGCGCCCACCCACGCGCTCACGCGCTTCAAGCACAGTAACTTGCCAGCCTGCACGATGCAAATCATACGCGGCGGCAAGTCCCGCCAGCCCCGCGCCGATGATTGTGACAGTTCGATTGTTTATAGTCATTTGCTTGAGTTTCTCCCGAATGATGAATTTGTTATCCCAAAATATAGCATATATGATCTGATAGTGGCAATTTAAATAAAACAATCCACCCCGATCATGATGATCGGGGTGGATGCCCCCCTTATTGACTCCTCCGCAAGAATTCTCTGATTGATATCGATGCCGCCGCGCCCTCCCCCACCGCTGACGCGACCTGCTTTGTGCTTCCATGCCGCGCGTCGCCTGCGATAAATATGCCCGACACACTGCTTTCAAACGGAAGCGGTTCCATACCCATGAGTTCTTTTCCATGCGCGATATCGTGACCCGTCAACACAAAACCATATTTATCCAACACCACATAGTCTTTCAGGAAAGATGTATTGGGAGTTTGTCCAATAAATATGAACGCGGCGGCAGGATGAAGTTCTTCTATCGCATCGCTGTCCTTGTAGCGGAATTTAATGGTCTTCAACTTTGAGTCCTGTCCTTCGATGGCTTGGACAATCGTGTTGTATTTCACCTCGATGCGCGAGGTGGGCTCGTTGACCTTGTCTATTGCGATCTGGCTGGCAGTGAGATGGTCGCCGCGCACGAGCAGCGTCACTTTGTCCGCAAAATTGGTGAGATGCAAACCTTCCTCCACAGCCGAGTTCCCACCGCCCACTACAACGATCTCTTTCGCGCCTTTGTAGAATGGTCCATCGCACGTCGCGCAGAAGTGAATGCCTGCGCCGATGTAGTCATCTTCGCCGGGAACATCCAATCGTTTATAGGATACGCCCGTCGCGATCAATACCGCAAGCGAATGATAATGTTTACCGTCCGAAGTGTAGACTTCGTGATAGCCTTCCTCCACTTCGAGTCGTTCGACATCCACAGCTTGTAAAATTTCAACACCGAAACGGCGCGCCTGCTGCGTGACCCGTTCGGAGAATTCCTGACCGCTGATGCCTTCGGGGAAGCCGGGGAAGTTATCCAGCCCAACGGTGATGCCAGCCTGTCCGCCGAGAC
Source organism: uncultured Anaerolinea sp. (assembly GCA_964543585.1). GTDB lineage: Bacteria > Chloroflexota > Anaerolineae > Anaerolineales > Villigracilaceae > Defluviilinea. Next base: position 17,791 of record CAZIYY010000052.1, on the reverse strand, counting down.
CGGAGCGTTCGATCATGAGCACGTCCGCGCCTTCCCGTGAGGCGTAGATCGCGGCAGTCAAGCCTGCAGGTCCGCCGCCAATGATGATCAAATCATAGTAGGTCTTTTTGGCTTCCGTTTTCAAGCCGAGTTTTTTCGCCAGTTCTGCGTTGGAAGGCTCGATGAGGAACGACTCGTCTTCAAAAACGATAGTCGGGATGATACGTTTGCCGTCGTTCTTGTGAAGCACATACGCTTCACCCTCTTTATCCTGCTCAATGTCCACCCACTTATACGGGACAAATTGCTCGCCAAGAAATTTCTTCGCGCGGCGGCAATCGGGACACCAGTACGCGCCATAGACAGTGACTTTGGATTCGGTCATTTTGATCCTCTCTGATCGGTGATTTCTGCGCTAAAGACGACGCGTTATCGAAATTTAATTTCCCCTGAATGGATTGTTAATTTTTGTGTAATATCTCAAGACAACGGGTGCCAGAAGAACGACAGGATCATCGCAACTATTAGCAACAGCGCGGCGATGGCGGTGAAGAACGCGCTGATCTCAATAGTCTCGCGCGTAGTAACCAGATAAGTTGGAAGATTCTGGAACACATGCTGAAGTTCGCCCGCGCTGGTGGCGGCATAATAAGACCCGCCCGTCATATCCGCGATTTGCCTCAATGTTCCTTCGTCCAACTCCCTGCGGAAGCCTCCGCCCCCACCCCCTCCAAAGGGTGAGCCAAACCCAAACCCCTGACCGCCAAACGGATCATTCTCTTGAAATTGATCGCCGCAATTCATCGGCGATGTATTGTTGACCGTGCCGAACCCAATCGTATAAACCCGAACCCCGCGGTCGCCAGCCTGACGCGCGGCAGTCAATGGATAGGGACCTGCGTTGCTTGCCCCGTCAGTGAGAAGGACAATGATATGCGGCACGTATTCATCCTTCGGCACAGTCCCGGGTACCTCTCTTAGATCGCTTGGTGCGACTCTGTCATCAAACTCTGCGATGGCATCCAAAGCCCGAAAGATCGCGCTGCCGATGGCTGTCCTGCGCGCCGTGGTCAAATTTATGATTGCATTCTCCAGCAATTTCTGATCGTTCGTGGGCGGCTGGACTAATTCGGCGAAGCCTGCAAATGCGACAATCCCAATCTGCCTGCCTACCCCCTGGCTTTGAACGAACGATAATGCCGCGTTCTTGGCTGCTTCCAACCGATTGGGTGGAATGTCTGTTGAGCACATGCTTCTTGATACGTCCATCGTAAGAATGATGGCTGCCCGGCTGGACGGGATGGTAACTGCAGCCACAGGCCTCCCCAACGCCAACACCAAACTGGCAAGCGCAAGCAGGAACAAGGCAAACGGTACATGCCTCCGCAACCAGGACTGACGAGACGCCGCCTCCCGCACCAAAGACAAGCTTGAATAACGAATTGCAAAACGCCTGCGCCGCCTCAAAAGCAAAATGTAAACCGCAATGATCAGCGGGATCAAGAACAACAGATACAGAAATCCGGGCCATAGCAGGTTCATATATTACATCCTTACCAAAAGGCGATAGTCACGTATCGTTTTATCCGCTTGGTAGAAATGCGCCACGGTGACTGTCACCTGCGATCGCCAACAATATCTACGGCACGTGACCAAACCAGAGGAGCGAAAACGCGCCTCCGATCAAAAAAACCAGAATGCCAATACCCGCAAAAATGGAGGTGATTTCAATCTCTTCAGACTTAATGGACAACTTTGGTTGAAGGTCATTATAAATCTTTCGCAGGTCTTCTTCATTCGCGGCATTGTAATAGGCTCCGCCGGTCGTATCCGCGATATATCGCAGCATCGGTTCGTCAAGTTGTGTATGCACGGTAAAGCCTTCGACAGTGACAATCGTGCCCTCCGGGCTTCCAATGCCGACGGTATAGATGCGCACGCCCAGGTCCACTGCCAAGTCTGTTGCAAGCGCTGGGTCTGGGTTTTGGTTATTTTCCCCATCTGAAAGGAGAACAATCACCGCAGATGTATACCAACCTTGCGGCGAAGGCACAGCCACGGGCGTCGCCAATTGAGGGGCTGTTAGGGTATTGCTTAGGATCGGAGGATCACCCGCATTTACGGCAATTGTATTCAGCGCAACCAGGATCCCATTTCCAACCGATGTGCCGCGCCTAGGCACAAGCCGCTCTATCGTGGCGACAGTCTCATCTCTGTTATTCGTGGGAGCCTGCACCGAAATGCCGCCGTCACTGAAAGCAACCACCCCGATCAACACACTCGACGGCTGATTATTCACAAAATCGAGCGCGGCTGTCTTTGCCGCCTCCATGCGCGTGGGCTTCAAATCATCCGCCGCCATACTGCCTGAAACATCGAAGGTCAGAATGACCGTGCCTTCGAGTTTGGGCAGGCTGACAGTCGCCTGGGGACGCCCCATCGAGATAAGCAGAAGCGTGATGCCACTCAAAAAAATCAGCGCGGGAATATGACGCCGCCATCCGAACCCGCCGAGGTTTATATCACGGACAACTCCAAGACTTCCATATTGCGCGGCAAACTTTCGCCTCCGCTGTTGCATTCGGAAATAAAGCAATACCAACAGCGGAATACATAACAATATCCAAAGCAATGTGGGCCAGATGAATGACATTGAATTTTTGGCTTTCGAATCAAAAACTTACCACAAAAGACACGAGGTACACAAAGGTTGGTTAAGTGATGATTGTGATTCCTTGTTTGAGACCTTCACGAAAGTTAGTCGAAAAGAAGTCGTCATGCTTCGCCACGTATTAAACCTTCGTGATCTCAGCGTCCTTCGTGTCCAAAAAAAAGATTCTTACTTCCGATACTGTTGCCTCTGCTTTGCAAAACGCACGATGGCGCGCACCAGGTCCTCCTCTGTTGAGAGCGATAAAGCATCCACGCCCGCTCGTTTGAAGGAACCATTCAACTCTGCCTCGCGCCTCTGCGCCGCATCGTAAAAACGCCTGCGAAATTTTCGATCATGCGTATCCACGAATAACTGCTCGCCCGTCTCCGCGTCCTCCATCACAACCATGCCAACGTCCGGCAGTTCAACTTCACGCGGATCCCATAAACGGATCGCTAAAACTTCATGACGCTGGTTCAACAGGCTCAGTGGCTTCTCCCATCCTGGTTCACTGATGAAATCTGAAACGATAAACACCAGCGAACGCCTCTTGATCGAATTGAGCGCGCCCTCAAACAAGGATTTGAGATTCGTGAACGGGGCGCGGGATAAGCGCGGCTGTTTGAGCAGATCGTTGACGAGACGCAGGACCTGAATCCGTCCGCCTCGCGCGGGGACTGTGTGCTGGATCTTGCTCCCAAACATCATCGCCCCTACGCGATTCCCGTGACGCGTCAACAACCGCGCCAGCACAGTCACAAAATCAACGAGCATTGTCCGCTTTTGATTCTCTGCTGTGCCAAAATCCACAGACGGACTCAGGTCAAGCAAAAACCACGCGGTGATCTCACGGTCTTCAACGTATTGACGCACGTATGGCGTATCCATGCGCGCGGTAACATTCCAGTCAATATAACGGATATCATCTTCAGGTTGATACTCGCGCAGGTCGGCAAAGTCCACACCGAAGCCGTAAAACAGAGTGCGATAATCGCCCTGCAACAAGCCATCCAGCCTGCGAATGACATTCCAGTCTAAGCGCAATAAAATACGCTCAGGCGTTACTGGTTGCGTAGCGGTCGGCATGCTCATGTAATGGCACCACTGGGATGGGGATACGGTCGAGAATTTTATTCAAAATGTCGTCGCCAGTCACATTATCGGAAAGCGCTTCATAAGAAAGAACGATGCGATGCCGCATCACGTCCAGCGCCATGTCCAGCACATCCTGTGGCAACGCGTAATTACGTCCGCGCACGAATGCCAGAGCGCGACCGGTCAGGATCAGGTTGATGGAAGCGCGCGGGCTGGCGCCAAACATAATGTAGCGCTGCAGTTCCTTTAGACCCACCTCCTGCGGCTTGCGAGTCGCAGTCACCATCCGGACAGCGTATTCCATCAGCGCGGGGTCCACATACACGCGGTCCGATTCGTTTTGCAAGGCAAGCAATTGGTCAATGGTCAGCACTTCCTGCGCCGCCTGCAACATACCCGTCATGCGTTCAACGATGACAAACTCCTCTGTAGTAGTTGGATAACCGACAAGCACCTTGAGCATGAAACGATCCACCTGCGCTTCGGGCAGGGCGTACGTTCCTTCAGTCTCAATTGGATTCTGTGTCGCCAGCACAAGAAATGGATTCGGCACTTTGAAGGTTTCGCGTCCGATGGTCACCTGGCGCTCCTGCATCACTTCCAGCAACGCGCTCTGCACTTTGGCGGGCGCGCGGTTGATTTCGTCAGCCAGAAGAAGATTTGTAAAAACAGGGCCCAGCGAAGTGTCGAATTTGCCCGCTTTCTGGTTATAGATGCGCGTCCCGACCAAATCAGCGGGAACAAGATCGGGCGTAAATTGAATGCGTTTGAACTCTCCGCCAATAGATTCGGCAAGAGTCTTGATCGCCATCGTCTTTGCCAATCCAGGCACGCCTTCCACAAGGATATGCCCGCGCGCCAAAAGCGCGACGACCATTCGCTCCAAGAGTTGATCCTGCCCCACAATGACCTTCTTCACTTCGTACAACACTTTCTCCATCGGCGCACGATTTTCAGGGTTTTTATTTTGAGCCATCACCAAACTCCTTATCCAACGCTTGCACTGGCACGCAAATGCAGGTGTCTCTAATCTCTTGCTCCGTTTTCAATACGGCGGCGAACCAATTCCGCCAGCCGCCACATTGATCGGCACTGCGAAAGCGATGCCAACGAAGAAACTTTCATCGGTCGGGTTGATGATCCCGGTGATAATACCAATCACGTGACCATCTCGATTAAGCAGCGGACCACCCGAATTTCCGGGGTTGACCGCGGCATCAATTTGAATCAATCCCCGAATGGGTTGAGCGCCGTTGGGCGGCTGGAATGTGCGATTGAATCCAGAGATGATACCCGCGCTCATCGAACTATACAAACCAAATGGATTACCAACCGCATAAGCCTCATCCCCCACCTGCATGGCATTCGGGTTCCCTAACGTCGCGGGGATATACTCGCGCGGCATGATGTCCGCGCGCAAGACCGCGATGTCAATTTCGGGCTGGGCAGAATTTAGAAGCGCATCCGATTTTGTGCCATCCGCAAAAGTGACCTTTATATTCTTCGCATCTGCCACAACGTGAAAACTGGTCAAAATATCGCCAAGATCATCAATGATCACTCCGCTCCCCAAGCCGTGATCTGTCTCACTGTTCGTGCCCTCGAACTCTGCCTCAATCAGCACAAGCGCAGGCTGAATCATTTGATACACTTGTACCGAGTATGCGGGGCGCGGCGTTGCGGATGCAAGCGCGCCGGCAATCACATCGTTCAATTCAGCCTGCGTCAATTGATTTGCGGGGAAAAGAAAGTTATAAAGAAGGAGAGCCAGAAAAGCCGCCAGCGCTCCGGAAACGAACGGAAACATCCCCCTAATACGTTCGCGAAAGCGCCCCAGACGACTTCGCAATCCATTTGTATTTGAAACAGTTGGTTCGTTCATTGCCTTCCATTCAATACGGAATCACTATTTAGCGGACAGGTGAGAAATTTTTACCGAACCAGGAATGCTGACAATATGGAACTTTACGATTAGACTAATATGAGAAAATCGGTCGAATTGATGAGAAGTGCGTCTCTTCAATTATAAATCCAGATGCGATAAACGGGGAAATGCTTACCGACATGAATGACTGCCAAACGCTTACCCGGACGTTTAGCCTGCCACTGTTAAATTTGCCCTGTCTCCCATCCGCCTCTTCGCGCAGACTGTAGTCGAAGCGCGCCCGCTACTCAACCATCCCCACCAAAGCCCTCAATCCCAGCATATAAGATTTCCAGCCGAACCCTACAACCTTCCCTTTGCACACTGCCGAGATCATTGAAAAATGCCGGAACTCTTCGCGCGCGTATACATTCGAGAGATGCACCTCAACCACCGGGATTTGAATCGCAGAGATCGCATCACGCAAGGCAATGGATGTATGTGTGAATCCGCCTGGGTTAAATACGACTCCGCCTGCCCAAGCCCGCGCATCATGCAACGCGTCGATCAACGCGCCTTCATGATTCGATTGAATGCATTTTATTTCAGCGCCCAATTCTTTCCCCAACTCGATCAACTTCGCGTTTATATCCTCCAGCGTCATCGAGCCATAAACCTCAGGCTCACGCGTGCCGAGCAGGTTCAAATTCGGTCCGTGCAAAATTAATATTTTCATATTTCCTCGTTTCTATACCGCGACATTCATGTCGCAGGGTTGCAAAGGCGACAGGAATGTCGCATTACAGGACTTCCGCCAAATCCGTCACATCCACCAACTCCACTTTGCCAATCTCAACCGGCAAAGCAAAACGAATCGCCTTCGCATTCTTCTTCTTATCCACCCTCATTGCGCGGAGAATCTCCTCACGCGGCATTTCTTCTGGGATTCTCACTGGCAAACTCAAGGCAGACAATGTAGCAGCAATCACATCAGCCAGCCCCTTGCCTGCCACTCCAACGCGTTCAGCGTACATTGCTTCAACGACCGTTCCGATCGCAATTGCCTGTCCATGCCGCAAATGGAATTTACTTGCAAGTTCAACGGCGTGGCCAACAGTATGTCCCAAATTTAGCGCGGCGCGGGATCCTTTTTCATAAGGGTCTTCTTCAATGATTTTTATCTTCACCGCCAGCGCGCGTTTGGCAATTTCTTCGAGATTATTTTTCACCCAGTCCAATCCGCGCCCGCATAAAGCGAATAATTCCGGGTCAGAGATGATTCCATGTTTGACAACTTCAGCCATGCCAGAAATTAACTCCGCTTCGGGTAATGCTTTCAAAAGTTGCGGATCAGCCAACACCAACTTCGGCGCATGGAAAGAACCAATGAGATTCTTTCCTTCGGGCAAATCAAAGCCTGTCTTGCCGCCTAGCGATGCGTCCACCATTGCGAGCAGGGTCGTGGGAATGACAACCCAATTGATTCCACGCATATAAATGGACGCGGTAAAGCCAGCCAGATCGCCAATCACGCCGCCGCCCAATGCAATGACCGTGCTTTTGCGATCCAGCCCATATTCGAGAAATGATTTCCACAAACTCGAAACCGTATCGAGTGTTTTATATTTTTCCCCCGCAGGGACGGTTAATACTTTGGGGTTATAACCAGATTTGCGAAGCGACTCAAGCACCTTTTCAGCGTAAAGTTTTGAAACGTTTTCATCAGTCACGATGATTGGGTTTTTCAATCCGCGCGCGTAGAGCAAATTGCCAATTTGCTCCACATTTTGCGCGACCACATCATACTCTCCCATCGCGCTGAGATGAAATCGTCCAAGTGCAATCTGGGTTTGATAGGCATTTTCGTCTGCGGTTTTACCATCCACATGCACTTTAATGGCAAAGGACGAATAATGTTCTTTTCGCCTGGTCAGCAGTGATGAAAGTTGCTCGCGCAAATCGCCCACAAGCAATGGACGTATATTCGAACTTGCGTTGAGTCGTTCAAGCAGCGTGCTCAACTCAGCCATCAACAGAATCACTTTGCCATTGCCCGTTGCAACGGAACGATTCTCATCCCGCAACAGCGCTCCGCCACCGAGAGCCACGACGCTTTCCTTGGCATTGGATATGTTTTTGAGCGCCGCAGTTTCCAGGTCACGAAACATTGACTCGCCTTCCTGCTCCATGATCTGCGGAATGGACATACCCGCGTCTGTTTCTATGACGCGGTCTAAATCCACGAACGGCAAGTGGAGGTTGCGCGCAAGCATTTTTCCAATGGTTGTTTTTCCGGTCCCAGGGGGACCGTAGAGGAAGATGTGATGCATAGGAAAGGATGAAGGATGAGTGGAGCGTATTTCGTGTTGCGTGTTCCGTGTTTTCTTGTTTACGTTCTCACTCCCAAAATATGTGCGGGGTATTGTCCATCCGCAAATCTTCAAGCGTTGCTTTACGCAGAGCATCAAAGCGCGGCTTCATTTCGTTCATCGAGTCACCGCCAAGTTTTTCTAAGAGGGCATCTGCTAAAACAAAAGCGACCATTGCTTCAAGAATCGGCACGGCGCGTGGCACGGGACAAAAATCTGAGCGTTCATATTTGGTTGATGATTCTTCGCCAACAGCAAGATCAACGGTTTGTTGAGGAGTCAATGTTGTCGCAATTGGTTTCATTGCCGCGCGGATGACGATGGGCTGTCCATTGGAAATTCCGCCTTCGGTGCCACCTGCGCGATTGGAGTTACGAGTTACGAGTTGCGAGTTAAGTCTGATTGCATCATGGGCTTGTATACCTGAGAGTTTTGCATTTTCAAACGCATCACCGATTTCGACTCCTTTTATGGCTTGCACACTCATCACTGCCATTGCTAATTTTGCTTCGAGACGTTTATCCCATTGCATAAAACTGCCTAAACCAACAGGCACATTTAACGCAACAATTTCAAGCACGCCGCCCAATGTATTTTTACCGTGAATGGTCTTTTCAATTTCAGCGCGCATTTGATTTTCCGATGATTCAATTGGACAACGCACATCCGATTCTTCTGCGCGAGCAAATCGTTCCCGGTAAGACATATCGCCGAAGTCGGTTTGGATTTCGCCAATGGATGAAACATATCCGCCAACAATGATTCCAAACTGCGAAAGGAAATGTTTGCAGACCGCGCCGGCTGCGACGCGCATGGTCGTTTCTCTCGCGGAGGCTCGCTCCAACGCGGGACGCAAATCCTTGTAGCCATATTTCACTACACCCGTTAAGTCCGCGTGACCTGGACGAGGCGCAGTCATCGGCTCGATGGCTTTGCCTTTCCATTTGATGTGGTCGGCATTTTCAACGAGCATGGCAATCGGCCCGCCTGTGGTTTCACCTGCCATGACCCCGCCCAGGATTTGCACGGTGTCTTTCTCAATCTTCATGCGTCCGCCAGAACCAAAGCCCTTTTGACGGCGTGCAAGTTCAAGGTCAATGATTGAGGCGCTGAAGGGAAGTCCAGCAGGCATTCCGTCAAGTATGGCTGTTAGAGATGGTCCGTGAGATTCGCCTGCAGTGAGGAAGCGTAACATGAGGAAACTCCGTAAGTGGTAACTGTCAACTGCAATGACCTCTGATACACCTTTTTTAAGCTTGCATCATCGAAAATACGGCTAAAAAAGACGATTTCTGACGACTTTGCCTGTATCAAAGGTTGTTGCAGTTCACAGGTAACTGGTAATTAGAGACTAGAGATAGAGATTATTGACGGATGCTCGCATGATTTCACGCGATGGGTTGTGACCTGTCCAAATTTCAAAAGCAAGAGCGGCTTGCTCGATTAACATACCGAGTCCAGTTGTTGCAGATAATCCTTGCGCGCGCGCCTCCCGCACAAATTTCGTCTCGCGTGGATTGTAGACTAAATCGTAAATTGCGGCATGACGAGGGAGTGACAGATTTTCGGGCAGGGGAGATTGATCTATGTTTGGGGTCATGCCCAGGGGAGTGGCGTTTACCAAAAGGTCAAAGGTTGAAAGTCGAAGGTTTGTGAAGTCCGTAGTTCTTAATGGGTAACTAGGAAATGAGTCTACGAGTTGTTGGGACTGTTCGAGGCGGCGGGCGGCAACGGTAATATTCCAGCTGTCGTTGAGTAGGGCATAAACAATTGCGCGAGCAGAGCCACCTGCGCCAAGAACGATTGCCGATTTGCGATTTGCGATTTGCGATTGGACGTCGGCTAGAAAACGATTCAGGTCTTTGATGAATCCAGTTGCGTCAGTATTGTCACCGATGAGTTTGTGATCTCGCAAATAAATCGTGTTGACCGCGCCTATTGCTTTTGCAGTTGGAGTGAGTTCATCCATCCATGGAATCACATTTTGTTTGTGCGGGATGGTCACATTCAAACCATGAATTTCTTTTGAACGGACGCGGGCGAGCAAATCCTGCAAACCATGTTCGTCATCAGGTTGAACAGGGAATAAGGAATAGTCACCGTCCAAGCCACAGGCCTGCAAAGCAGCCGCGTGGATTTTTGGCGAGAGACTGTGGCTGAGAGGATAGCCAATGAGACCTAGGCGATGGAATGACACAATGTTTATTTTATCCTATAGGATGCGTTTTACTGCGGTCTCGATATCTGCTTCACTAGACTCCCTGACACGAAGCGGAGAAAGTATCTACCCTTAAGTTTAGAGTGGGCAAGCGGCGCATGGGAAATGTGCGATAGAAGGCTGAACCTTAACAAGAACAGCAAATAGTGATTATAGACTGATGGAAGGTGTGAGTTTGGTATGGCTTTCTCAAAGTCGGACCGTGTCCGCAATCCTGACAAAATTAACCGCGAAGAACGCCAAGAGCGCGAAGTTTAAAGAGTTTTCTTTGCGTTCTTCGCGGGTTTAGCGGTTCAAAGAGTTTGTCTGACATTAATTTGAGAAAGCCATAGTGAGTTTGGCGCTTTGCCTTGACGAATTACCTGCCCAAGGCTAAAATCCTGCCCGCTGTCATCTCCGCCTCCAGCAGGAGGCGGATTTTATGCCAATATCCAGAGCCCACAATGATCGAACCCAAAGAACTTCCCGAAATCGACCAGTCGCAAGTGAGCAACATTTCTCAAGCGGACGTGCAGACTGTCCGCGCGGAGTTGGTGCGGATGCAGCAGTCCGCCGCAGGTGAACTAATCGCAGATGAAGTGGCAATGCAACAGAGCGCGGCGGGGAGGATGTCTGCTCACAAAGCGACCCTGCATCAGAGTTCAGCAGGATTTATCAAGGCAGATCAGGTCAGTTTGAATCAATCCTCGGCTGGAATGGTGAGCACAGGGGAATTCCTTTCGCAGGGAGGGGTGACGGGATTCGTTCGGGCGGAGAAAACGTCAGTGAGCGGGTACACAGGCGCGGTCGCCGCGGGAAGCGCAGATGTCCATCATGGAATGACAGGCTTTGTGGCGGGGCGCGACATCCATGTGGAAGAGTCGCGCACAATCCTGCTTCTGGCGCGCAATGTGCATGGGAATGTGACAACATTGCTGGACACGCGCGCGGCTCTGGTCGCCGGCCTGGTGGGCGGGCTGCTTGCAGGATGGATGTTATTGCTCGGGCGCCTTTTGTGCGGGCGAAGATAATTTTGAATGTTATGCGGTTCCAATAGGATGCCGCTTACAGAAATTCATTTCAAAGAGCGAAGGTAACTTATCGGATGATAAGTCAGAGGCGCTCAAGGAGTAAAGATGGAGAAAGTCGTAATTAAAGCAATCAGGCGGGATGTGGTCGGCAAGCAGGTCAAGGCTTTGCGCCGCGAGGGCAAATTGCCTGCAGTCATCTATGGCCGTCACACTGAGCCGATCAATGTCGTTTTGGACGCGCACTCTGCCGCGCTTGCATTGGGCAAACTTACTTCGTCCAGCCTGGTGACGATTAGCGTGGACGGCGCGGAGTATCCCGCGCTTGTGCGCGAGAAGCAGCGCGATGTCATCAAGCGTCACCTGCTTCACGTGGACTTCATGGCAGTTTCCCTCGATGAGAAGATCCGCGCGTCGGTCAGCGTTCACTTCATTGGGCTCTCGCTTGCTGTGAAGGATTTCAACGCCGTGCTTGTGCACAACCTTGAAGAACTTGAGGTCGAATGTCTTCCCACCGATTTGCCCGAGCGCATTGATGTGGATATTTCCACCCTCAATCGTCCGGGCGAGGGCATCCGCGTAAAGGATGTGCATGTTTCCGATAAAGTGCGCCTGCTCGATGACCCCGACACGATGGTCGCTGTGGCTACGTTCCCGAAGGTGGAAGAGGAAGTGGAAGTGGAAGTGGCGGCTGTTCCTGGCGTGGAAGGCGTAACTCCGACTGCAACCGAGCCAGAACTCGCAGTAGAACGCGGCAAGAAGGAAGAAGAAGCTACAGACGAGAAGAAGAAGTAAATTTCTCGTTCAAACGAACTCCCCGATTTGGTCGGGGAGTTTTCACATGTCATTGCGAGTAAATCCAGAGTGGGAAAGAGTCGCTGTTCAAAGCGATGGTTGTCGAGACAAAGAAACAAAGCCTTTAGCCACAGATTGCACGGATTATCGCGGATTGGTTTTTAAAAAATTCGTGTAAATTCGTGAAATCCGTGGCAAAAATGTTCCTCGCGATGACATTTTAATATCCCAACACATTCAAGAAGTCTACCGTCATGCGCGCGGTTGCTCCCCATAATAACTCGCCGTCATACGGATGATAAGCGATGACGCTCCGCTTCCTTCCCCCGATTTCAAACTGCCACCGATTAGACGCGTTCGCCAGCCACCCAAGCGGAATCGTGAAGACGCGCGCCACTTCATGTTCCCCCAGACGAAAGACGTTGGGCCACTTCACGACTCCAACGACGGGCGTCACTCGAAAGTAAGAGATCGTGATCAGGTTGGCAAGCCTGCCTAAGATCTTCACATCATTTGCCTTTATGCCGATCTCTTCTTCAACTTCGCGCAAAGCAGTTTGTTCGGCAGTCGTCTCACCTTCATCACATGCGCCGCCAGGGAAGGAAACTTGCCCTTTGTGTGATTCAACCTTATTGGTGCGACGCGTGAAGAGTAGATGCCACTCATTGTCATGCCATACAAGCGGAACAAGCACCGCCGCGCACTTAAGGCGCGATTCGTCGGTGAGGTCAATCTCCGCGTAGCCATCGGAGGAGGGTCCAGCGGATTTGATGGCTTCGTGGAGGCGTTCGGAGATGTAATCTTCGGTAAGTTTCATTTTTTTTCAAACACAAAGGACACTACGGGTACGAAGAATTTGGGCCTTTAAGGCAAAAGGTTTTCCCTTTGTATACTTTGTATCCGTCGTGTTTAACTGTTTTCCCTCACCGGGCTTCCGCAATAGGCACATTCGGCGGTGAGGTCATCGAGCCATTCGACTTCATCGGGTCGCATCGCCGCGCCGCATTGTGGACAATGAGTAGGGAGTGTGGGCCTTTTCGCTGGCTTTTGTTGCATATCAACTACCGGCATGGATGGTACGGCAGACTCGAGCCATGACTTGATTTCCGCGGCTTCGTTCTTCAATCCATGCTCGATCAGTTCTGCTATCACGCGCAGCCCTGAATTTTGCAAGCGTAGAAGTTGTTTACGTTGCGCCAGGATTTCAAGCCCGCGTTTGAGAGACGGCATACCTAATAAAGTTTGTCCTGCAAGGATGCGTGCGTGTCCTGCCTGTAAATGAAAGAGCGGAGCGCGCGGTCCGCCACGCGCGTCGGCTCCCTCGGCAATCCGCTCGAAGAGTTCGGCGGCGCGTCCGTATTCGCCTTTGTCGAACGCGAGATTGGCTTCCTGTAAAACAGGCGGAATATTGGGCGCGAATGATTTTCGTTTATCGCGGCGAAACATGCGGCGCATTGGATGTCTCCTTACTGTATCAGGCTCCAACCTCTTCGGCTAATTCTTTCCCGCGCGGATCTTCGCTGAGTTCGATCTTGCGCGCGAAAACTAAAAATCCCGTATGCGCGACCATGCGGTCGGTGGGGCGGAGGCGCGAAGGTTCGGGTTTGTAGTATCGAAGCAAGATTTCACAGACTTCGAGAAATGCGAATTTGTTTTGATGCAAAGCATAAAGTGTTTTTTCCACCTGGTTGAAGGTTGGGATCAGGCAGCATAAGAATCCACCAGGCTTAAGCGCGGCGCGTACTTGCGCGATAAAGTCATATGGGTTCGGCACATCGAGGAAGAAGGAGTCGGCGTCAGTTTCGTCGAAGCCTTGTTGTATGTCGCGCAGTTTGAAGTCCACGCGTGAGTCGAGTCCAAAGCGTGTCAGGTTTTTGCGCGCCAGATTCTGCGCGTCAGGTTTGACTTCGTACGAGATGACACTTCCTTCCGTTCCGAGGGCATACGCGAGCGCCGTGGTCATCGAGCCTGAGCCTGTGCCTGCTTCCAACACTTTTTGCCCGGGTCCAATGCCCATTGTCACAAAAATAAATCCGATGTCTTTCGGGTAAAGGATTTGCGTTGTGCGCGGCAGGTCAATGAGCAAATCCGCGAGCGAGGGCTGGAGCAAAAAAAACGGCGCGCCCGTGTGGCTGAAGACCTGCGTGCCCCATTGTTTGCCGATCAAGTCGTCATGTTGAAGGATGCCGCGATGCGTTTCAAATTTCGCGCCAGTTTGAAGTGTGAGAATAAAATGTTTATGACGTAAGCCGACGAGTTGGGCAAGGTCACCGTCGCGGGCAATGGAGGATGTCGAAGTCAATGGCATGAGATTATCTTACCATACCCCCTCCGTCCCTCGGACACGGTGGGGTCAATTTTCTTCAATCACTATACTCAACAATTTGTCTCCGGGCAGAGTATCCGTTCCCGGTTGCGCATCGCGCGGCGTAAGCGCTTCAACGATTTCCATTCCCTGAAGGACTTGTCCAAAAATCGTATATTGCCCATCGAATTGAGCCGTGGGCGCGTAGGTGATGAAAAATTGACTGCCGCTTGTGTCGGGTCCTGAGTTGACCATCGCAACCACTCCAGGTTTGTTGAACTTCAGCAATGGGTCTATTTCCGTGATGATGTAATAGCCGGGGTTGCCTTTGCCGGTTCCGCTTGGGTCGCCTGTTTGCGCGAAGAGATCGGGGATGACGCGATGGAATGTGATGTTATCGTACCAGCCATTGCGCGCCAGAAAAATGAATGAGTTCACAGTCATCGGCGCTTTGTCTGCCAATAACTGAATCACCACATTGCCTTTCTCTGTGTGGAGTGTGGCGACGTATTGTTTGTTACGCTGAACCGTCACGGGCGGGCAGGCGCTGTATTGTCGTTTGCCGAGCGCGATCAATTGAACAATATCGTTCAGGCTGTTGTAGTCACGCGGACCGCCATAAATTTGCCCATTGATGAGGATCAGCGGTGTGCCAGGCAAGCCCATCTTTTGACCATCTTCCCATGCCTGCTGGATTCGGGCGACGATGTCTTCGCGCTTCATATCCGATTTGATTTGATCCACGTTCATTTCCAGCGCCGAGGCTTGAGCGGTGATCCATTGCTCGAAATCCTCCACGGATAGATTGACCCAATTCACCTGTTGGGCGTATAGCAGATCGTGAAGTTGCCAGAATTTATCCTGTTCTTCCGCGGCTTCGGCGGCTTGCGCGGCGAGCGCGGATTTGTCGTTGACACTGAGGAGCGGAAAAATTCGACTCACGACACGCACGTCATTTGGATGTTTTTCGAGTAATTGATGGGTTGCTTCTGCAAATAGCCCGCTTCTCAGGTCTTGATAGTCACTATACTCCGTAATTGTGACAATGGGATTTTTGGCGCCGCGCGCGCGGTCTGTTTCGCTTTCGGGGGGAAAGATGGACGGCTCATCGGGTCCCGGTGTGGGTGCGGCAAGAATTGCCGCGCAAGATGGCCGGGTTGGGATGATGATATTTGGGGAGGGAGATATCGTGGCATTCGGTGTGACAGTTGCAGTGGCACATGCAGTGATGAGGATAGAAAGAATTGAAGAAAGCATGCCCTCCCAAAACAGCATCGGGATGCTGTGAGCAGTGTAGGAAGGAAAGAAGACAGAGGAAAACTTACGCATGTCTGATTCAGTTTGCGGAGCGACGCGCTCTTGTTACTTGATTGCCTCTTGCAGTTGCTCGAACGATGTCATCCACGCAATGGTGTTGATGAAATCTTCGAGTGAGTCGCTTCGCTCGCGCAATGCGCGGACGGCGGGACCGACGGGGTCTTCACCTGCCGCGCCGCCGGGGGTATCGGCATAGGCTCCGTGAAAGGCAAAGTAGGCTTGATTCAGTTTGCGGAGCAGGTATCCGTTTTGCCAGAAGACCTGTCTGCGTCCTTCCATATAGGATTCTGCTTCTTCGATTTTGCCTTGCGTGAGCAATTCATCTGCTGTAACGCGTGTCTCGTGCATTTCGGCGCGGAAGTCGAAGGGGGGCGGGTCGTCGAAGAGTCCGCGTGAAGGGAGAGAATGTTCATTAAACGAGATCAGGCTTGGGCCCGCGCCGAACGAAGACGAAACGGCGGAATCGAGCATCTCTGGATAATATTTTTGAATCACATAGTCCCCAACTTCATTTCCCGCGATGGAGGCAGTCGTTTCGTTCATCGTGCGGAGTTCAGGGGTCATGCTGTAGTTGAGTCCGAGCGGACGAACGTTCAAATAATTGTGAGTCCATTCATGCGCGATGGTGTCGAGCATCCAGCGCAGGTCGGTGGTTTCCGTTACCATGGTTGGATAAACGCCAACGCCGCCAATTGCGACGACGAGCGTTGAGACGTCGAGCGAACCCGCGACTTTATCTTCGAGTTTGATCTGATCGTCGAGGGTGAGGGTGGGAAGCACCGAGATATTTGCGATTTGTTGAATGTGATCGCGCGGGGCAACGATCAATGCAAGAGGCGTGGAGGAGGTGTGATAGAGGACGGGGGGCAGTGGCTGTCCGCTGGTTGTGAGACCGAGTTCCGCCAGCGCTTCGCTGATCTGGCTTTGCAATGTCGCCTCGGCAAACGGCGCGAGTGCGCGTTGCCCGGCGCTGAGTTCGTCGCGTTGCCCGCGTAAAAACGCGCTGGTTGATTCTTTATCCATTATCGCGGGGTCGGCAAAGATTTGTTCGATGCGTGTTTCAACTTGTATGAGTTGTTGTGTGACGCGCAGGTATTCGAATACGATTTGTTTGTTTGCGCCGCGCTCAAAGATATAAGGCGCGTGGATTGCGCTTTGTTCGATTTTCGTCCAAGCCGCGTCCCACACCCAGGTTGGGTAATCGAATTCAATGTCGCGGGTGAACAAGCGGACGCGGTCCGATTCGGCTGTGAGTCTCGGCACATCGCCCCCGGCGGCAACGATGATCGCCAGGCTGAGCATGAGGAAGTCGAATATGCGCGCAATGCGATAGAGCATGAGGAGATTATAACCATAAAATAATAATGCTTCAGACTAAGCCCGATGGCATGGCTTTCGCAAGGTCGAGATTTTTAAACGCAAATTGCACGAATGGTCGCATGGCTGTAGGAATAACTGCGAGGAAACCATGAAACGAAAAAACGACTGGCAGTTCACCATCTTTATAGATTACGCAGAAGCGACCGCGCCGATGGTCGCATCAACGATCAGAGCCTTATAGATTTTGCCCATCTGTGAGGGAGGCGGGCTCATCCTGTTTTCCAGCCACCATTCGATCAACGCAAGCAGGGAGGTCGCGATGTGGTTCCCTGCAATGTTGGCGGGTATCGGATTACCAGGGCGTCGCAGTGAAGCGCAGGAATTCTGGAACAGCGTGGAGATATTCTTGACCACTGACTTGCGAATACGCGTCACGCTCTGACTCTTGAACAGGATTCGAAAGAGGTCGGATTTTTGGCTGATGTATTCGAAAATCAGTCTCCCTTCCACCTCGCCTGCGGGGTCTTCCGATTTGCCCGCCAATGTCTCAATGCGACGAAGCAATTCGGCTAGTCCATCATCCAGCGCCTCCATCAACAATTCATCCATGTTGTTGTAATGCCTGAAAAAGGTAATGTAAGCGACTTCAGCGCGATCCGTGATTTCCTTGATCGAAATGGAGGCGTAATCCTTTTCGAGGATCAATGAGACCAGCGCCTCGCGCAATATGCGGCGGGTGCGGCGGACTCTCGGATCGGTTTTCGCGGTTTTTGCGTTCATCTCTCTCCTTATGCAGGGGGCAGGTTGGTTTTGGAGAGTGGCTAATTCCGTGGGCTTGCCACAGAGCGCACAGAGAAATCAGAGATTTT
>CAZIYY010000051.1:0-26750 GCA_964543585.1 uncultured Anaerolinea sp. | reverse complement strand
TGACTGCGAAGCGTGTCTATTTATCATTGGTATATAAAATGGGTACTTGACACTTGTTGTATAGTTTTCTTGTATCGGATGCAGAAATTATAACGTTTTCCTTTTCTATGTGAGGGCGGGATTTCATTTCGAGAAGTCTATTCGATATCATGCCACCATTGTGGACTATACAATTTCTTATCTCACGTGATACGGAAATAAAACTGCTGTTCCATATTTTGTTAGCAAATTTATCTCCATAAACTTCTATCATTAGTTTGGCAAAATCTCTGTCGGTAACGCGAATCCTTTTACCTTTAATCTTTTGCAAGAGATTCACAAGCAAATTTTCATAGGCATAGTAAATGGAGCAATACATACCTTCAGACAACTTCCACAATGCCGCATGAAACCCATTAATTTCTAGATAGCCATTCCACACATCTTGTGGTGTAGTGGGCAACGGAATTAAGCTATTTATTCCGTCATAAATTCCATTTGCCAATAACCAAGGAAGAATAAAGGCTCGTGCGCTTCCCAACCAATGAGCAGCAAATTCTTCAACTAAGCCTTCTATTTCTGTGCCTTTCACCAACTGAGCAACTTGTTTTAGCCAATCGCTATCATGAAAATCTTCAAAACTTGATAGACTCCTTTCGGTAAAGACAATTTTCATCATTCACTCACAATGATTCAGATTCTTGGGGCTAACTAGGTCTTAAGCAGAACCATTCTGCTTAAGACCCCAAATTGGGGGGTTATACAGAATTAATTCTGTATAATTGCTTATAGGCAGAATTATACGCCTCTCTGCTCGCAAGCAAAAACCACTACAAATTAAAACTAACCTTCTCCTTCAACACATTCGGCAGGTCCGGGAGTTTGCTGCGCTCGATCAAAAACGTCGCCACCTCAGTGATCTCGCGAAACGCGTAGTGCTGGCTCAATGTCCCTTCGAGATAACCCGCTCCGCTGGTGCCGCCCGTTCCCACGCGCAGACCGATCATTCGCCGTACCATCATGAAATGCCTGTAACGCCAGTTCGAAAGCAGTTCGTCAATTTCAGAGAGTGTGTTCAACAATTCAAATGGCAATTGGAAGATCGGCAAATTGCGATAGAGTGTGATGAAGAGCGCGGCTTGCATGGCGGCTGGGGAAATTTCTCCCCTGCCTTCATCGAAAAATATTTTATCGAACTCCCTCAGTCTGCCGCCCTCATTCCCGGATAAACTGCCTTGATATATTTTTCGATACTCGGACCAGAAATTATGTCCATCTCCTAAATCTAATTTGTTCACCGCCTCGTAATCAACCCAGTATTTTTCGTCGAAGTAAGGCATTCTCTCCAGCCATTTGATGATGAGTTGTTTCAATGTGCTTTCGCTTTCGGTCTGGTCAACTTCCTGTAAATCGCTTTCCGATAAACTGCCGCGGCGTGTGTGTTTGTAATATTCCTTCTTGTGCCGTTCTTCCATTTTCAGTCCCAACTTTGCTTCGATTAACCTGAACTGTTTGCTCTGAAATCCTGATGCGGGCAAAAGGAAATTTCTGAACTCAAGAAAATCGAGCGCGGTCATTGTTTCCAGCACGCTCACTTGATGATTAAGCAATTCCAAAATTTTCACGATGCGTTTTAACTTGTATACCACGCTGCTCATATCGGATGAATTGTCATTGATATGATCGCTGATAAAAATGTTCCGAATCAAATCGAGTTCAAAGATGATCTGCTTGAACCACAATTCATAAGCCTGATGGATGATAATGAAGAGCATCTCATCGTTGCCTTCGTCCATTGACTTGAAACTTCTGGGATGCTGGCTGTTCAGGATTTTATCGAGCTCGATGTAATCTGAATAATAGAGGTCTTCCATGGTTATCTCCTGCTCTCGGCGGCGTCCCCGCCGCCGAGGACGGCGGCTTGAGCATGTACAAAGTATAGCATGGGTTAAAATTCATCAAATGATCAAAGCCCTCATCTTCGATTTCGATGGACTCATCCTCGATACCGAGACTCCCGAATTTCACGTCTGGCAAAACATCTATCAAGAACACGGATTTGAATTCCCTCATAATGAATGGGGACGCATCATCGGCGGATACGGACTCTCGGACTTCGACGCGGCGGAATATCTAACGCATCTTTCTGAGGGACGGCTGGATTCCGTTTCCCTGCGCGCCCGCCACAGCCTTGAAAGTCGGGCGTTAACCCTTACGCAACCAATATTGCCTGGCGTGTTGGATTACATCTATGAAGCGAAACGACTCGGACTCAAACTCGCGATTGCATCCAGTTCTCCGCATTCATGGGTGGATAATCACGCGAAGCGGCTCGGCATCTTCGATCAATTCGATGCTGTCATCTGCGCGGACGATGTGGGAGTCGGCAGGACCAAGCCAAACCCAGATCTATTTCTATTGGCGCTGAATCAACTTCAAGTCCAGAAAGAGGCGGCGGTCATCTTCGAAGATTCTCCCAATGGCGTGAAAGCCGCGAATCGGGCGGGTATCTTTGTGGTGACTGTCCCGAATTCCGTTACATCCATGCTCACAATCGAGGGGGCGAACCTGACATTGAGATCGCTTGCAAATTTGACATTGCCTGAATTGCTGGATAAAGTAAAATAGGGATAACATTCGATCGGAGGATACAATGTCTACTGAAAAATTCAAATGGCAGGGGATCGTTTCGAAGTACGCGTTTCCCGAAACGTGGCGCAGTTCGTGGCAGGTATTCAATTCAGTGATCCCGTTCTTCGTGATGTGGTACCTGATGGTTCGCAGTCTCGAAATTGGATACTGGTTGACGCTCATCCTGGCTGTGCCAACGGCGGGCTTTATGGTGCGATGTTTCATCATCTTCCATGATTGCTGTCACGGTTCGTTCTTCAAGAGCATGAAAGCAAATGACCGCCTTGGGCTGGTACTTGGCGTGTTGGTGTTCACGCCGTTTTACGAGTGGAAACATAGTCACGCCATTCATCACGCGACCGCCGGCGACCTGGATCGGCGCGGCATCGGCGACGTATATACGATGACGGTGGAGGAATATCTCGCCGCGCCGTGGCATAAGAAGGTGGGCTATCGCATCATGCGCAATCCAATGATTCTGTTTACGATAGGTTCGTTCATCGTCTTTACCCTGACGCATCGTTTTTGGGAAAAGGAATCGGGGAAACGCGAAAGAAGCAGTGTGATCTGGACGAATATCGCGCTTGCCGCAGTTGTAGGTTGGTTAATGATCGAGATTGGCTGGGCGGCTTTCCTGCTCGTTGAGATCCCCGTTTTGCTGATCGCCTGTGGAGCAGGTGTGTGGCTGTTCTACGTCCAGCACAACTTTGACCCGACATATTGGGAACGCCACCCGGATTGGGAATTCTTCAATGCCGGACTGGACGGCAGTTCGTTCTATAAACTTCCCAAAGTCTTGCAGTGGTTCTCGGGGAACATTGGTTTTCATCACATCCATCACCTTAGCCCGAGAATCCCCAACTATAAACTGGAACAGTGCCACAACGAGAATCCCGCTTTCCAAATTGAGCCGCTGACATTGGGGCATAGTTTCAGATCTTTGTTCTTCCGCTTGTGGGATGAAAAGGAGAAGATGCTGGTGGGGTGGGAAGCGCTCAGGCAATATCGTCAAAAAGTTAACGCTTCGTAGAATCTAAATTGGGCTGTTCATTGAACAGCCCAATTTAGATTTATATGTCATTCTGAGGAGCGAAGCGACGAAGAATCTCAGATAACATGGTAATTTCTCTATTCAAAAACCGAGATTCTTCGCTCCCAATGGTCGCTCAGAATGACATGACACTAATTTGCATACAGCCACTAATAATCGGAAAAACAATTAGATAGCTTCAACCGCCAGTTTCCTCTGCCGCAGAGGCGCGCTGACAACGTGCAGGTATTCCAAAATTTCAACATACGAGTGGAACATGCTGGTTTCGTGATAACTGATTTCCAGGTCGTCGCAAAACTTGCGGATGATGGCTTGTGCCTCGCGTAGTTGATTGCGCGCCATGGAGGGGAAGAGGTGATGTTCCACCTGGTAGTTCAGCCCGCCATACCAGAAGTCGGTGATTGGGTGCGCTTTGACGTTGCGGGCGGTCAGCACTTGCAGGCGCAGGAAATCCATCACTTCATCTTTGCCGACGACGAGCATCCCCTTATGGTTGGGGGCAAAGACCGATGCGACGTAAAGACCAAACAGGGCTTGGTGGATAAGAATGAAAAACAGTCCCTTCCAGGCGCCGAGGGCAACGAAGATCAGGGCAAAATACCACACGAAATGGAGGGCGAACAGCAGAATCTCGATCCCGCGATATTTCCAGGTTTTCTTTTTGGTGAGGAAGATAACACTGCCGCCGTGCAGGCTGTACGCTTCCAAAAGCAATAAGGGGATGAAAAAGAATTTCTGGTATTTGACGATAAAGCGCGGAATGCCGCGTTTCTCCAGAGCGGCTTTTTCGGTGAAGGCGATGACGGGGATGGCAATATCTGGGTCCATGTCTTCACGGTTCGGCTGGGCATGGTGTTGGTTGTGCTTATCCATCCACCAGCCGTAACTCATGCCCATTAGCAGGTTGGCGTGCAGGAGGCCGAAAAAATCGTTTTGTTTCGTTGTATGAAATCCCTGGCGATGGCCCGTGTCGTGGGCGATGAACCCGAATTGTCCAAAAACGAAAGCCAGATAAACCGCGTTCAATAGTTGAACCCAGAGATTATCGGTCAGAAAGAGAATGACAATGCTGACGGCGCACATTGCGGCAGTGAGAAGAATTTTGTAGGTAAGGAAGCCCGGCTGTTTGTCGAGCAGTCCTTTTTCCACGATCATTCGTTTGAGGGTGGCATAACTTCGGTTATCCGGGACTTCGGGATTTGGGATGGGCTGAATCATCTCAGGCGTTGAGGTTGGAGAGAGAATAGACATTGGATCTCCTTCTGGGGATGTATTACGGAAAGTATATATGCTTGTATTGACGAACCTTGCTGTCATTGTATTGTAACAGCATCTCTGAAAAGGTGTCCCTCTTTGATTCGGCGATTCTCGTTATGTCATTGCGAGGACGTTCCCTTCGACAGGCTCAGGACGACGCTTCCCGAAGCAATCCCCTTTGTCAACGAGGAGACTGCTTCACCAAAGGCTCGCAGTGATATAATCGTATTGAGAATTGCGGACTCTCATCCATCCATTCGCTTTATAATTTGAAGCATGGAAGATCGCGAATTGCTGGAGAAATACGAACCGGTCTTGCGCTTCGCAAGGAGTGAGCGTTTCTTCCCAATGGCTGTGGAGCCTTATCTCGACAGGTGCGCTATCTTTCCAAGCGGACCGCACGGAGTGGTGGGATTATCCCGCTCGCTCCACTGGGGAAACGATTTGCCAAGTAAATCGAAGAGACAAGCGGGATTGTTGTCTCATTCGAATGAGCCGCTCCTTACCCGTATCGGCAAATTGCGCAGCGGGGAATATTTCCTGCGCTTCGTCAACGACCCTCTGATTGATTCAGATATATGGGTGTGGTGGGGAATCCTGTCAGGCGCCGCGCTGGGCTTGGGTTGGTTCGCGTCAGGCTGGGTTGGGGCCGGAGACGCGTTCAGCCTTGCTTTGATCGCCGCGCTGGTTATCTTCATCCAGGCTTCGCCGATTCGTTTGCGAATTTTCCCCGCCGCGTTCGCCGCGCTTTTTTTCTTCGCGCTCGAAGCTGCTCCGATCTGGTTTTTCCTGAAGCCTCATGAATATATGAGCATTACCGTTGAATATCTTTTGCTGTTTCCTATTTACCTGTTGACGCTGTTTTATCTTTCCGTGCGGACGATGAAGTTCATCTTCGACCATATCATCCCTGAAGCGCCCGGCGTGATCATGGACATGCTTTCCCAAGCCACCGAGCCGGTCGCGCGCAAATCATATTTTCAATATAAGGAAATTCTTGAGAGTGAGCCTCAGCCGGTTTACTATGGCCGCGTCGTCAGGGAGCAGGATGAGGATGGCAGCGACTGGAAGATCCTGCAATATCATTTCTTTTACGCGTTCAACGATTGGCGGCTGGCCGCGAATGGCATCAATCATCATGAAGGGGATTGGGAAATGGTCGCCGTCTATTTGAGGAACGACGCGCCTTATTCAGTATTGTTCTCCCAACATGGCTCCGGCGCGCTGAAGTTATGGAAGGATGTAAGCCGCGTGAAGGATAAGGATCGGAATGAAACCACGCATCCCCTGATCTATGCCGCGCTCGGCTCGCACGCCAATTACAGCAAGCCTGAGATAATCCGTTCGCCGAGCCTGTTCCATCAGGGATTATTTCAACGCTTCCTTTATTGGACCGACGGCTTGATCCACTTTCTGTTCATGCTCTTCAACCCGAGCCAGAAGGAGCGCCAGATTGTCCTGCGCGAACTGACCACGCATCCAGCCACCGCGCTCACAGAAGATTCTTTTCTACGATTGCGTGACAGGCAGGATCATTATGTAGTGAACTTGCCAATGGAAATCGCGACGGGGGAAGGATTCCGCATCGGGATTGAAGGAGACAATAAGCGCGAAGCGGTCGGCAAATCCAGCAGTTATCTCAAACGCGTCATGTCCACACGGGAGGTCACTCATCCTAGATCGCGTGAGTGGAAGCAAATCCTTTTATCCCCCGAACCGGATTGGATTCAGTATCAAGGCTTATGGGGTGTGAAGAGTCTTCTCGCGGATGAATCTGGTCCTCCCGGTCCGAAATGGCGCAGACCCGATAAGTTCTTTATGATTCATCTGCGCAAGCGCTGGGAGAAGCCGCTGGAGTGGTTGAGGGAGTTGGAATCTTGAATCATGTTGTGCTGAGCGGAGCGAAGCATCTCTACCCAGACAAGCTAGACCCTTCGGTCGCGAAAAGCGCTCCCTCAGGGTGACATATCCTTACCTTTCCCACCGCGCATACACCGCCTGCGACAACAAACGTCCCGCGCTTTGTTCGCGTGTGACCAGTTCTCCCATATCGATCTTTCCCTTAAAACCATTCATCATATCTTCCATTGCCTGCGCGATATGGATTGCCGATGCGCGTACTGCATAGAGTGTTGTTACAACAAACAACGGCTTATCATTCAAACATTCGCGGCATGCCTCGAGCATTGTCGACAACGACTTATATACTTCCCACACCTCGCCTTTAGGACCGCGTCCGAATTTGGGCGGGTCGAGGATGATGCCATGATATCTAATGCCGCGCCTCGCTTCGCGTTGGACGAATTTCAACGCGTCGTCCACGATCCAGCGGATGGGTCTATCCATTAGATTGGATAAAGCCTGATTATCACGCGCCCAGCTTACGGATTTTTTGGACGCGTCCACATGGGTCACCTTGGCGCCAGCCGACGCGGCAGCTAATGTGGCGAGTCCGGTATATCCGAATAAATTTAGAACATTAACTTCTTTGTGCCCTTCGTATACTTCATGGTGAATCAGATCATTGAACCAATCCCAATGCGCGGCAACTTCAGGGAAAACGCCGAGATGACGCCCCGGCGTCGTCATGACTTTAAATGTTAACTCGCTTTGAGCAGAGGGGAGTGGATAATGCATATCCCATTGTTCATCCACCTTCTTTTTGAAATCCCAATGCCCGCCACTTTCCTCGCCCGTTGGTTGAAAGACCGCCTGCGCGTCCTTCCATTCGGAATTAAGCGTGCGCTTCCACATGGCTTGGGATTCAGGGCGTACAAAAACATATTTGCCGAAGCGTTCAAGTTTCAACCCATCGCCGCTATCAAGCAAGGCATAGTCTTTCCAGTTCGATGATTCAAGTAAGGTGAATGCGATCTCTAATCTCCAAGTACGATTTTCCCTCACAGGCCATTAGAGGGAGCGGATGAATTGGTTACACCTACTTGATTTTTCCCTCAAAAGTCGTATAATGTGGGGAGAAGTGGTAGAAAGTGGTAAGGACGCCGGTCGCTCCGGCGTTCATCAGTTAAAAGGAATTATAGCACAAATGTTCTTGGGTCAGTTCCAACACAATCTCGATGATAAAGGGCGCCTGATGATTCCGGCGCGCTATCGCGATTTGCTGGCAACCGGCGGCGCCTACATCACACAGGGCTTTGACAAATGCCTGATGGCAATGACAGATGTCTACTTCAAACAGGTGTATGACCGTATCAACGCCATGAACATGGCAGACCCAACAGCGCGCATGTTACGCCGTCTCATTCTTTCAAATGCCTATCCCGTTGAAGTGGATAAGGTCGGGCGCATCCTTGTTCCGCAGAACCTGCGAAGTTTCCTTGGCATCGAGAGCGGTGAACTCGTCGTCGCGGGTCAGGGTGATTACTTTGAAGTGTGGACTCCTGTTGAATGGAAAACGCAAATGGACAAACTGCAGGATGTGGAAGCCAACGAACAACGCTTCTCCACGCTTGATCTTTCAAAGAACAGCGGTTCGTAGTGACGCCTTCAGTCGTTATCAGCGACTGACTCTAAAGAGCGCTTCGCAGAGTCGCTACTACGATTATGAACGACACACCGCATCAACCTGTACTTTACCAAGAGATTATACACGCGTTGCAACCTCATGACGGGGGACGCTATGTGGATGGGACATTGGGCGCGGGCGGTCACGCCCGCGGGATTTTGGAGGCGTGTGCGCCAGATGGGCAACTGCTCGGTCTCGATGTGGACCCGCAGGCGTTAGCGTTCGCTCGTAAGACCTTGGCTCCTTACGAACAGCGCATCCATCTGGCGCAAGCCTCCTATACGACTCTATCCATGCAACTAGCGCGTCTCGGCTGGGAATCCGTTGACGGCATTGTTCTTGACCTCGGCGCCTCCTCCGTGCAATTCGATACGCCCGAGCGCGGCTTTTCCTTCCAACACGATGCTTCGCTCGACATGCGCTTTGATCCACTCGCTCCACAGACTGCCGCTGATTTGGTTAACACGTATTCAGAACGCGAACTTGCAGATTTGATTTACGAATATGGCGAAGAACGGGACTCTCGAAAAATCGCACGCGCCATTGTCAAAGCGAGGCCGCTGCATACGACCCGCGAACTGGTCGCCGTTATCGAATCCGTTTCCCCCCGAAGAGGGGATCGCGTCCATCCCGCGACGAGAACTTTCCAGGCGCTTCGCATCGTGGTGAACGACGAACTGGTTTCAATCGAGGAAACGCTTCCGCAAGCAGTAGCAAGCCTAAAGTCCGAAGGAAGACTCGCAGTGATCTCCTTCCATTCATTGGAAGACCGAATCGTCAAAGATTTTTTCAGAGAACAAAGCAAGGACTTGGTCAATCCGCCCTACGAACGGATTTACGAAGCGGAACGCAAGGCAACGCTGAAAGAGGTAACACGAAAACCGATTACGCCCTCGGATGAAGAAATCAAGAACAATCCGAGAGCGCGCAGTGCGAAACTTCGCATTGTCGAAAAAATGTAGCAACGAATGTAGTAACGACTTAAGTTATTACTACGCGACCATCGCCCAAATAAAAAGGTCGTTATGCAGGCACAGGCAACCCAAATCATCCATGCTTATAAACAGGCTCCCTGGCGCGTTCAGCGCCAATGGGTTGGCGCGTTCCTGCTTGCGCTGATCGGGATGGCAATGATCGCCGCGTTATATCTGGATGTGACCGCGCGCGCGGCAATAGCAGGGCGCGAGATACAGAAACTAAGATTTGAGATCACAGCCTTTCAGCGCGCCAACGCCGACCTTGAAACTCAACTCGCCAATACTACCTCTACTACCGAGATGGAACGCCGCGCGCTTGAATTGGGATATCGCCCCGTAAAACCCGGCGAATTGGATTACGTAGCTGTGTCCGGGTTTGCCGCGCCTGAGCCTGCAATCTTACTGGCGGCGGAAGACACAGCCCCGCGTGTCCAAACACTTCCGCCGGAATATTCACAGTCCCTGATCGAATGGTTCGATGAACGCATCAAGTTCGGGGGCTTTCAACAGTGAGACAGCAATACGCCGTGCGTTCATTGATACTTGTTGCAGGACTCGCAACGATCGCGATGGCAGTCATCGTGCAGATCATCCGTATTCAAAACAGCGAGCAGGCGAAAATTTTCATTTCGCAGGGGGACCGCTACGCTGGGGAGTTCCGCATGTACTACCCGGAGCGCGGCGAAATCTATGACCGTCACGGTCATTTGCTTGCGGGCAATCGGACGGTCTACGAAGTGGGCGTGAGCCTGAATGAAATGCGGAACCCGGAAGCGATGGCTTACATCCTGGGCACGTATCTGGGTCTTACTTACGAAGAGGTCTTCAATAAACTTACCGATTCGCCCGAGAGTTGGGAATACGTTGTCGTGCAGGATTACGTGGGGGCGGAGACGGTCACATCTCTTCAAGAACTCGCACAACAATTGGAAGACGCGGACGATTCCCGTTTGAGCGGTTTGGATTTCAAACCGCATTTCCAGAGAAGTTACCCCGAAACCGCGCTGGCTTCGAACGTGCTTGGCTTCGTCACGCGCGACGGGCGCGGCTATTTTGGCATCGAGGAAAAATATAATGACCTGCTTGCAGGCAATCCCGTTCAAGTGTGGGTGCCGCGCGATCCAAATAAGGCTTCTGAAATTCCGAGAGTGCCCAATGGCACAACCCTCATCCTCACGTTGCATCGTGACCTGCAGGCCAAAGTCGAATCCATACTGGACAAGTCGCTTTTCGAGTATGGCGCTGAGAACGGCACGGTCATCGTCATGGATCCGCGCAACGGCGAAGTCCTTGCCATGGCGACCACACCGCGCATGGACCTGAACGATTATGGAAATTACTTCTCGCTATATGATAATGGCAGTCAATACAACCGTTCCATTGGCATGGCGTATGAACCCGGTTCGGTGCTAAAAGTTCTCACGATGGCTGCCGCGCTTGATACCGGCACGGTTCGCCCGGATACATCCTTCATTGATACTGGTTCCATTGATGTTGGCGGCATCACCATCCAAAATTGGAACCGTGAGTCGTGGGGCCAGCAGAATATGATCGGTTGCCTGCAACATTCATTGAACGTTTGCCTGGCGTGGGTTTCCTCAGAGATGGGAACAGAGTCATTCTACGGATACATGGAGCGTTTCGGTCTCGGGCATCCGACGGGCGTAGATCTCGCCGGGGAAGCGATGGGCAGGCTCAAAGTCCCGGGCGACGCGGATTGGTATCCCGTTGACCTGGGCACGAATGCGTTTGGGCAGGGTGTCACCGTCACGCCTTTGCAAATGCTCATGGCAGTGTCCGCGATTGCGAATGACGGAAAGATGGTCACGCCGCACGTGTTGTATTCCATGCTGCGCGACGGGCATCAATACAACGTCCCTTCGCAATATGCAGGTTCGCCGATCAAAGCAGAAGCGGCTCGCACACTTAATGAGATGCTGGCGCTTTCCTTGGAGAAAGAATCCTCAAGCGCGCTTTTGCCCGGCTATCGTCTGGCAGGTAAGACCGGCACCGCCCAAATCCCAACCGATTTTGGCTACGACTCTTTCCGCACCAATGTATCCTTCATCGGTTGGGGACCGGTGGACGATCCGCAGTTCATGGTTTACGTTTGGTTGCAAAAACCCAGCGTGTCGATCTGGAGTTCTGAAACTGCCGCGCCCGTCTTCTCGCAGGTGGCGGAGCAAACCGTGATCCTGCTCAACATCCCGCCCGATATCGTTCGCAATCAACTGGCAGCAAAATAGAGTAGCGCATTGCGCCACGGATCAATTGACTTCAAAATAAGATGCTCACTATTGCAGATGCAATCGAAGCCCTGACGAATTTTCGTCCGCAAGCCGCAACGGTCATTACCGAAGCGGT
Organism: uncultured Anaerolinea sp.; assembly: GCA_964543585.1. Lineage (GTDB taxonomy): Bacteria > Chloroflexota > Anaerolineae > Anaerolineales > Villigracilaceae > Defluviilinea. The sequence continues at coordinate 14,965 of CAZIYY010000051.1, read as the reverse complement.
GATCGACTCGCGCCAGGTGATCCCCGGCTCGATGTTTGTCGCGGTTCCCGGCGAACAAACGGACGGACATGATTTCGTTGGGGAAGCCTTTAAGCGGGGAGCGTCTTTTGCTTTAATCCAGAGAAATGTTGACGCCTCCTTCCGCGCTCTTGACCTGCGTGTCGTTTCATCAGCCGACTCTTTGCTGGAGCATGATCTTGTCACCCCCTTATGCCTGCGCGTTGAGAACACCGTTACGGCTTTACAACAGATTGCGCGTTACTGGCGCCGCAAACTGGATTTGCGCGTGATTGGCATTACCGGCAGTGTTGGCAAATCCACAACAAAGGAAATGGCATTCGAAGTGCTTAGCACTCGTTACCGAACTTTGAAAAGTCCGGGCAACCTCAATAACGAGATTGGTCTGCCGCTCACGATGCTGCGACTGAGCCCGGGTCATCAACGCGCAATAATGGAAATGGGATTCTATATCCCCGGCGAGATCGCGTTCCTGTGCGATATTGCCCTGCCGCAAGTCGGCGTCGTGACGAATGTAGGCACTGTCCACGCCGAACGCGCCGGGTCGCAGGAAGCCATTGCGCGCGGCAAGGCGGAACTGGTTCAGGCGTTGCCTCCCGCTCCCGAAGGCGTGGCAATTTTGAACTTCGATGATTCATGGGTCCGCAAAATGGAGGAGAAGACCAAAGCGCGCGTCTTCTTTTACGGCTTGTCGCCCGAAGCGCATCTCTGGGCGGATAATGTTGTGGGACTTGGCTTGGAGGGTATTCGCTTTCGACTCCATTACGCCGGTGAAACACTGCATGTAAAAATCCCGTTGATCGGACGCCACTCCGTCCATACTGCATTACGCGCCGCGGCCGTGGGGCTTGCAGAAGGTATGAACTGGCAGGAAATTCTGGAAGGTCTCAGTCAGGGACACACGCAACTGCGCCTCGCCGCGGTCCGCAGTGAAACGGGCGCGTTGTTGTTGGACGATACCTATAACGCATCGCCTGAATCCATGCTCGCCGCGCTCAACCTGCTTGACGAACTCGATGGGCGGAAGGTGGCTGTGCTGGGCGATATGCTCGAACTTGGTCCCTATGAACGCGGCGGACATGAAATGGTCGGTCTGCGCGCCGCGCAGGTGGCTGAGGTCATGCTCACGTTGGGCGAACGCGCGCATATCTTTGCCGAAGCTGCGCGGCGGGCGGGCATGAAGAAATCATCCATCGTTGAATTCAACGAGTTCGAGCCTCTTGTGGAATGGCTGAAAGCTAACCTCACGAGGGACGACGCGGTGCTTATCAAAGGCTCGCATGGACTGCGTATGGAGCGCATCACCAGTATGCTGGAGGCGCGTTCATGAAACATACCGCGCTGGTATTGGGACTGGCAATGTTCTCCTTCATGATGACGGTGATCTGGGGCGCGCCGCTCCTGCGCGTGCTTCGTCATTTCAGGGTTGGCAAGGTCATTCGCGTGGAGGAGCCCGACAAGCATCGCGTGAAGATGGGCACGCCCACCATGGGCGGGGTGCTTTTCATCCTGCCTGTGATTTTGCTGACCGGCCTGCTCAATGCCGCGGCGTTGATCGGCTTGGATGTGACGGGGCGGTCGGTGCTGGTCCCGTTAATTGTGCTGGTTTCATTTGGAGCGCTTGGCGCGCTCGACGACTGGGAAGGTATTCGCGGCAAGCGGCGCGGCGAGGGCATGCGCGCCCGCACGAAGTTTTTGGCGCAGGTCGTCCTGGCTGTCGGCACGGCGTTCGTTTTGAAATATGGACTTGAGGTCCCCGAACTGTGGCTGCCGGGCGTCCCGAACCCGCTTGAATTGGGCTGGTGGTATATCCCGATTGCGGCCTTCATTATCGTGAGCGAATCGAACGCGGTCAATTTCACGGACGGGCTTGACGGACTTGCCGGTTTGATCTCCGCCACGGCGTTTGCCGCATTCGGCGGCATTGCCCTTCTGTACGGGTACATCTACCTGGCGCAATACTGTTTTATTGTTGTGGGCGCGCTGTTTGGTTTCCTGTGGTTTAATGTTCATCCCGCAGAACTCATCATGGGCGATACGGGTTCTATGGCGCTTGGCTCTACTTTGGCTGTCGTCGCGTTGATGTCGGGTCACTGGCCCCTGCTCATTGTCATTGCGGTCATTCCATTGAGTGAGGCGTTGAGCGTCGTGATACAAGTTTTCTATTTCAGAATGACGAAAGGCAAACGTTTTTTCAAAATGGCTCCCATCCATTTGCATTTCGAGTTGCTCGGCTGGAGCGAGACGCAGGTTGTGCAACGCTTCTGGCTGATCGGCTTGCTCGCTGCCATGGTCGGCATAGGATTGTCGTTGGTGTAACGGAACACTGAATATTGCGTGCTACGTGTTGCGTAGAGAGATTTGATGAATATAAGCGAATGGAATGGCAAACGCGTTTTGATATTAGGTGCCGCGCGGCAAGGCTTGGCTTTGGCGCGCTGGTTGTCGCTTCATGGCGCGCATGTCACATTGAGCGATGTGCGCGGCGACGATGAATTGCGAGTCGCGCGTGAATCACTTGCCGAACATCAGATTGATTGGGCACTCGGCGGACATCCGCTTGAACTGCTTGATTCGACCGATGCGCTTTGTCTCTCTGGCGGAGTCCCACTTACGCTCCCGATTGTGGCTGAAGCCGTTAAACGAGGGATTCCACTCTCGAACGATTCGCAGATTTTCATGGAAGTTGTGCCTTGCAAAACGATTGGCATTACTGGCTCTGCTGGAAAAACAACTACAACGACCTTAGTTGGAAATATGGCGGAACTCACGTTTAAGAGGCATGCGGGCGAAAGGGCACTTGCGTCTGGCGCAAGCACAGGGATGAAGGATGAAGATTCATCCTTCACGCAAAGCGTTCATCCTTCCGTTTTTGTTGGCGGCAACATCGGCGACCCGCTGATCAATTATGTGGACGAAATGCAACCCAACGACCTTGCCGTCCTTGAGATTTCATCCTTTCAACTGAATCAGATGACGATCTCTCCGAATGTCGCTGCGATCTTGAACGTCACGCCGAATCATCTCGACCGTCACGGCACGATGGAAGCGTACACCGCCGCGAAGGCGCGCATACTTGCATTTCAATCGAGTGATGATGTCGCCATTCTGAGCCGCGACGACATGGGTGCCTGGAATCTGAGAAACAGCGCGCATGGCAAGATATATACGTTCAGTTTGCATGAACTCGATGAAGGCTTGAATGGCACATATTTACAGGACGGCGTGTTGAAGTTGCGAGATGGAGATGTTCGACTGACGTTGATGTCACGCGAAAAAGTTTTGTTGCGCGGCGATCATAATGTATTGAACGTCCTTGCGGCATTTGCAATTGGTCACGCCGCCGGCTTTGCTCTGGATGCAATGCTCGAAGCCGTTGAAGATTTCCGCGGCGTGCCGCATCGTCTGGAATTTGTGCGTGAGTTGCGCGGTGTGTGCTGGTACAACGATTCGATTGCAACCGCGCCCGAGCGCAGCATGGCCGCCATCCGCGCGTTTGATGAACCGATCGTTTTACTGCTCGGCGGGCGCGATAAGAATCTTCCATGGGATGATTTAATGCAACTCGTAAGCGAACGCGTCGATCATGTGGTGCTCTTCGGTGAGGCGGCGGAAATGATTCAGAAAACCGCGAACAGCCTCGGGGCTACTCGAAGGGCGAACCGGTTTACTGTCGCATGTGTGGAGCATTTGCATGAGGCAGTCATCAAGGCGGCAGAGGTGGCAGAGTCTGGCGATGTCGTATTGTTATCCCCGGGCGGCGCGAGTTTCGATGAATTCAAGGATTTTACGGAGCGCGGAGAAAGGTTCAGGACATGGGTTCAAGAACTTTCGTAGATCAACGTCTTCCTTTCTCGCCGCTCAAAAGTCTGGCGCAGCGCGCGCGCAAAATGGACGTGCCGCTGATGTTGACAGTGGTTGCGCTGGTGGTGTTCGGTTTGATCATGTTATATTCCGCCTCTTTCGATTTCTCCTTCAACGAATTCGGCTCCTCATCGTATATGTTCGCGCGCCAAGTGAGGTGGCTTGGATTGGGGATCGCGCTTGCATTTGTTCTTTCGTTTCTTGATTATCATTACTGGCGCAGGGCGGTTGTTTTTGCCATGCTCGGCACGATCGGATTATTGATCACGGTTTTATTCATCAATGAGATTCGCCTGGGCGCGTCGCGAACTTTGTATGAGGGATCCTACCAGCCCTCTGAAATTGCAAAACTGGTTGCGGTGATTTATCTTTCGGTCTGGTTATATGCCAAGCGCCAATTCCTGCATGATGTCAGCCTTGGTCTGATCCCGCTCGGCGTTATCCTCGGAATCATCGGAGGCTTGATCTATCTTCAACCTGACCTAAGCGCGGCAGGGACTGTATTTATCCTGGGCGGCTTGTTGTTTTTCCTGGCGGGCGCGGACCTGCGGCAAATCGTGTTTGTATTGATCGCCGCGATCCTCATGGCTTGGGTCGTCGTTCAATTCAGCGTAACAGGACAGGACCGTGTGAGTTCGTTCATTGCTGGTTTGCAGGACCCGACCCATGCGTCGTATCATGTACAGCGTTCCTTTGAGGCGGTCATCAAAGGCGGCATCTTCGGCGTGGGACTGGGTCAGGCAGACACAAAGTTAACTGGCCTACCTTTTGCGCCCACAGATAGCATCTTTGCGGTGATCGCGGAGGAACTGGGTTTGTTCGGCTCGGTCTTGCTGATGTGTTTGTATGCCGCGCTGATCTGGCGCGGACTCATCATTGCCCGCCGCGCCCCCGATATGCTTGGAACGCTGCTCGCCGCTGGTGTGACATTTTGGATCGGCATCGAGGCGCTGATCAACATGGCTGTGATGGTTGGGCTGATGCCCTTTGCCGGGAACGCGTTACCGTTCGTCAGTGCGGGCGGTTCCAATTTGATTTCAACCATGTCTGCCATCGGTATCATGTTAAACATCTCGCGGCAGAGCGGTGAGAATGTAAAGATGGAAAAAAATGAATGGAGGTCATTCGGTGCGGTTATTGATATGCGCCGGGGGAACGGGAGGCGGAGTGTATCCCGCCCTCGCCGTTCACAGCGCGCTCGCGGCTAAGGTTACAGACGTGGATACGCTATGGGTGGGCGGCGAAGGCGGCATGGAAGAATCGCTGGTGAAACGCCAGGGTATCGCCTTCCAAAGTATTCCCGCGGCTGGCTTGCATGGCGTCGGTTTGAATGCCTTGCCTCGTAATCTCACCATGCTTGGGCGCGGCGTTTTAGCCGCGCGCCGGCTCTTGAAAGAGTTCAAGCCGGATGTGATGTTCTTCACCGGTGGTTATGTGGCTGTGCCCGTGGCGCTCGCGGGTCGTTTCATTCCGTTCCTTCTTTACGCGCCCGATATCGAACCCGGCGTGGCGTTGAAATCCCTTGCCAGGTTTGCGGATGCGATTGCAGTGACCACCGATCAATCGCAGGCGTACTTTAGAAAACCGGTTTATCAGACGGGATACCCGCTGCGCGCGGACCTCGCGCTTTGGGACCGCAAAACCGCGAATCAGCACCTCGGCATCTCCGGCGAAGTCCCCGTCCTTCTGGTGTTCGGCGGAAGCCTGGGCGCGCACACGATCAACCAGGCTGTGTTGAACAACCTGCATGAACTGCTCGAAAAGTTCGAGATCATTCATTTATCCGGTGAATTGGATTGGCAGGTCGTCAAACATGCACGCGAGCAATTGCCCATGCAACTCGCCGCCCGTTATCATGCCCTGCCTTATCTTCACGAGATGGGCGCGGCGCTGGCGGCGGCAGACCTGGTCGTGTCACGCGCAGGCGCCTCCTGTTTGGGTGAGTTTCCGCTGTTTGGGTTGCCCGCCATGCTGGTGCCTTACCCGCATACGTGGCGCTACCAGAAGGTGAATGCCGATTATCTGGCGCGGCGCGGCGCGGCTGTCATTTTGGAGGATCACCGCCTGAATGACGAATTTCTGGTTACGTTGAATGTGTTGATGGAGAACCCGAACAAGTTGAAAGCCATGCGCGCCGCCATGTTCGAGTTGTCGCACCCGCGCGCCGCAGAGAGGATTGCCAGCGCGTTGATTCAACTGGCAGGAGAGTGACGCTATGATGAGTATTGTTTATGTTTTTTGGATGTACGTTCTTCTCTTCGCGGTGATCGGCTGGATGCGCGGCTGGGCGAAGGAACTCCTTGTTTCGTTCAGTGTGATCCTCTCGCTGGCGCTTAACCACGTGATACGCAAATACGTTCCGATCGCGCAAAACCTGGCTGAAACGGACTCATCTCTGTTCTGGGTGCGGACGATTATTCTTGTTGTGCTGGTGTACTTCGGTTATCAGACGGTGATCAGCATCCCTCACCTGGCATCCCGCGCCCGGACTGAGCGGTTGCAGGATACTCTCTTCGGCGCATTCCTGGGCGCGCTCAACGGTTACCTGGTCGCGGGCAGTATTTTGTTCTACGTCCATATTGCAGATTACTCGTTCCAGAACGTTATTTCCAAGCCGACTGATCCAAACTTATTGCAAACCGTCAATCAAATGATGTCGTACATGCCTCCTCAACTGCTCGGCGAACCTGGTATCTACTTCGCCATCATCCTTGCGTTCGTGTTCGTCCTGGTTGTGTATATCTAACTGATCACCCTACTCTTGCGGGGTTACAAACCCCTGGAGCGAACTAGGAATTACGAAACTAACAAACTAAGAACTAAAATGACACACGTCCATTTCATCGGCATCGGGGGAAGCGGTCTTTCCGCCATCGCCCGCCTCCTGCTGGAGAGCGGATATGCGGTGAGCGGCTCTGACCGCGCGCTCACTCCCTTTGCTGATGAAGTCCGGAAAGCTGGTGCGAGTGTTTACATTGGGCATCACGCGCGCAATTTGGCGGGAGCGGATTGGGTGGTGAGATCCTCCGCTATAACGGATGACAATCCCGAGGTCCGCGCTGCGCAGCGTACGGGAATCCCCATTTACAAACGCGCCGATTTCCTCGGTCAGTTGATGTCCGATAAAACGGGCATCGCCATCGCAGGCACGCATGGAAAGACCACGACGACTGCCATGACTGCGTGGGTTCTGCATGAACTTGGCCGCCAGCCATCATTTATTGTTGGGAGTGTGATGAACAATTTGGGAGTCAACGCGCGTGCGGGCAAAGGCAAGTTGTTCGTGATCGAAGCCGATGAATATGACAATATGTTCCTGGGACTCAAGCCGCAGATCGCAGTGGTGACCAGTGTTGAACACGACCATCCCGATTTCTTCCCGACGTTTGAATCAATGTATTTGGCTTTTGAAAAGTTTGTTGACTTGCTGCCTGCCGACGGCACATTGATCGCGTGCATGGAAGATGTGGGCGCGGCGGCTTTGATCGCGCATGCGCGCAAACAGGGAAGGAACGTTGTTTCCTATAGTGTGCAGGGCGAGATGACCATCAACAGTCCGAACTGGGTGCAGGCGCGCGGGCTCAAGCCCAACTATCGCGGCGGGTTCGATTTCATCGCCTCATCGAACCTGGGCAGGGATGCGCTTGACTCGATTGGGATTTCCCTGCAGGTGCCGGGTGAACATAACGTGCGCAATGCCCTCGCCGTTTTGGCTGTTGTGGATCTGCTTGGCCTCTCGCGCGAGAAATCGGCGAAAGCCCTGAGTGAATTCACCGGCACGGCGCGGCGTTTCCAGTTGCGCGGCGAGGTGAACGGCATCAGCCTATTCGACGATTATGCCCATCATCCCACCGAAATCAAAGCCACGTTGGCTGGCGCGCGCGCCCGTTATCCCGAACGCCGCATCTGGGCTGTGTGGCAGCCGCACACGTATTCACGCACGCAGGCGCTCTTCCTCGAGTTCGCGCGCGCCTTCAAGGATGCGGACGAAGTCATTGTCACGGAAATCTATGCGGCGCGCGAAGCGACGCAGAATTTTACTTCTGCAGAGATCGTCAGCGCGATGCCCCATCTATCGGCGCGCTATATCAAGACCCTGCCTGAAGTGACGAATTATCTCTTTGCAAATCTTCAGCCCGGCGATGTGGTGCTCGTCCTCTCCGCCGGAGATGCGGACCAGATCAGCACTGATTTATTAAACCTCTTAAACGAAAGGTAGATGAAAATGATTGACCAAAAGAAACGCACGTATCATTCCGACGCCTCCGCCCTGCTCTCGTTAAAAATGGTTTTGATCGCGGCTGAAAGGGAATCTCCTGCGCGCGCCCCAAAACGACAACCAGACGTGAACGAACAACTCGCATTGAAGTTGATCGGGAGAATGAAGGAGCAATTTCAGAAATCCCGTCTCTTTGTTGGGATGCGGCTGATGGAGAAAACGATCATACAGGACGCAGTCCTGCCCGCATATTTCGTGGCGAACGCGCGCACCCAAGACGAACCGACTACGAGACTAGAAGACTAGGAGACCAGTGACCAGCAGATTATCATGATCGCGCCAACACGTCCCATTGACATTTTGTACGCCAAGCTCGGCGATAAGGTGAAAGAGAACGTTTCTCTTGCGCCTTATACCTCCGCGCGCATTGGCGGGCCCGCAGACATCTTCATCGCAGCGGATACCGCTCCAGAACTCGCAAGGATCGTGAAGTTGCTGTGGAAGCAGGACATGCCGTTTACCATTTTAGGCGGCGGCTCGAATGTGTTGGTCAGTGATAAAGGCATGCGCGGCGTGGTGGTGATGAATCGGGCAAAGGGAGTTAAATTCCATGGCGGCGACCAGCCTTCGGTCACGGTTGAATCGGGCGTTGTCTTCAGCAATCTCGCGAATCGCTGCGCGTCGAAAGGATTTGCAGGTCTCGAGTGGGCGGCGACGGTCCCTGGCACGATTGGCGGCGCGGTGTATGGAAATGCCGGCGCGTTCGGCGGCGATATGGCTGGCAATTTGATGTGGGCTGACCTGCTCACTGAAAACGGAAAAGAAAGATTTAATGTAGAACAAATGGGTTATGGCTATCGCACAAGTGTGTTAAAACGCGCTGAAATAAAAGCAGTCGTCCTTTCGGCTGAGTTGAGTCTAAAAAATTCCACGAAAGAGGAAGCGACTGTCAAAATCCAGCAATTCAGCGCGCACCGCAAAGCCACCCAGCCTCCCGGCGCAAGCATGGGTTCGATGTTCAAAAATCCGAACGGCGATTATGCAGGGAAGTTGATCGAAGCCGCGGGCTTGAAGGGCGCCCGCATTGGCAACGCTGAGATCAGCCCGCTTCACGGAAATTTTTTTATCAATCACGGCACGACCAAAGCCGAAGATATCCGCGCGTTGATTCAACTGGCGCAGAAGACCGTAAAGGAAAAGCAAGACGTTGAGTTGGAATTGGAGATCGAGTTTGTTGGTGATTGGTGAAAATGCGTAATGCGTATTTCGTAATTCGTAAGAGGTTGTGATGAATTTTCAAGAATGGGAAGATGAAGTTTCTGACACTATCAAGGAAGACGCCTTATGGAAGATGTCGGTTTATCGGCACGCGTTATTTTTAGGCGATTTAGGCTGGTACGATGTGACGAAGTTACAGCAGGATCGAAGAACGTATGGGCTTTCGAATCAATTGTATGAATCGCTGGGTTCGATCAGCGCCAATATCGCGGAAGGTTATTCGCGTGGAAGCAGCAAGGAACGCGCCCATTTTTACGAATACTCGTTAGGCTCGGCGCGCGAAAGCAGAGACTGGTACCACAAAGGCAGGCACGTGCTTGACGCCAAGGTTGTTGCCCATCGAATGAGTTTATTGGTTCAAATCATTCGCTTGTTAAAGACAATGATCCCGCAACAGCGCGGCAAAAGCCTGCACGAAGAACCCGGAGTTTATCAAGTGAACGAAGAAGCGACTCTTGATAATCTTCTGCAGAACGTACCAATGCCATAGCCGCCTTTTACGCATTACACAACACGAATTACGTTTTGTAAACTACACTGATATGATACCAACCACACCCACCCGACTCAAAGTTGCCGTCCTCTTCGGAGGACGTTCAGGCGAACATGAAGTATCGCTTATGTCTGCGCGTTCGGTGTTATCTGTGCTCGATGTGAGTCGATATGACGTGACCCAAGTCGGCATCACGCATGAAGGTGAGTGGCTGACGGGCAACGATGTAATTGAAACCTTCGAGAAAGGTGACGGCAAAGACTTACAACGTGTTTTCCTTCCAGGCGAACCTTCGCACTCTTCTCTTTACGCATTACGCGGTACGAATTACGGCGAAGCATTTGAGAAACTTATGGACATAGACATCTTCTTCCCCGTACTTCACGGCACATTTGGCGAAGATGGAACAATTCAAGGCTTGTTTGAGTTGGCAGATGTGGCTTACGTTGGCGCGGGCGTGGTTGGCTCAGCGGTTGGAATGGATAAGGGCGTATTCAAGGAAGTGATGCGCGCCAATGATATTCCTGTCGTGGAGTCGGTGATCGTGTTACGCTCGGAGATCGAGGAGGATATGAACGCGGTCATTGAAAAGGCTGAGAAGGTGGGCGCGTATCCGCTTTTTGCCAAGCCTGCCAATCTCGGTTCATCGGTTGGAATCACCAAATGCCATAATCGTTCCGACATGCAGGAAGGTCTGATGGAAGCCGCGTCCTTTGACCGCCGCGTATTGATCGAACGCGGCGTCGGAAATGCGCGCGAGATCGAAGTCGGTGTGCTGGGCAACGACAATCCGGTCGCGTCGGTCTGCGGCGAAGTACTGCCGAGCCGCGAATTTTATTCGTATGAATCAAAATATATTGACGGCACATCGGGGTTGCAGATCCCCGCGGATCTCCCTGCAGAGGTCACTGAACAAATACGCGACTACGCAGTGCGCGCCCATCAATTAATAGATTGCGCGGGCATGGCGCGCGTGGACTTCTTTGTTGAAAAGGATACGAATCAAATTTATTTGAACGAGTTGAACACCATCCCCGGCTTTACGAAGATCAGCATGTATCCCAAACTGTGGGAAGCCAGCGGATTATCGTATGCAATACTCGTTGACCGTTTGATCGAACTGGCACTGCAACGTAAAGCCGAACGCGACCGCACATCTCATACTTATCGGAGTCATGCATGAACGGGAAGATGCAACTCACCCGCGCAGAACTTGTGCGCCTGCGCCGCGCAAAAGAGAACGCGAAACGGATGCAACTCGCCGCGCAGGAAGCCGCGCGTCCCGCGCCGCCGATTGTTGCGCCCGCCAAAAAAGATGTCGTGAAACCCAGGAGCAAGCCTGCGAGCCCGGGCCGCGCACGCCGTCGCTTCCAGATCGCTTTACCGAAGGTGCCGCGCGCGGATTTTCGCGCCATCCGCATCCCGCGTATTCATATCCCGCGTCCGCGCCTGGGATGGCGTTCGCTTTCGTTCATCCTGGCGGTGCTGCTTGGCTTGGCTGTCTACTTTGCGTTCAATCGCCCCGAATTGCGCGTGGGAGAAGCGCGCATTACCGGCAATCAAATGCTGACATCTGCCGAAATTAATGCAGTCCTGAATGTCGCGGGACAGCCGATCTTTGTTCTGATCCCTTCGGATTTGGAAACACGCCTGCGGCTCAACTTCCCTGAACTTGTCTCCGTCAAAGTGGAAGTGGCTTTGCCCAATCTTGTTTCCATTAATATCGTTGAGCGACAGCCCGTCATCCGCTGGGAGCAGGGAGGCGGCTACACATGGATCGCGGAGGACGGCATCGCTTTTCGTCCGCGCGGCGAAGTGTTGGGGCTGATCCCTGTTGTAGCGGTATCGGGCCCCAGCGTGGAAGGAAGCGTGTCCTCCGATCCGCTGACTCCCGCGCCGTTCATTTCATCGGAAATGGTCGAGGCGTTGAAGGGACTCGTGAGCCACGCCCCGCAAGGTGAGCCGATCTTGTACGACGCTGGTCTTGGTTTTGGTTGGAATGACCCGCGCGGCTGGCGAGTCTACTTTGGGACGGGCGCCAGCGATGTTGAGTTGAAGATGCGTGTGTATGAAGCGATGGTGAATTCTCTGACGCAAAGAGGTATCCGCCCCGCGTTGATCAACGTGACATACCCGACTGCGCCTTACTATAGGATGAGTCAGTAAAAAGGAATGTCATTCTGAGGGAGCGACACTTGCACCGCACTGCGTTCGGTGCAGTGCAGGTGAGCGACCGAAGAATCTCGAATTTTGTGAAAGAGACTCTTTGCTACGCTCAGAGTGACATGGCATAAGGAATTATGGAAGAAATTGTTGTAGGCATTGACATTGGCACGACCAAAGTGTGCACGCTCGTGGGACGAGTGGAGGATAACAAATCCATTCGCATCCTTGGCGTTGGCATCGAACCTTCGCAGGGAATCCGCAAAGGCATGATCGTTGACCTGGCCGCGGCTTCACAGGCGGTCGCGCAATCCGTCAAGAAGGCTGAGTCCACTTCCGGGCTGGAGGTCACATCTGCTTTGGTGAGCATGGCTGGCGCGCATGTTTCTTCCGTCAATAGCAGGGGCGCGGCGGCTGTGAACGGAAATATCATCGAGCAGTTCGATGTCGCGCAGGCGTTGGAGCAGGCGCGCGCGGTCGCCATCCCGCATGACCGCGAGATCATTCACGTCATCCAGCGCGGCTTTACGGTTGACGGGCAGGATGGCATCCGCAACCCGAAAGGAATGCATGGCTATCGTCTCGAAGTGGAGGCGCACATTATCACGGCGTCCGCGGCGACAGTGGATAACCTGCGTCAATGTGTGGGCGCGGCGGGTGTGCAGATTCAACAATTCGTTTTGAACCCGCTTGCTTCGGGTGAAGTTGTATTGACTGAGCATGAGCGCCAGATGGGCGTGGCTGTCTGCGACATCGGCGGCGGCACGACCGACCTGGCGATCTACGTCAACGGTGATGTGTGGCATACGATGGTGCTTGCAGTTGGCGGCAATCACATCACTCAGGATATTGCGCATGGGCTGCGTCTGCCGTTTGAACAGGCGGAGGATATAAAGAAACAGCAGGGCTATGCCGTGCGCGCCGAGGTTGGTTCGGAGGAATATTTTTCGATCAGGCCGTTCGGCGAAGATCACCCCGTGCAGATCAACCGCCAGGAACTGGCTCACATTATTGAAGCGCGCGTCGCCGAAATATTTTCGCTGACGCTGCAGGAGATCAAACGCTCCGGCTATGACGGGTTGTTACCTGCCGGCATGGTGTTGACAGGCGGAACCTCCGCATTGCCCGGCATCAAGCGCGTTGCATCTGAAGTGTTGAACATGCCTGTGCGAACCGCGCGACCGGAGAAATTAACCGGTCTTGTTGATCGTTTGAATTCGCCCGCGTTTTCAACGGGCGTGGGTTTATTGCAATGGATATTTTCAATGCACGATCATGACCTGAGTGTTGGACGCGGTCGTCGTTCGAAAGGAGAAAAGCGTATGGATTTTGGTGTAGTGAAGAAATTGATCGGTCGTATATTACCGTAGTGATTAGCCACAGAGCACACTGAAGGAAAGAGTTTCTAAAATCTTTTCTCAGAGTCTCTGCGGCAAAGAAAAACATATCACCCTTAAAATATTTGATACCCGAATCAAAAGCAAGTATCATCAACCCAATGTTTGTATGGAGGCAGTCATGGACTCGACCAATAAGCAATACGAAGATAGGCAAGCAGAAGCATTCGCCCGCATTAAAGTGATCGGCGTGGGAGGCGGCGGATCGAACGCCGTCAACCGCATGATCGACGAGGGCATTCAGGGCGTGGAGTTCATCGTAGTGAACACCGACGCGCAAGCCCTGATGCTGGCGAAAGCGGACACACGCGTTCGACTCGGCGAGAAACTCACGCGCGGTCTCGGCGCGGGCGGCGATCCTGAAGTCGGGCGCAAAGCCGCAGAAGAATCCGCAGACGAATTGTATAACGTGCTGAAAGGCTCGGATATGGTCTTCGTCACTGCGGGCATGGGCGGCGGAACAGGCACGGGCGCGGCGCCCGTCGTCGCGCAGGTTGCAAAGGAAAGCGGCGCGCTGACGATTGGCGTTGTGACGCGTCCGTTCACATTCGAGGGAATGCGCCGTTTGCAATCCGCGGATGTGGGCATCGGCAAACTCAAGGAACATGCCGATACCCTGATCGCGATTCCCAATGATCGTCTGTTGCAAATCGCAGATAAACGCGCGAGTTTGCAGGATGCCTTCCGCCTGGCGGATGATGTTTTGCATCAGGGCATCCAGGGCATCTCCGAGTTGATCACTATCCCCGGTTTGATCAACCTTGATTTTGCGGATGTGCGCGCGATCATGTCTGAGGGCGGCGCGGCGCTCATGGCGGTGGGAACAGGCTCGGGCGACGAAAGAGCGAAGAAGGCCGCCGAGGATGCCATCTCCAGCAAACTGCTCGATATCACGATTGACGGCGCGCGCGGCGTCCTGTTCAACGTCACAGGCGGACTGAACATGACTCTCTTCGAAGTCAACCAGGCCGCGGCGATCATCCGCGAGACTGCGCATCCGGACGTGAACATGATCTTCGGCGCGGTGATTGACCCGAACATGGCCGACGATATCCGCATCACGGTCATTGCGACAGGATTTGACCGCAGTTCCATGCCGCGCCGCGCGCTCGAGCGCAACCCGCGCGAAAACAAGCGGAATGAGCCTGCCGTTTATATGCGACAAACCGAATCGGTCAGCGTTCACGCGGACGTTCAACCTGGTGAGGCGAAACAGGCGCCTCCGCTCCCGGTCAATAAAGACGATCTCGATATCCCGACCTTTTTGAGGAATCGAAGATAATAACAATATTCAAACCCTAAAGGTCTTTAAGACCTTTAGGGTTTCATACATAATCGGTCAAGTCCAGTTCCCCTTTTGCCGGGGCGGCCGGAAGTGGCGTGCCTGGGCGAGGCGCGACCCCCTCCGTCCCTCCCTTCGGCGGGACACCTCCCCCATTTTCGGACTGAAGTTCGTCCGAAAATGGGGGAGGCTGGGTGCTCACAGGGGTAGGTATATTGAAAAAACTCTGATGCAGAGATTAGAATTTGGTT
>CAZIYY010000050.1:21652-26947 GCA_964543585.1 uncultured Anaerolinea sp. | reverse complement strand
CCGCAATCTACAACCTTGAACTCAACCTATACTGACTTTTGCAAGAGGTCTATTGAAAAATTTGGTCACCCCCGCCTGCGGATGCGGCACATACCGTTTTCGATTGGCAGAGTCGAACGCGACCAGTGGATTTGGTGTATGAACAAAGCGCTCGATGAAAGTCATATCGATCCTCGCGCGATTGAATATCTCAAGAAACATTTGGCAGAATCAGCAGACTTTTTGCGGAATCGCAGAGAGTGAGCGCTGAAGAATCTTAGCCACGGATTTCACTGATTTACACTGATCTCTTTTATCTGTGAGAATCAGTGAAATCCGTGGCAAAAGAATTTACAAATTCTTCAAAGCCTCGCGCCGACTCAACGGATTCAATTCCTTCGTCGCCTTCACAAACTTCTTCACTGCGTTGGGATCCGTGTAAACATATTGCCTCAGTGACCAGCCAATGGCTTTGTTGATGAAGAACTCATCCGATCCCAAATTCTCGCGGATGAT
This sequence comes from uncultured Anaerolinea sp., assembly GCA_964543585.1. Lineage (GTDB taxonomy): Bacteria > Chloroflexota > Anaerolineae > Anaerolineales > Villigracilaceae > Defluviilinea. The sequence goes on along the minus strand of CAZIYY010000050.1, from coordinate 26,452 downwards.
GTCACATAATAAATCGAAGTCCGTTTCCTTCTTATAGCCCAGTTGAAATAAAATCGTGGTGCGCCTCAACCAGATATTTTCAGAGGCGCGCCATTTTGAAAGATATTTCTCGCGCGCCTCAGGGAAGCAGCGGAAGTGTGTTCCAACGGTATGACTCGCAATCACGTCCACCGTGTCCCACCAGGATTTGGTGACGATTAGGTGTTCGATTGTCCTGATAATCTTCGCGGGAAGTTTTTTCTCGGATTTATCCAATAAGCCCAATCCAACATATTGAAACTCACGCTGGGGCAATGACCACAAGTCGTGCAGGATTGGATCAAGTTCATCTATGGGTGGTAATCCATGTTTGCTGATAAATCCTTTCATCAGCCCCCTGCTTTGCGGAGTCTTGATTCCAAGATATTCAAACTGGTCGCGCATATATCTCCTCATCGGCGCGGCTTGGGACGGATCGGCATTTTTCTCAAACAAGTCTTTCAAAGCGATGACATAAGTATGCATGAATTCTCCAATCACGGTTCCACAAATCTCACTAGCCACTCGCCGTCTTCCTGCTCTGCCACCGAAGAAAACGGCGTGACAAGGTGTATCCAGGTCCTGCCCGGATGAAGGGGAATGAGGTTATCCTGCGCGCCCACAAAGTGGAGCGGACGCAATAAGCCCGTCGTCGTTTCCCACTCGCGATTTGCCGTGGACCAATATATCTTGAAAACCTTTCCATCGCGGAATAAATAAGCGGGTTTTTTCTGACCTTGACCCAGGTCAATATCCAATTGATTGGGGCGAAAAATATTATGATCGGCAAAGACAACGATCACGTTCTCGAAAGTCAATTGCCTGACAGTCAATCGATCTCTCGCGGGGATGAGTCCTCCGGTCGCATCCGCGCGGTCTGTGTAACGCAGGTAGGATTTTGAGATGGGGTCATACTGCCAACGCGCCTGGCTGTATAAATGATAATAGATATTGATTGTGTTTGCTGCCTGCCCCCCATCCGGCAGACAATCAGTAAAGTAATTTCCCGAGTAGTTGACGGGCTGTGTTGGATTCAGGCTTTCTTTCGCCAATTCACGCAGACGCGTTACGGTTAATAGCGCGCTGTTGGGTGTGCTCAAGAAGTCCTTGCCGAAGACGATCTCGCATTTGTGGAGTATCGCGCCAACGTCGCGCGCCGCACTGGCATAAACAAGGCAACTGTTCGGGAACATGTCCCCGATTTGATTGTATGTCAATCGTCCAGAGCGAATGGGACCCACATAAGGCTCGGATGGAATGAACCAATTCGCGGGTGTGCCTGCAACGACGGGGCCGGAAGTGGCGATCGGTTCCTTGGACAGGATCAAGCCCGCATCCCAGAATGAAGCGGTGGATGCAGATTGAAAAATTTTCGTCTCACCAGTCATCACGTCCGCATCGCTATCGCGGTCATCGTCATTCACATCCTGCTTCGTAAATTCATAGGAGGCAGGTTTGACAAATTGGATGATGGATTCAGCCTGCGGACGATCAAAGGCATAATAGCCATTTGAATCAGTGGAAGTCTCAGCCATGACCTCGCGGCTGATCCCGTTTAACAAGCGGACACACACCCCGCCGACGCCGACCTCCCAATCATCCTGCTGACCATTCACGTTTTCATCGAGCCAGACGCGGTTTCCGATCCAATTGCCGTTCGGGCGGATGATCTCCGCGCGGACCTTGCATCCGCCTTCCACATTCGGAACTTCGCGCGGAACATCTCCGTAAAAGACACCCAGGAATCGAGTCGTGCCTTCGCCAATGAAAAGTTCGAATATCCATGGCGCGAAGCCAGGTCCAGCCTGAGGACGCGCCGAGACTGGCATGTTGCTAATTGAAACAAGCACGGCAGGAAATTTGAGGAGCGAAGGGTCTGCCACCGCGCGACCCGTGAGTGGATTGATTCCCGCTGGAAAATCGTTTGCTTCGGGTCCATATATGATGGGCGCGAGTTGCGGTTGTGGTGTTGATGTTGGAGATGGGAGCGGCATTGCTGTCATCGTAACAATTGACGTATACGTTTCTGTCGGAGTTTGAACACTCTGTGAGTTAGCGCAAGAGGTGAGAATTGAAAGAAGAAATAATAAGATTAATTTATGAGACATAACATTATCTACTATTGTCATTCTGGGTAAGTCCACAGCAAGAAAGAGTCGCTGTTCAAAGCGAAAGAAACCAAACCCATAGCCACGAATTTTGATTTGTTATTTTAGAAATTCGTGTAGATCCGCGAGATCTGTGGCAAAGACGCCTTTGAACTTTTTGTTCCTTAGCACCGCACGCATACCTGCCCGGGTCTCTTCGAGACGATGCCAGGGAGTGCAGGTAAGAACCTCCACAACGACATGCGAGATTCTTCGCTCGCTAACGCTCGCTCAGAGTAACATAACTGATTTTTACTTCGCCCCCGGCGGCTGGTGAAATCGCAAAAGCCATTCGCCTGCTGATTCTTCAGTTACAGAAGTTTCGGGCGTGACGACTATTATCCATGTGTGACCGGGCTTGAGCGGGAAAGGCGTAATGTCATCGAGATTCAAAAACTGAATTGGCTTGCGGCGGCCCGTTTGCAATTCTTCCGCGCTTGCGCGCGTACTCCATCTGATCTTGTACATTTGTCCATCTCTAAACAACAGTGCATCACCAATCCAATCTTGTTCGAGGTGAATATCCAAATTGGTCGGCGAGACAACATCATGTTTGGCAAATAGGACGACCACATTTTCAAAGTGCAATTGGCGGCTTGTCAGACGATCAACTTCGGGATGAACGAGTCCTGCTGTCTGCGTGTCTGCATTGTCCACGTAACGCCACCAACTTTCATAAAGTGGATCGTATACCCAGCCGGATTGATTGAGCCATGCGATGTACACGTTGAGTTGTGATGCGGGCGCGCCTCCGTCAGGCGGCTGGGCTGAATAGATATTGCTGGAATAGTTGATCTCCCCTTTTTTGCTGTCCTTTGCGAGTTGTATCATCTCGCTGATTTCCAACATATAACCGCCGCCCTGAATATCGTGCGTTACGAACGCGCATTTGGGCAGTTGATCCAATACCTCTTGAGATGCAAACGCATAGATCAGGCATGAGTCCTGAAAGAAAGCCGCAATGTCGGCATAGATCAAACGACCCGAGCGAACAGGTCCCACTTTCGGTTCGGGGAGTTCTGTTGGTAAGGTGAGGCTTGAGGATAACGGGATCAAGCCTGCGTCCAGATCAAGAAGCGAGGCGGAGACGTCCAACGCATCACTGCGACCCGACGCCTGATCCACATTACTATCCCGATCCCCATCCTCAACATTCTTCCGAGCGAACTCCATCCCCGCAGGCTTTACGACCTCGACAAAATATTTTCCCGCCTCAACGTTGAATCCATAATAGCCGTTGCTGTCGGTTGTGGTTTGTTGAAGTAATGCGCCGTTTGCATCATACAGATTGACGCACACACCGCCCATGCCATGCTCCCACACCTCGTGAATGCGGTTCCTGTTTTCATCATTCCAAACCTGGTTGCCCAACAACAAATTTGTTTGTGTAAAGATTTCCCTCCTCACTTCGCAATCGCCAGTGATCGGAACTTCAGGCGCGGGGAACTCACCATAGAAAGTAGTGAGAAAACGCGTCGCGCCTTCGGTGATGTAAATCTCAAAGACATACGGCGCGAACGATAACCCAGCCTGTGGCCGCGCCGTAACAGGGAAGTGTGAAATTGAAACAAGCAGCGCAGGAAGTTCAAGCAGGGATGGCTCTGCGACAGCCATACCCGTGAGCGGATTGATTACTTCGACAAACGGCGTTGGTTCAATCGCAAGTTGTGCTGTTGGCGATTGAAGAGGAATGGAGGATTCAGTCGCGGGTGATGATTGGGATGCAGAGGCATCTGGCGCTTTCCCACTGTTTGGACTGCAACCACCCACTGCGAGAGATATTATGATTATCCAAATGAAAAATGACGACTTTGCAGAATAAGACATATTTGATTCTAAGTGACAGTCACAAATTGCTCCAGCCGCCGTCCCCGGCGGCGAGGACGCCGCGCGAGCCTATATTCCTTGAAATCCATTTTTCACGCGCTGATAGGTATCTTCCAGCGACTCTGGCAGCACGCGCGTCTCGCCAAGCGTGGACATGAAATTCGTGTCGCCTTCCCAACGCGGGACGATGTGGATGTGCACATGTTCCCTGATCCCCGCGCCCGCTGCTTCGCCGATATTCGCGCCCATGTTGAAAGCCTGCGGATTATACACTCCGCGCAGGACGGTCATACCGCGCGCAGTGAGTTCCATCATTTCCGCGCGGGTTTGGGCGTCTAGTTCTTCGAGATTCGCCTTATGATCAAACGGGACAACCATGAGATGTCCGCTTGTGTAGGGATAACGATTCAATATCACGTACGCGTGATCACCGCGAAACGCAATGAGATTCTCCGCGCTGTCTGCTTTGGCTTGCGCGTTGCAAAACACACAGCCTGCTTCTTCTTTGTTGTTTTCGATATATTTCATACGCCACGGTGACCAGAGGTGATTCATGAGAGGAGTATAAAGGATGAATGGCGAAAAATAAAGGATGAACGATTTGACTGAAAACGGTTAACGAAAGAAACCTGATTCTCCCATTTGGGGATTAGGTCTATGATTCTGTAATTTATACTCCAATGACCGTTTTACTGTCGGCCACTCCAAATTGATAATGGAAAATACAACCGTATCGCGATAAATTCCATCCGCTGATTTGGTGTGATTGCGTAACACCCCATCCTGTTTAGCGCCTAATCTCGCAATC
>CAZIYY010000050.1:0-21642 GCA_964543585.1 uncultured Anaerolinea sp. | reverse complement strand
GGATGTGTGGTTATGCCAGTGTGTGCGAAATTCCACCGCGATGGCGTCCAGTTTTTCAAATGCATGTGACAAGAGCAGATACTTACATTCTGTATTGACCGCCGTGCGCTGATAACTTTCTGAATACCACGTATAACCAATCTCCAGCCGCTGATTGACCTCATCCACGTTGAAGTAGCGGGTGCACCCGATAATGATATTTGATTCTTTGTCGCGGACAGTGAAAGGCAGTGCGCCCACATTCTCGCGCATATCCAATGCTGTCTTGATATATTCCTCCACCTTGTTTGGCGAGGGAATGGATGTGTACCACAAATTCCAGAGTTCCCCATCTTTGACGGCGCTAGCAACGCCCTCTGCATGTTCAAGGGCAAGCGGCTCCAAAATAACTTTTGAACCCGAAAGCGTGACAGGCTCGATCCATCTCTTATTCATGGGTTATCCTTCTATACTTTTCATACTCATCCTGAGGGAACACGCACTTTGCGAGCGAAGGATCACTACCGCGGTCACAGGGATTCTCACCTGCACTCCCTGGCACCGTCCCGAAGAGACAAGGGCAGGTGTATGCACTGCGAGTGTCGTTCGCTCGGAATGACACGAATAAAAATCTTCATCAATTATAGGCGAAAAAAATCATTCGACCTTCTCCTTTTGACCTTCGACGTTCGATCTGCGACCTTCAACATTCATCCTTCGTACTTCATCCCCTCCTTCCGAATTCCTCCTTTTTCGATTATCCTCCCGTCAATGCAACCGTCACTTTTTCCCCCACAAATCCCACAGCAATGGACAGTCTCCAAACTGACGTTCCACATCCGTAAACTTCTGGAGGAGAATGAAGTCCTTCAGGATATGTGGGTGCAGGGGGAAATCTCGAATCTCTCGCGTCCCGCTTCTGGTCATATTTATTTCACGCTCAAGGATTCGTCTGCGGCGCTCAAGTGCGTGATGTGGAAGATGAGCGCGGCGCGGCTCAACCTGCCCCTGCGCGATGGCATGGAAGTGGAAGCGCACGGCAAGATCGGCGTCTATGAAGTGAGCGGGCAATATCAACTGTATGCCGATCAGATCAGACCTGTTGGCGAGGGCGCGCTCTATCAGGAATTCATGCGGCTCAAAGCCATGCTCGAAGCCGAAGGTCTATTTGACCCTGAACGTAAACGACCCATTCCAGAATTGCCGCGGAAGCTCGGAATCGTCACATCCTCAACCGGCGCGGCGTTACGCGACATACTCAATACGCTAAGACGTCGTTTGCCGCTGGTTGAAGTGATCCTTGCTCCCTCACCTGTGCAAGGAAATGATGCGCCTCCCGCCATAGTCAAAGCAATCCAATCTCTAATTCTCCAATCCCCAGATGTAATCATCCTCGCCCGGGGCGGCGGTTCGATTGAAGATTTATGGGCATTCAACGATGAACGCGTCGTGCGCGCGGTCGCCGCGTCGGATGTACCTGTGATTTGCGGAGTCGGTCACGAAACGGACTTTACCCTCTGCGACTTTGCCGCCGACTTGCGCGCGCCGACTCCTACCGCCGCCGCAGAACTCGCCACGCAGATTACAATTCAAGACATCGCCGTCACAATCTCCAATTACCAATCACTAATTACCTCACACACCCTCAATATCATTTCTTCAAAACAATCTGTACTTTCCTCCCTCATCGCGCAACTTCGCTATGCCTCGCCCGCCCGTCGAATCCAGTCCGAATCCCAGCGCGTGGACGAGTTCTCGCGCCGCGCTTTTTCCGCGCTCTTCCATCGCTTGCAAATCCAAAAGAAGCATGTCGAAGGAACGCAAAGCAGGCTCGAAGCGTTGAGTCCATTGGCGGTGCTTGCGCGCGGATATGCGGTTGTGACACGCAAAGACGATGGCAGTGTTGTCTCCCGCGTCGCGCAGGCGAGGGATGTGATGAACGTTAGAGTCAGTGATGGAGAGTTTGAGGTCAAACATTCGCGCTGAGCGGAATGTCGAGCGACAGCAAGACCTCGAGACGAAGCGCTTCCACAGGTGCAAGCACTTCGTCTACGTTCAGCGCGATGACAAGGAGTTCTTATGCCAAAACCATCTTCCAAAAAAACAGAAAAGCCCGTTGAAGAATTATCGTATGAAGAGGCGTTAGCTGAGCTGGAGCAGATCGTCTCAACATTGGAAGAAGAACAGAGTCAACTTGAAGAGGCGATAAAACTCTTTGAACGGGGGCAGGCTCTCGCGGCGCGATGCAGCGTTCTTCTCGAGGCCGCGCAACTCAAAGTGAAACAAGTCGCGGGCGATGACGCAATCCCATTCGAGGAAGAGTCTGAATGAATGTGTCGGCGGTGTTTCAAAACAAAGCGCTCATCGCAGGTCTCGCCGCTTGGTTAATGGCTCAGATCATCAAAATCCCGTTGGAGTATCTTCGCACGCGCCACTGGAATTGGTCTTTACTGCTCACAACAGGAGGCATGCCAAGTTCACATTCATCCTTGATGACAGCCACGACTCTTGCAATCGGGCTGTATCACGGATTCAATAATCCGCTATTCGCGCTGGGCGTCGCGATCACGATGATCGTGACATACGATGCGGCGGGCGTGCGGCAACAGGCCGGCATTCATGCCCAGCGCATCAACGTGATTTTCGATGAATTAATGCATGGTCACCCGATCAATCAAAAAGACTTACGGGAAATGATCGGGCATACGCCGCTGGAGGTCGCGGGTGGCATCCTGCTTGGTCTCATTGTGGCAAGCGCGCAGTGGCTGATATGGCGGTGACAGGAGCGAACGTGGCTGCAAAAGTTTTCCCCTTTCTTGCGATGATGAGCCTGTTACTCTCTGCTTGCGGAGCCTCCGTTACGGAATCTCCGCTGGCGATTTCATCTACTCCAACATCACCAGCGGCTTCCAACACGAAGCCAACGGGCGCGCTGTTGATCTGGGAAAGCAACGATTCCCCCTGTCAGATGGCGGCATTTTCATCTGCGAGTCTGTCCCATGGAGAATGTGGAGGCGTACTGACCAATTCTCCAACGAGCGCGACGGGTCACGAGCCGCGTCTCTCAAAAATTTCCGGTATCTACGCTTCATTCACTGCTGAAACAATTGCCGGGAGTCTGATCTTCAAAGGCGCTGGGAATCTCGTTCCGTCAGATGCCGAAAAACGCGCCATCGCTGAATGGGCGAGACTTATGTTCCAAACCGCGCAAGCGGGAGGCGCGTACGCGTCATGGTCGTTGGCTTTTGCCTGGCATCGCGAAGGCGGCGTTGCCGGGTTCTGTGATGACGTGGCTGTTTATCTCACAGGCTGGGTGACAGCCTCCGATTGCAAAGGTTTCAACGCAGAGACTTATCTCACCGCTTCAGACCTCGAAAAACTGTTTGGCTGGGTAGATGGCTTGAGCAATATTGATTACAACGACAGCAATGCGCCGATTGCCGATGGAATGACGATTACGCTCGCGCTTTCAGGAAATGGTCAAGAAAAGGCTGACGAAGAAACGATGCGCGAGATCATCGCATTCGCCGCGACCCTGGATTCTCAACTCGGCTATGCCGCGACAGCGGGACCCGATGTGGATAATGCGCGGCAGGGTCTGCTGGATTACCTTGTGGCGTTGCATACCGGCGATTACGCGCTCGCCGCAAAATTGTATGGCGGCGATACCGATCTTCTGGAAACCTGGAATCCCGATATCCCCCGCGCTGATCTCCCCGCGCTCTTTGAACGCGCCTGCTCGCAAAACGGGTTGCAATGCCTCGCCCCGCGCACCATCACCTATCGCGCCTCTGAAGTGGATAGCCATCATTTCTGGGTGGAATTCAGCAACGAGGATGGCACATTATTCAAACAGGGACTCTGCTGTGGAGAGACCATCGGCGTCACAACGAGCATGTTTCCATTCTCCGTCGAACAAACCGCGAACGTTTTTACCGTCATGGATTTGCCGCCCTATGTGCCATGATTAATAACTGATGTTACCCAGTAGGGGTGACCCGCCCAGCGAGAGCAAAATATCTTGACGACCTTGAAGGGTCGCCCCTGCAGATGACACTCACTTATAACCCTCACGGCAACCCAAACTGCTGACGTTCCTCGGGGGTGAGTTCGCGCACGACGCAACACTCATGAGTGTACTCGATTAAATCCTCGACAGATTGCCACACACGCCATACAGTCACGGATGTTGTACCGCCCGCACCGACGAGGCGCGAGCCATCCGGCGACCAATCCAATCCCCATAAGTAGGGATGATCCGTCTTGATACTTAATAATTCCGCGCCCGTCTGAGCATCCCAGATTTTCACTACACCCGCATTATCGCCAGTGGCAATACGTGTGCCGTTTGTAGACCAAGCCGCGCCAATGACTCCTGTTGAGTGCCCGGCAAATGTTAGTAGTTGTTCACCCGTTTCTGCATCCCAAACAGTCGGGGGAATAGTGAAACCTGCCGCAACGATTCGCCCACCATCTGGCGACCAGGAAAACCCTAGACACCCTGGTATGAATTCAGCAATAGTGAGATTGGTTGTATTGTTGACAAATCCGCCAAAGATCGACTCGCCTGTAGCCGCATCCCACATTTGAAGCACTTGAGGTTCTGCGCAAGTGGCGATCCGCGTGCCATCTGGTGACCATGCCATACCTTCGGATATATCTTCATTCGTACGGAAGGCGAATAATTCTTCCCCGGTTTTAGGATCCCATACTCTTACCCAACCGCTAATTCCCGCACTAGCAATACGCGCGCCGTCTGGCGACCATATGACATTGAGAATAGCAGAGGTTCCCACAAGTCTGCTCGGTGGGTCGGCAACATGCCCGGTGAACGTCAGAATTTCTGTTCCGGAGTACGCGTCAAATATCTTGACAGTATTGTCCCAACTCGCTGTGGCAACCCGCGTACCGTCTGGTGACCACACTGCCTGTTGAACCCAATTCGTATGCCCGGAAAGCGTGTGAATAGCCTCCCCGGTCTTGACGTCCCAAATAGCGGCAAGAAAATCACCTGCTCCGGTAGCGATATGGTTTCCATCTGGCGACCACATAGCCCAATCTGCTGATTCTGCATGTATGCCGGAGAGTGTTAGATAGTCGGGAGATGCTGTCCAAATCCTGACCGCGAAGTCTGCCCCTCCCGTGGTTGCCAGCCATTCACCATTCGGTGACCAGGTGATTGTGAATTGTTCCGGTGTACGCCCGGCAAGCATAAATATCTCGGCACCAGTAGCTGGGTCCCACACCTGTGCTAAACCATCAGCATTGGCTGAGGCAAGTTCACTTCCATCTGGCGACCACGTCACATCCCAGAATGCGCTTGAAGATCGAATATCGGATATCTCTTCGCCAGTCGAAACGTCCCAGATTCGGATTGTGCCGTCTTCGCCCGCGCTGGCGAGTTGGGTTCCATCCGGTGACCAAGCCACATTCCACACCACGCCGGTATGCCCGGACAAGGTGATGATTTCGTCGCCCATATCTGCATCCCATAGTTTAATGACGCCGTCTTCGCTGGCGGTCGCGATGCGTGAACCATCTGGCGACCAATCTACTGTATTAACTGAACCAGAATGTCCAGAAAGCGTCAGAAGGTTCTTGCCTGTGGCTGGATCCCATATCTGTGCCGTGCCATCTTTGCCTGTGGTAACAATGCGCTTACCATCGGGCGACCAACTTACGCTCAACACCCAATCCGAGTGACCGGTGAAACCGGTTATTTTCTCACCCGTTTTAGAGTCCCATATACTGGCTGTCTTATCCGTGCTGCCCAGTGTGGCAATCTGTTGTCCATTAGGTGACCATGCCAGCGCTCGAACACCTGATTCACCCGTCGCAAATTCACCAGTGGTCATGTCCGGGTCAAATGCCGCATGAGCGTCAATGGAGAGCAGTTCCACCCGCGATGCCGCATCCCATATCTTGACTGTCCCATCCCTGCTGGATGTAGCGAGCCGCGTTCCATCAGGCGACCATGCAACATCCGACACAGTAGCACCATGCCCCGGGACGATATGACGCAACCGAAACTCGCGCACAATTTGACCAAGAGCTTGCTCCGCCTGCCAGGTATACGGATAATTTTCAACGGCTTCCAACGCCAGCAATACCGAGCGTTCCGGTGATGTTCCATCCAACTCCAACAGCGCTTGCGACGCCAAACCAATACTCGCTTGTCGCAATGCCTCCTCGCGTTGTTTGTTCGCCCATATCGCCAACCCGCCGCTGACAATCGCCGCTATCAAGAAGACACCAACCAGCACTTGCAACACGCGTTGAACGCGTTGTTTGAGAGTCGCTTCGCGCGCTTGCTGAGCAACTTGTGCGGCTTCTTCTTTCATGCGCAGGTCAAGGCTCGCGCGCAAATAGTCTCCCTCGTGCTGGGTCAATGCGACCTCGGTGGTTTGGCTCCAAACATCGAACTGCGCCAGGTGCGCGCCGGTCAACAGGAAACTTTCATCGCGATCCGCGTTTTGCCACTCGCTTGCGGCGTCCGCCAGTTGTCTTTGCAAACGCACATCCGCGCGGCTTTCGTCCAGCCACGCGCGCAGGCGCGTCCATTCGCGCAATAACGCTTCGTGCGCCACCTCGACAGTGGGACCGCGCGTGATGGGATCATTATCGAACGTGAGCAAACGTGACTTATTGAACGTATCGAGAATTTCGGTAACGGAAGAATGACGAGCCGCTTCGCGCGTCCCTTCGACACGGCTCACATCGTCCCGATGCTCTTTCGGGAGGGCAGGCGCCTGTAGTTGCTCCAGTTCCCCAAGCAGGACTCTCCGCCGCGTATCTTCCACACCTTCGCCAAACGTGACGAGACGCAAAAACAACTGGCGCGCGCTTGCCTGCTGGCTTTCATCTAAACGCGCATACACATCTTCTGCGCGCCGACCCAACGCGCCCAATACGCCTCCAATCTCATCATACGCGGCTTTGGTCAATGTATTGCCATTGCGATTCTCAAAGAGTTCAGTGAGGGCATATTGCAACAACGGCAATGTTCCGGGCTGATCACTCACATCGCGCAGGATGGCTGAGATCAAACCTGATTCGATCTTCAACCCGACTCGTTTTGCAGGGCTGAGTATGGCGCGTTCCAGTTCATCGGTTGTGAGCGGCAGGACGAGTTCATTGCGGCGTTGCACCAACTCGCCAAAATCCACGTATCGTAACGGACGGTCAACGAAGTCCGCGCGCAAGGTGGCAATCACGCGCACACGACTGCGTTCATCGAGAATGGCTGTGACAATGTTGCTCAAAAATAACGCGCGTTCATCTTCGCTCGCCACCAATGTAAATAATTCTTCAAACTGATCAATGACCAGCACGAGTTCCACAGAGGCATCGTTGGGCAGTATCCGATTGACCGCGCGGATCAAGCCGCGATCCCCATCCCTGAGTTGATCGAGCAGACTTGCGGGCGGGTTGACCGCCACGCGTAATAATGCCGCTTCCAATTCTTCAAATGGATTCGGTCCTGGTAGTAAATCCACATAGAACCAGTTCTCAGAACCAAGCAATCCGCCGCGCCGCAAAGCAGGCAGAAGTCCAGCCTTCACCACCGATGATTTGCCGCTTCCGCTCGGACCGATCACTGCCAGGAAACGCGACAAATCCCCGCCCTCGCTGAGACGCGCCAACAATTGTTGGATGAGCGTCTCGCGTCCAAAGAAATCGTCAGCGTCCGCCTCGGCGAAAGCGCGCAATCCCTTATAAGGATTCGTCACTTCACCGACAGGAACTTCGTCTTCATCAGAAATGGACACGGGTCGGGCGATCAAGCCGCTCATCGCTTGATGAAATTCTTGGAGAAACTCTGAAACATCTGAATGACGTTTTTCAGGTTCTTTTGCAGTGGCGCGCGCGATGACCACATCCAGCGAAGCAGGCAGACCCGTTCGGTTGGCAGAGAGCGCAGGCATGGGCGCGGAGATATGCTGTTGGATAAAGTCAATGGGCGTGGGGCCGACGAAGGGCGCTTTGCCGGTCAGCATTTCGTACAGCATCACGCCGAGACAATAAATATCGCTTTGAGGTCTGACCGAAAGAGAACGGATTTGCTCAGGCGACATGTATTTCGGCGAACCGATGACCGCGCCCGCCTGGGTTTGTTCGCTGACTTCCGGGTTGCCCAGATTCTTGGCGATGCCGAAATCGGCGAGGTAGGCATTCTGATCTTCATCGAGCAGGATGTTGGCGGGCTTCAAGTCGCGGTGAATAACGCCGATGCGATGCGCGGCAATGAGCGCCGAACCAATTTGTTCCAGCAGGCGCGCCACGCTTTCCACCGGCAACGCGCCTTCCTGCAAAAGTCCCTGCATGCTCCCGCCGCGCAATAAGCGCATCACAAGATAGGCGACGCCCGGTTCGCGCCAGTAATCGTATAACGGCACGATATGCGGATGCTCGAGCCGCGCGACAAGCTGCGCCTCCGCTTCGAAGCGGCGAATGAAATCGAGATGGTTGGCAAAGGCGGGCAGGATGATCTTGACCGCGACTTCACGCTCAACAATTGGTTGGGTGGCGCGGTACACAATCCCCATTCCCCCACTGCCGATTTTTTCGCTTAATGCATAACCGCGAATGGCGCGGCCCGTTAAGTCTTCCAAGCCAATCTCAGCGAGACTTGGCGGCGGCGTGGGCGCTTCTTCGGGTTCAGGGCGTATGGCGCGGGCGCGGCGCACAAACTCGGCGCGTTCATCCAGCGGAATCGCGAGCGCCATGGCAAGCCGCTCTGCGATCTGCACCGATGGGCGCGCATCCTCCGCTTCGATCTTGCGGAGGGTGATGGCGGCGCAACCGACGCGCCGCGCTAATTCCTCCTGCGTCAAATCCATTTCGCGGCGGCGCTGGCGGACGTAACGACCAAACGATTGCTCATCCATAGACTCGCTCCCGAATGAAGCATGTCATTGCGAAGACGATGTTCCCTTCGACACCTTCGGCAGGACAAACTTCCGTCAAAGCAATCCCCTGTTTCAATAGGAGATTGCTTCGTGGCGACTCGGCTCTCCGCGCTCATTATAAGCGCGGAGAGCCGATTCATCACCGGGCATTCCCCGACTACTTTTTTAGTTTCCTAAGGGTTTGAATATTCGGTCCAACACCCGCCCCCATGTTATTGACGCCGACCAAAACATTATCACTTCCGAGATCAAGCACATTTGTTTTGTTACTGCCGCCCACAACTGTACAGCCTGTAGTTCCAGTCCCCAGAAATATTCCAAGATCAGTGATATTCTGCACATTGTTTCCAAGGATCAGGCATTGGTTTCCTTCGCCAAAGGTCTGCTCGAATGCTATACCTATTTCACCGCTCAACACATTGTTCCTGATTAAGAAATTCGATCCAACATCCTGGGGAGCAAGCAAATTCCACAAATCAAAGCCGAACACCGAATTGGCAACTTTGTTATTTGAGAATTCAAGGCTGCTGTATTGCACATCAGAGGCATCCATTGCGAAGAAAGTATCTTCATAGCGATTGTGACTGACGACAACAAATGCATCCACGAGGTTGAAAACCGGGGTTCCAAATGCGATGGTTCGAATGGTCGAATTGGAGAGGCTATATGAGCCGGACATAGCGGGCGGAAACTCCCCAATATTGCCTTCATAGAAGATGCCGTTTAACACATTGTATCCGAATAAGGAGCCTTCCATCTTTTCGCCTTGAAGAAGAAACCGTTCAATACGAGCATCCGCATGGGTTCCTGTAATCACGAGAGCGAGAGCCAGTTCTTCGATAGGCGGAGAGATGCCAAAGACTGTCCATCCAGTTGTTAGATCATCGCCAACAATATGGATCGCCAGATCGGTAATTGCAAAATCTCCGTCAACGAAAGCAAAAAGTGCGGGCCAGGGATTATAGGCTGATGGTGGATTGTTGAACGCATCCACTGGCGTTACATATAAATTTGGCAAATTGAACACGGTTGTTTTATTTACACCCGCGCCTGTGAATTTACCGTGAAAATCATTCACAACAATCTGCCCTGTGTGAAAAGTTCCCGAACGCAATCGCACATCTACGCCGGGACCAGACGCCACAGCCGCGTCGAAAGCGCATTGCAGGTTTGCTGTGTCATCCACGCCGGTCGGTTTCACTGTGATCACACTGCCCGATTGCGTGACGAAAGCGGGATTGCAGGGTGTGTCTGCAAGAGCGGCGCTTGTGCTCCATCCGAAAGTGACGACAAGCGCAAGAACTGTAAACACGATCAAGAAAAGTTTGGTTTTCATTTTAGACTCCTTTTAGATCAATCTTTGAGTTCGCCTTCCAAAATGGCTCTGCCAGAGCTACAAGTCTTTCTCACAACATGTCAATTCGAGAGACTTTCCCATCGAGACCGTTGTGATGGTGATAGGTCACTCTTACATATTCGTCCTCGTAAGTCCGCTCAAGAGTCCGAACTACATACTGTTGGTGTGTCTTCTTAACTTCGATCTCGCACCAATCATCATTTCTCATTCCACCAGCATTGTCATAGAAATAGAGCAGTGCCCCAGGTGGAAGATCGTGTAGCGCACACGACTTAATCTCGTCGTTTGGTGGGACTCCTCCAGTGTTTGTTAGGTTGATTGACTTTCCTTTTTCGTATATTAGACTTTGTAAGAGGCTTTGACTCGCCCCATTCCCCTCATACAAATCAATTGTCTGTGCCATAGTAATCTCCTTTACTTGTGTAAGATTTCGATTTGTGCACAAAACATGCAAACCCACTATAGCACGCCGCGAGGGGTGAATTCAAGTGTTTTTGGCTTTTTTATCGGTTTTTTTATCGCTTTTGGGTTTTAACAACCCAGCCTCCCCTGCAAACGCAGACCCTAAAGGTCTTTCCTGCCAAACTGAAAACCTGTATTTCAAAGAAATTCGCGCTTGAAGCGCATAATTGATTCCAATGGAGACCTTTAGGGTCTTGGCTTGAGTGGTAATTTATCGTCTCAATCGGTTGCTCATCGCGCGGGCGAGCAATCTTATTTCAGGGACCTTGAGAATTACGACTCCCGCCAAATAGACGACTCCCCCGATAGCGACTCCTCCCAATGTGACAACCCAGCGCGCCACACTACCCGACGCCTGAATCCAGAACACCAAGCCGATTGCCATCCCCAGCGCGGACAGCGAGACGCGCCACGCGCCATCCGCAATGGATTTGCCTTCAATGCCGCTCAATCGTCTTCGCATGAAGATAAACAATGCTGTTGCTTCAAGTGCAGTGGCAAGTGAATTTGCTAATGCCAGCCCGCCAAGAGGAAGCCAACCGATTTGCGCGAATAAATTTGAGAATAGAAAACTAAAGACTACATTCAATCCCATTGCAATCGTACCGATAACTACAGGGGTCTTTGTGTCTTGTTGTGCGTAGAAGGCGCGAGTCAGAACTTCCATGATGGAGTGACCGACGAGTCCCGCCGCATACCAGAGCAAAGCCCAGGCTGTAAATTGGACATCGTGTTCGTCGAACTTGCCACGCTGATAGAGGAATGAAATCAATGGTTCGCGCAAAAGGATTAATCCAATACTGGCGGGCAATGCCATGAGCAAGATGCCGCGCAATGCTGCCGCGAGCGAGGCGCGCATCTCGTCTGTTTTGCCGAGCGCGTGCTGCGCGGAGAAGGTCGGCATGGCGGCAATTGCAATGGACTGCGCGATTGCGGCTTGCGCCATGAGCATCAGCGAAAATCCGTATGTGAGGCTGGCAACACTGCCTTCCTGCATTTTGGAAGCCAGGTTTGTGTTGACCCAGAAGTTGAGTTGAACGACAGCGACGCCGAGCAGGCGGGGAACCATGAGTAGGAGGACTTGGCGGATGTTGGGATTATTGAAGCCGAGGGAGAAGTTGTAGTTGAGTGTTGCGTGTTGCGTGTTACGCTCCGCAATCAAGAGTTTCATTAATGCGGGAATTTGAATGATGAGGTAAAACACTGCCCCAATCACAACGCCCCATGCGAGACCGTAGACTCCCATTTTGGGCGCGAGAAAGACTGCGCCGAAGATGATTCCAAGTTGATACAAAGCAGGAGTGAGCGCGGGGATGAGGAAGATTTGATGCGCGTTGAGAATGCCGACAATGAGTCCGCCCAAGCCGAAGAGAACTGCTGAAATCAATTGAATACGAAGCAAAGCAATCGTGAGTGCGAAAAGTTCAGGGTCGGCAGATAAGCCTGGGGCGAGCGCGTAGCGAACAACTTGCGGGGCGAACACGGCTAAGATAACGGCGAGCAGGCTGAGGGTCAGAGTGACCGCGTTCGCGAGCGCGGAAGCCAGTCTCCAGGCGGAATCTTTTTCGTCGCGCGCGAGCAATCCAGTGAACGTCGGGATAAATGCAGAGCCAAGCGCGCCGCCCGCGACGAGCAGGAAGAGGGTCTCACTGACGCGGTTAGCGGCGAAGAACGCATCGAGTTGGAGAGAGGCGCCAAACGCGCGTGCCACAAGAATGCCGCGCGCAAGTCCCGCGAGTTGACCGAATAGGATCGCGAACATCACTGTCCCCGCCGCGCGCGCGATTTGTCTGTTTGCGTTGTTAGCCATGCGCGAAGATTATAGCAGAGGCATCCACACATCTTTCGATACTTGACGATGAACATACAATCTCAACGTAAAGGCGCGAACCCGCTAAGAAAACTTTGCGCCTTTGCGTCTTTGCGTTAGATATTCACTTCTGAACACGATCTCTGCGGTCGGTTATGGTCACCATTTAGAACAAGCAAATTGCAGTCCGCTATCATTCCTCTGCGCTAAGATTCTCGCGGGGTATAATTCAGATAAACATGTCCACAATTACCCAACACGGATATTTTGTCATCGCCGACATTTCGGGCTACACTTCGTTCGTCGCCAAAACGGAGCTGGAGCACTCGCACGAGATTCTGACCGAACTGCTTGAATTGCTTGTTGAAAAATTTGAGCCTCTGATGACCATCTCCAAACTCGAGGGCGACGCGGTGTTTGCTTATGCAGGGGAAAGCATATTCACGCGCGGCGATACGCTGCTGGAGTTCATGGAATCCATGTACGTGGCTTTCCGCGACAGGCAGGTTTCCATGCGCCGCAAAACGACCTGCACGTGCGCCGCCTGCCAGAACATCCCATCGCTTGATTTGAAATTCATCGCGCATCATGGAGACTTCATCGTTCAGAATATCGGCAATGCGCGTGAACTGGTTGGGTCCGATGTAAATTTGATTCACCGCCTCTCGAAGAATCACGTCAGTGAGGCAACCGGCTGGCGCGCGTATATGATGTTCACTGAGGGATGCCTCGACCATCTCAAATTGAATCTTGAAGACACGCACGTTCAGATGGAAGAATATGAGCACTTGGGGGAAATAAAGACCTATAACATTGACCTGCATAAACGTTACAAGGAAATCACAGACACGCGTCGCATCATGATTGACGAAAAGGATGCGGACTTAATCGTACGCGTTGACTTTCCCACGCCTCCTGCTGTGGCCTGGGAATGGATCCAAGACCCCATCAAACGCAACCTTTGGGTGGACCACGTTCACTGGTCCATGGGCGAAAGACCCAAAGGACGCGCGGGCAAAGGCGCGGTCAATCACTGTGCGCATGGAAAGAGCGTGAGCGCCGAAATCACGCTGGATTGGCGTCCGTTCGAATATTCAACGGCTGATTCATTCGAGAACGGAAAGAAAACCTTTTCGGAGACGTTTCGTTTTGAGCCGCTTCCCAACGGCGGGACGCGTGTGCATGACGTGATGCAAATGCGTATGCCTCTGCCGCGTTTTGTTCGGCGTGTGATGGCGCGCATCGTCATCTTGTACCAGCATCATTATGATGATGCGCTCCGTAAAGCCGCGCAAATGGCTGGGGAAGAATTTGCAAAGACGAAGAGTGAATGACCGTGAATGAAACACAACACGGTTATCTGCTTCTTGCAGATATTTCAGGTTATACGTCTTTTGTCGCGGGGACAGAACTGGAACACTCGCAGGATATTCTCAGCGAATTGCTCGAAGTCATTATTATGCGTCTCAGGGGGCAATTGACCATCCATAAAATCGAGGGCGACGCTGTCTTCGCTTATGCCGCTGAAAATAAAATCCCGCGCGGTGAATCCCTTTTTGAATTAATCGAAACGACCTACGTCGCATTCCGCGATAAACGCGAAGCCGCGCACCGCCGAACGACCTGCACATGTCAAGCCTGCCGCGCCATCCCAACCCTGGATTTGAAATTCATCCTCCATCACGGCGACTACTTCGAGCAGGACATCATGGGCACCAAAGAACTCATCGGCACGGATGTCAATCTCATCCATCGCTTGCTCAAGAATCATCTTGCAGAAATAACGGGCTGGAAAGCCTATGCCATGTTCACCGCGCAGGGACTTGAACATCTCGCATTGCGACCTGACGGCTTGCACGCGTCGACCGAATCATATGAGCATATCGGGAACGTAAAAACCTTCAGCCTGAATTTGCATCAACGATACAAAGAAATCACGGATGCGCGACGCGTATTCTTATCTCCCGAAGAAGCGCATCACGTTTTGGAATATGATTACGCCGCGCCTCCGCATGTTATCTGGGAATGGTTCAACGACCCGATGAAGCGTGGACAATGGATGCACAGCGATATCATCCCCATCCTGCGCGTGCGCGGACGAAGCGGCACGGGCGCGCGCAATCATTGCGTGCATGGAAAAAATCAAGTCGTTGTCGAAGATGTGCTCGATTTCCGCCCCATTGAATATTACACGGTCCTCCACACACCACATGGAACCTCGAGTTCGCTTTTGATGACATTTCATTTTATTCCAATCGAATCAGGCGGCACGCATCTCAGACTTACCTTTAAAGGACAGTTGCCTTTTGCGCCCGATTGGTTCAAGAAGTTGTTTTGCAAAATCGTCCTGGGGGGTCAGGTTTTGAGATTCTGGAAGATGGATAGGATTGATGAGTTGGTTGGGAAGGCAGAGAAGTAGGTGGTCGAGGCGCGCTTTGCTTACAAAAAACAATTTAAGGACTCACCTTACACAGTTGTCTTCAAAGGCGGTCTGTGAGAGCATAAAGGTACGTAAGGTGAGTTAAGGACATATCATGAAACCGCATTACCGTTTTTTATCTTTTTTATTCGCCCTTTGTCTTCTGATTTCCGCTTGTGGCGAAGTAACACAAACTCCGACCCCCGAAGTTGACATCACCTCAACACCCGGTACTGACATTACGCCTGTTCCGCTTAAAGTTGGCTATGGCGTGAAAGACGCATGGTTTGAGTTGTATTTTACAGACCCAGCCAGTCCGTTTGCCTCTCAAATATCCGGGGGTGTGGATGGCCCGCTGGTGGATGCGATTGACGCGGCCCGCTTGAGCATTGACGTTGCCGCTTACAGCATCAGTTTGAACAGTGTTCGTTCTGCCCTGATCAATGCCCACAATCGCGGTGTGCAGGTCCGATTGGTGATGGAGTCAACGAATATGGATCGTTCCGATCCGCAAAAATTGATCGAAGCTGGTATTCCTATTATCGGGGATAACCGCCAGGGCTTGATGCATAATAAGTTTATGGTTATAGACAAGTCCGAGGTTTGGCTTGGCGCGATGAACTTCACAGACTCGGGCACATATGAGGACAACAATAACCTAATGCGGATTCATTCAACGAAAATCGCTGAAGATTATTTTGTTGAATTCAATGAGATGTTCGAAGACGACAAGTTTGGTCCCGATGTCGTTGCGGCAACGCCGAATCCCACCGTGACGATTGACGGCACGCGCCTGGATATCTATTTCTCGCCCGATGATGGAGTCCTTAATAAACTTGTTAATTTGCTGAACAGCGCCGAGGAGAGTATTTACTTTCTCGCGTTTTCATTTACCTCAAACGACCTGGGCGCGATGGTTCGCGATAAGGCTGAGGCAGGTCTAACCATCGAAGGCGTAATGGACAAGGAACAGATTGCCTCCAACACCGGCACAGAGTTCGATCCATTTCGGCAGGCAGGCTTGGATGTGCGAATAGACGGCAACGCGGGACAAATGCACCACAAAGTTTTTATCGTTGACGAAAAAATCGTCGCATTTGGTTCCTATAATTTCTCCCAGAGCGCCGAAGAGAAGAATGACGAGAACCTCATTATCATTTACAATCCAGTGATCGCCGACCAGTTCATGCTTGAATTTGAGCGAGTCCAATCACAGGCGCAAGAATGATGACCAATGTAGGAGATTTTATGAACGATCCGTTGAAATTACTCGCAATATTTCCACATCCCGATGATGAAACGATGGGGCTGGGGTCAACGCTGGCGCGTTACTCTTCGGAAGGTGTCGAAACCTATCTCGTGTGCGCGACGCGTGGGGAGCGAGGCTGGTTCGATTCCGAAGGACCAAACCCGGGCTTCGAAGGAGTCGCAAAAATCCGCGAGGCCGAGTTGCGCTGCGCGGCGGAGCGGTTGGGTCTGCGCGAGGTCAACTTCTTGGATTACATTGATGGCGATGTGGATCAGGCAAATCCAACTGAGGCCATCGGAAAAATTGCTACGCAGATTCGCCGCATCAAGCCGCAGGTCGTCGTAACTTTTTCTCCTGATGGGAACTACGGGCATCCCGATCACATCGCTCTTTCGCAGTTTAGCGCGGGCGCGCTGGCTCTCGCAGCAGATGCGAGTTTCGCAGATGGTCAATCACCTCAACGCGTGTCGAAGTTCTATTACATGGTTGATTCAGTAGATATTACAAGAATGGCAAATGAAGCCTTTGGCGGCTTCCACATGGAAGTGGATGGCGCGACGCGTCATCACGTTGGCTGGGAGGATTGGCAGATCACCACGCGGCTCGATAACAACCAATACATAGACAAGGTGCAAAAAGCGATCCAGTGTCACAAGTCACAACTGCCCGGCTATGGTCCGATTGCGGAGTGGTCATTGGATGAGTTGAGTAAGGTCTTTGGTATTGGGAGTTTCTACCGCGCATACAGTCTTGTGAACAGTGGACGCAAAGTGGAAACTGATTTGTTTGCAGGCCTTCCCTTTTAACTCTGGAGTCCAGGAGCTTGCTCCTGGAATTTCGGACAGCAAGCGGTCCGAGCCCAGAGATTTCACCCGGGCAATTCATTCATGCGATCCACTTCCATCTGCGCGCCGAGTTTGGCAAAAATATCCCGCGCTTCCTGCCACAACTTCGCGCCTTGCTCCTTGTCCTCTAATTTGATTTCATACTTTGCCCACTCACGCAAAGTGCGGGCGCGTTCGCCGTCCATTTCTATCTCGGTAAATATTCTATTGCTATTATGGAAGCAGGCTTTGGGGTTGTAATCCACCGCGTGGCCGGTTCCTTTTTCTTTGATACTGATAGGGGCGCCGATTTGGGCGGATACCATACCCAGAGCTCTCCATGCCATGCCGATATATTCCGGCGCGCTGTCTTCAATTCCCAGGAAAAGCGCCTGTTTCGCGGAGTAAAGAGCTTGTTCAACATTCCCCAGCCCCAGCAATGCTTCGGAGTGATAGACGAATGTTTGCGGCACAATCCACGACCCGATGCTACCTGCCATTTTGAGGGCTTCTCGGAGATCAGCATCAGCCGCGTCGTAATTTTTCAGCGCAGCCTGCATACCTCCCCGGTTGGTAAGGAACACAATTGCTCCATCACGATGCCCTACCTCGCGGGCGATCTGCAGTGCGCTATCGTAACGCTGGAAGGCATTGGTGTAATCGCCGCGCGCATCTGCAATCACCCCCAGGTTGCTCAATACATCCATCACTTGTTGGCGGTTACCAAGTTCCTGAAAAAGGGACAATGCGTTTTCCCAATAGTCTTCCGCCTGGTCGTAATGCCCGAGTAAATAATGCGCCGCGCCAAGTAAATTCAGAATACGCGCCTTTTCGTTGCGATTATTTAACTCAATAGTAATATTCAATGCTTGTTCGCCCAGAGCCAGGACCATCTGCCCTTCTCCCAACCGATATCTGGAGGAGCCTTGACTCCATAACGCGCGGGAAAGTTCAAGGCGGGCATTGGCGCGCCGCGCCAATGTCTCGGCGCGCATGGCATTTTCTAGCGCGGCGCGGTTATCACCCTGGTATCCGAGGGATGCCGCCAATCCCTGCAAAGCGCGCGACTGGGCGACAATGTCTTCATTCTCTTCCGCGAGTTTCAGCATTGCGCGATAGTTATCTATTGCATCAGTATACCGAGCCTGCCAATTCAATACTTCGCTCAATCTCAGGTGTATATCCAGGCGTTGCGAGACCTGCTCAGCCTCTCCGCCGGCACTGAGAAAAGCAAGCGCTTTTTCATAATAAGCTGCTGCTGTCTCGGGCGCGTAGGTGTCCTGCGCCTGCCTCCCCGCGCGGACATACCAGTCCGCGGCTTTCAATAACTCGCCCGCGCGTTCGTAGTGTTCGCCCACGCGTCCCGCATATTCATTTACGCGTTCTCCGCTCAACCGTATCAGTCCTTCCGCGACCTGAAAGTGATAGACGCGCCGCAATCTCAACAACACGCTTTCGTAAGTGACATCGTGAAGCATCATACTTTTGAAAATATACTCTGGCATGGCAGAGTAGGCAGAATCTTCATACTGGTAGATTAATTCCTTGGTCCTCAACGCGCTCAATTGATCATTGACAACGACCGGGGTATTGGCATACTGCGGTTCAGGGCTGCGCATGTTCTCCACGACAGTGGTCCAGAAAACGCGCCCCACGACCGAGGCTTGTTGCAGGGTTTCTCGCGTATTTATGGGGAGGCTGTCCAGGCGCGCCTGTAGTAGACCAGTCAACGTTGCCGGCACTTTCAAGTCGGCGAGTCGATCCATCCCCACCTGCCACTGGTCCTTGCCTCTGACAATGACTCCGCCTTCGATCAATATCTTGATTAACTCTTCGATGTAATATGGACTTCCTTCGGCTTTCTTCACGATCAGGTCCGCCAATGCGGGTGGAATCATAGGAACTTTCTTCAATATTTCCGCGATCAACAGCCGAGAATGATTTTCGGAGAGTGGCAGCATATCCAGCCGCATGGATTGCACAGGTCCCGTTCCCCAGTCTGGGCGTTGTTCGAGAAACGTGGGCCTTGTCAGCCCGATAATCAAGATGGGCAGGTCAGTCCGCGTATTCATCAGGTAATCCAAGAGGTCTAATGAGCCGCCATCGCTCCAATGGATGTCTTCGAGGAAGATTAGCCCTGTTCGACCGCGTGTGACTTCCGCGAAAAATAGCGCGACGAAGTGAAAAGCCCGGTCGCGGATCTGCCGCGCATCCCCGAGAATACCTTGCAGATGCGGACTCGTTGAAAAATCGAATCCAATCAGGTGTCCGATGAAGTGGGCATATTTGACAGCCTCCTCAGCGTTCCCAACGTAATTTAGAATACCGAGTCTTAATTTGTCGCGCGCGGCGGCGGCTGAATCGCTATCCTGAATATCAAATGCGTTGGAGAGAATATCGCGAACGAGTGAATAAGGGAGTTGAGTCATTTCGAGGGCGGCGCGCCCTTTGAAGAGGCATATCGGGCGCTCCTGAGATTCGACCCACTTGCCGAATTCGTAAAGCAGGCGCGTTTTGCCCAGGCCTGCCTCGGCGACAACGTTGATCAGATGCATCGTTTGTCGATTTGCGGTTGCTTCAAATACAGCCTTCATCATCTCAAGTTCGGATTCGCGTCCGACCGTGCGCGTCTCGATGCCTTCCACGCCGCGCGTCGTGACCCGGAATGAACGGGGTTTGATGCCGTTCACAACATAGACCTGGACCGGCTCACTCTTGCCTTTGACGCTGATGGGCTCGAGCGCGGTGACGTCAAAGATGCCGCCCACGTGGCGGTACGTATCATGCGAGGTGAGAATTCCCCCCAGCGGCGCGGCATGTTCGAGCCGGCTTGCCAGATTCACTGTATCGCCTATGGCGGTGTATTCGCCTGTGGTGCCGACCGTGCCAAGCAGGGCAGGACCCGTATTGATGCCGATCCTCAATTGGATATTTTGCGCTCGTGAAGGCTGGTTGGTTTTAGGATCGTCAAACTCTTTTTTCCAGGCTGTGATCTCGGATTGGATTTTTAGCGCGGCGCGTATTGAGCGCTCCGGATCATCCTCCTGCGCGATAGGAGTGCCAAAAAGAGCCATGACCGCGTCGCCAATGTGTTTGTCAATGCGCCCCCCCTGATCGAGAATCGCCTTATCCACCCGAGACCAGAGGGAATTGATCACCTGGCTGACTTCCTCGTGATCCATTGTCTCTGCCATGGCAGTGAAGCCAGAAACATCCGCGAAAAGCACAGTGACCAGTTTGCGCTGCTGCGGCTCGTGGCGTCCCTCCAGCGCCGCCAGTTTTTCGCGCATAGAACCCAAGGCAATATCAACGATCTCGTTCCCCAGCGTTAACCTTTGGGCCTCAATCGCAGCGATGGCTTGCTCAAGTTGTTCGTGTTCGCTCATAGAATGGTTCTTAAGAAGATGATCTCATACATGACATGTTTGGAATAATTTTGTAACATGATCGAGATTTTCCCTGCTAATTATAATTTGTTTCGAGTTCATAATTCCTTCATATTGCTGATCAGTTCACACTCCTCGCAATCAATTGTATCAGCCAATGATCCTAAAATCTTACAATGAAATCATATACTCGGCGCGCAAGAAAGGCAATTCCGCAAGCATATTGTAACCTTTTCCCCTTTATTATGTCTTGTTGTTAGAGACTCCTAACTTTATAATTTCAGTAAGTCATTATGCTCTTCCAAGGAGCAAGGCAAGACTTAAAAATTACAAGGTTACTGAATACCGAAAGGGCAAACCCACCGCGAGGCGGGGACGCAATGTCATGGATCTGCGAGTGAACCGGCGCAGACCGCCAGACTGCCGAAGTAAAAATCTTCGGCAGTTTTTCATTAACCAATCGGCGCTCGGTTAAGGATGGAAGAAATTATCCATTATTAACAGTCGGATGCGTAACGATAAAAGGAGGTAGGTATAGTCTTAGAAAGTAATTTATCTCGTATTTGTTGGCATTTCAAACCTAATCTATTTTAGAAGATCGTGAGGAGTTTTATGAAAAAGAAACTGTATTCCATATTTAGCGCTATCTTGATCGCGATGATGGTAGCCTCTCCGGCTGGCGCCGGCGGTGTGAGAATTACCTTCGGGCTCAAGTCGCTCGTTGCAGACATAACCGCGTGGGGGATTGGTTCTACGGACTATACTTTCCAGCTTGATGCCAGCGGGTTTGCATCTGTGGTTTGTACGAACTACGGCGGCAACCAGGCACCGGGCCGGGATTTCCCGCATGTTGATGCTACAGATACGCGTGATGTACCGAAGCAGGATATTACAAAAAATGGCAAAGTCATTCTCTCTCTGGAGGCGATACCTGAGCTGGAGGCGAATCCAGTCGTATCGGGGCTTGAAGGCGGCTGTCCCAATTCCAACTGGACTGCCAGAGTTGATTTTGTTTTCTGGCAAACCGCCGTGGTCCAAATTGTGGATACCGTGACCGGCAATACCACGACGTATAATTACACTTGCGTGACGACAAGAACTGGCCCAAATAGTACTCCATCCACTTTCGACGATGGCACAGTATCTTGCACGCGGGTAAACTAGACGTGTTGTAGCAAAATAAACATGGAAACCTCGACTTTGGCTTTTTAGCAAAGTGAGGTGGAAAGAAAGAAGAAGCAAAAAGG